>CAZLLK010000009.1:0-29666 GCA_964560435.1 uncultured Oscillospiraceae bacterium
AAATATCGGTTGTCGGAAGCGGAGCTTGGGGAACAGCCCTTTCTTTGCTGCTTTTTGAAAACGGTAATGATGTAACGCTTTGGTCCTTTTTTGAAAAAGAAAGCGAGACTATGAGAACAACGGGGGAGAACCCTTTTCTTGAGGGCGTCCCACTTCCCGCAAACCTTAAACTGACATCGGATATTTCGTGCGTAAGTGATGCGGACGCCGTTGTTTTAGCAACTCCATCCTTTGCCGTTCGTGATACTGCGAGGAGAATGGCACCGCTGCTGTCTAAGAAAACAATTGTGATTTCCGTTACCAAGGGCATTGAAAAGGATACCTCACTGCGAATGTCGCAGGTTATCGACGAGGAGCTTCATGGTGCAAATACCGTGGCCGCGCTTTCCGGCCCTTCCCATGCGGAGGAAGTCGGTCGCAGAATTCCAACCGCTTGTGTCTGTGCCTGTGCAGATTTAACTGTTGCAGAGTGGGTTCAGGATTTGTTCATGAACGAGCGCTTTCGGGTTTATACCTCAAGCGACATCGTGGGTGTTGAGCTTGGTGCGGCTCTCAAAAACGTAATCGCCCTGTGCGCAGGCTGCTGTGACGGAATGGGCTTTGGCGACAACACAAAAGCCATGCTCATGACACGCGGACTCACGGAGATTGCGCGAGTAGGCGCAAAAATGGGCGGACGAAAGGAAACCTTTGCGGGGCTTGCCGGAATGGGCGACCTCATCGTTACCTGCACTTCGGAGCATTCCCGCAATCGCAGGGCAGGCCTTCTAATCGGCGCAGGAATGAACCCGCAGGAAGCCATGAAGCAGGTCGGTGCGGTGGTCGAGGGCTATTATGCCGCGGCTTCCGGTTATGCGATGGCTCAAAAATGCGGCGTGGAAATGCCGATTACCGAAGCTACTTTTAATGTCCTCTATAACAAAGCACCGCTTAAAGAAACATTTATGGCTCTTATGACCCGTGCAAAAAGGCACGAGATTGAGGAAAGCTGGTTTTAAGTATGGAAGTTCTACGTAACTTGGCGGGAATAGTCGTTATTCTGTGCATTTGCAAACTTCTTTACGAACTTTCACTACTAATCGGCTCCAAAGCGAAATTTTATGAGCATTTTTTAAATCTAATTAAAAAGTTCAAGGATTGGAAAAAATTTAGCATATAAAAATATCCGGCGCAACAGCGCCGGATATTTTTATATGTGGACTTATGAGTTTTCCGAATTCGTCAACTGCTGAAGGGCAATCGAGAGCTGGTCAGGACAGGAGGTGCGTTTTCCTCCACACTCAATTCCTCTTAAGCGAGAAATCGCGTCCTCAACCTTCATTCCTTCAACAAGCTTGCAAATGCCTTGTGAATTACCGTGGCAGCCGCCAATAACCTGAGCTTCGGTAACAACGCCGGCCTCAGCGCTGACAACCATTTTATGTGAGCAAACGCCCTTTGGCGTGTAAGTAACTGTCATGCTTTTCCTCCGTGATTTTGAAGTATATAGACTCAAAACGGAGCTTACTTCAAAAATCCGTTAATTATTTCCGCTTCAGCTTCGCCTTCGGTAAGGCCGAGGGTCATGAGCTTGATTATCTGCTCCCCAGCGATTTTGCCGATTGCAGCTTCGTGGATAAGGTTTGCGTCAACGCAGTTTGCGGTGATTTCCGGAGTCGAGATGACTCTTCCGTTATCTTTAATAATAGCGTCGCACTCTACATGACCGAAACACTGATTGTTGCCGTAGACCCTGGAAACAAATTTCTGAGTTGAGTTCTCTGTTGCGATTGAACGGGATGTTACGTGAACTCTGGAGTCCATGCCGTCAAGCGTAACGTCAAAGTTCGTTTCCGCGAGCTGATCGCCGTGAGTCATAACCTTTTCGGTGATGACAAGACTTGCTCCGTCACCGAGATGTGCATCCGTAGTGCGAATTGTGGAGTCCACGCCCTTAATCTGGGTGGTGCGCATTTCCAAAGACGAATCTTTTCCCAGGTTGATCTCTGTTACGGGGTCAAGCACACGTTTGCCTGATCCCTCACCCTCGCCGTAGTGCTTTTCAACATATAGCACCTTTGAGCCTTCATCAAGGAAGAAACGGTGCACACCGTTGTGGTGAGTGTCGTTGCAACCGTCGTTGTGGATACCGCAGCCGGCGTTTATGATAACATCGGCATTTTTGCCGATATAGAAGTCGTTGTAAACAACGTCGTTTATACCACTTTCAGTAATAACAACCGGAATATGTACGGTTTCACCCTTTGAATCGGCGCGGACATAGATATCAATGCCGGGCTTATCCTTTTTGGGTATAATATTTATGTTTGGGGTGACGTTAACTTGAACGGACTTGCCGTTTTTGCGCAGGGAGAAAGCACCAGTCGGTAGACCGGGGAGGTCTGCAACTGCTTTCAGAAGGGCCGAATCGAACTTGTCCAAAATTACCTGTTCCATTATATTACCTCCTTAAAGCTTGCGGCAGGAAGCAACGTCCTGCATATCGATGAAGGATTCCAAGGGCTGACCGTGGGGGATGACCTTTTCAATTCTTCCATTAGCAAGAAGGATGATTTCGTCAGCAATTCTAAGAATGCGTTCCTGATGAGAGATGACCACGATGCTGCCGGAAAGAGTGCTTTGCATCTCGTGAAAGACCTTGATAAGGTTGTTAAAGCTCCAAAGGTCGATACCGGCCTCGGGCTCGTCAAAAATCGTGAGCTTTGAGCCACGCATGATGACTGAGGCGATTTCGATACGCTTAAGCTCGCCGCCGGAGAGCGAGGCGTTAACCTCGCGGTTTAGATAATCGTTAGCACAAAGGCCGACGGTGGATAAAACATCGCAGGCGTCTTTGTTCGAAAGCTTTTCCTTGGCGGAAAGATTTAGCAGGTCGTGAACGGTTATACCCTTGAAGCGTATTGGCTGCTGGAAACCAAAAGAAATACCCATTCTGGCGCGCTGGTCGATGGTGTAGTTTGTAATTTCGTCTCCGTTAAAAAAAATCTGACCGCTATCAGGCTTTTCGATGCCCATGATTACCTTTGCAAGAGTAGATTTTCCGGAACCATTGGGGCCAGTGATTGCTACGAATTTTCCAGTATCCAGACTAAAGCTGATATCTTTCAATATGTGCTTTCCGTCGGCGCTGAAATTCACATTTCTCAGTTCTAACATAGAAAGTTCCTTTCTGTTATATCTATGATATGGTATGAAAATCTGTATTTTTAAATAATCCGCGCAGTTTAGTAATATATGGCTTTTTAACCGCAAGATATTATAACATAGCAAGATAAAAAAATCCAGTATGATAATATTTCTTCGGTTATTGTGAGGATGTTTACGATGTTTTTGGGGAAATTGTAGATGCTGCTTCAAAATCGTTCACTTAAGTGGTAAAATAATAATGAGGCTAAAAAGCCCTTTGCGGCACTCATCGAAATGCTTAAAAACCAATCGCAAAGCATAGCCGATGACAAAATCGGAATTTTGTTCCGACTCCGTGAAACGGAAACGAAGATTTTGAGATTTCAACCTACAATCAAATGCACCAATTGCTCGCCGCCCGCGCGGTAACCGCAAAAGTTGCGCAATGTGGCCATTCTTTTTGGCTGTGTTGTGCATTGAGCGTAATGAAAGGAATGGACATAACAAATGAAAATTACTTTTTTAGGAGCAACACATGAAGTTACCGGAAGCTGCACTCTGATTGAAACGAATGGAAAAAACATTCTGATAGATTGCGGCATGGAACAAGGCGCAGATATTTTCGTTAACCAAGAAATACCCGTAAACTCAGCCGATATCGATTGCGTTTTCCTTACTCATGCGCACATCGATCATTCGGGAAACCTGCCATTGTTGTGCAAAAACGGCTTCAACGGCAAAATCTATGCAACCGAGGCAACTGTAAATCTCTGCAAGGTTATGCTCATGGACTCTGCACACATTCAGGAATTTGAAGCGGAATGGCGAAACAGAAAGGCAAAACGTTCTGGAATACCTGCTTATGAGCCGATGTACACAACGCAGGATGCCCAGCACGCTGTTTCGAAAATGTTTGGGTGCAACTACAATGAGCTGAAAGAGGTCTGCGAGAATGTTTCCATTAGATTTAATGATATGGGACATCTGCTTGGCTCTGCGAGCATCGAGGTGTGGATTACCGAGGGCGACGTCACAAAGAAAATCGTCTTCAGTGGAGATGTAGGCAATAAGGGCCGACCGATACTCAACAATCCTAAAATGATAGATGAAGCCGACTATCTTGTGGTTGAATCCACCTACGGAGACAGACTTCACGAGGCGGTCGCAGATACGTTGCCGATACTTGTTTCCTGCATTCAGCGCACACTTGACCGAGGAGGAAATGTTGTTATTCCGTCCTTTGCTGTCGGCAGAACACAGGAGATTCTTTACCATTTACGCAAGATTAAAACCGACGGACTTGTTAAAGGGCACGATGGTTTCCCTGTTTATGTGGACAGTCCGCTTGCAAACGAGGCAACCGCGATATTTTTGCAAAGCGACCCCAAGGACTTTGATGAGGAAATAAGGGAGCTGTTCAAGCAGGGAACAAATCCGCTTGTTTTTCCAGACCTTAAAATGTCCGTGTCTAGCGACGAATCAAAGGCAATAAACTTTGACTCAACGCCTAAGGTCATTATCTCGGCTTCGGGAATGTGCGAAGCGGGACGTATCCGTCACCACTTGAAGCACAATCTCTGGCGCCGTGAAAGCCTTATCCTTTTTGTAGGCTATCAGGCAAATGGAACGCTGGGAAGGATTTTGCTTGACGGAGCGAAAGAGGTTAAGCTTTTCGGAGAGCCTATAAAGGTTGAAGCAGAAATTTTCCTCATGCCCGGCATCAGCGGACACGCTGACAAAGAGGGGCTGCTCGAATGGATAAACGGATTTGGAAAAAAGCCGTCTATGGTTTTTGTGAACCACGGCGAGGACGAGGTCGCAGAGGGCTTCGCGAGGCTTCTGCACGACGAATATAAGCTTAACGCAGTTACACCGTACAGCGGAACGAGCTACGACTTGCTAACAGGAGCGGTTGTCTCCCAGACCAAGGGCATACGCATTGAGAAAACAAACGAGAGGCGCCCACGCGACGAAAGAGCGACAAAGGTCTTTGCAAGGCTTATTGCGGCCTGCGAAAAGCTGCTTCGCGTTGCGAGAAGCTGCGAGGGCTTGGCAAACAAGGAAATGGGAAGGTTTGCCGACCAAGTGGAGCAACTTGCAGAAAAATGGTGCCGATAAGCGGCAGAGCCTCAGAAAGGCTTGCACCGCAAAAAGCAAAAGCACCGACGGTTTTGAACCGTCGGTGCTTTTATGCGACGCTTTATAAACAGGTGCAGACGCGACATAAAAAGCTTGCGGCACAGAGCCATAGACAAATGTTTCCGCCAAAACCCACAGGCTGGAAGCCCTGACTGTAGCTTTGGTAAAAGCTGCCGCCCTGTTGAAGCTCCTCAAGAAGACTGCGATACTCCATGTTGTTCGGCTCAAGCCTGGCAGCCATTTGCGCGTGCTCCATAGCAACGATTCTGTTGCCTTGACCATAATTGGCAAGAGCATAAAGATAATGCCAACGAGCGTTGCGCTCGGATGAGGGCACACCCTCAAGTGCGTTGAGAGCTTCGGCGAAGTGCCGTGCTCTGATGTAGTTCATTGCGGCGCGCAAAGCGGTCGATTCCTCCTCCGAATCCGCGTGGAAGCCACCGCCGAAGCCGGAACCATATCTCGTTTGCGAACCAAAGCCGCCAAAGCCGCTGAATCCTCCGGTGTTCTGCGTAGGATTCTTAATCTGGTCATATGCGGCGTTTATCTCGTTCATTTTGCGCTCAGCATCTTTATTGTCGGGGTTTATGTCCGGATGATATTTTTTCGCCAGTGTGCGGTATGCTTTTTTTATTTCTTCGTCGCTGGCATTGGATGAAACGCCGAGGACTTTATAAGGGTCTGCACTCATTGGCGTTTTTCTCCTTTTCGCCGTGATCTTTTCTCTTGTTCAAGCTCATATCTTGTCCATACACCCGAATATAAAATGTTACGCATTATGGACACATCCTCAACCAGAGGTAATTTTTCGAAGTCCATCGTACAGTTTCCAATCAGCATTGTCAATATGTCTTTAAAATATGCGTCGCTACGTCCAGCTGTTTTAAGAGCAGAAAGCGGATTGTAGCGATGCTTTTTAATATCCCGAGGAAGGTCAATTACGGCGTCCATAATGTAGATGAATTCGCCCAGCGCACCGGCCATGGCACGAATAGACTCCGTCCATCTGTCCTCACGGAATGCAAAAATCTCACCCATCAGTTCGCCAAAAAGTCTGGCTCCGGCGTCCGGATTCTGTTCGCCCGATTTCTCCAGTTCGGAAAGTCGCTCTATGCAGCTTTCCATAGCCTGACACTGACGCGGATATTTCTCCGCAATTTTCTCATACTTTTTTTTGAGTATTTGGGCGTAAATCAAGCTGAGAATATTTTTATCGTCATGCCAGTTGTCGAGCTGGTTAAGATAGGCGAGAGCGACATTCATGTCGGAGGCATAGGTGGTAATTTCGTTCGAAAGATAACAGTGCTGTTTGCAGGGGTGAACCATACAGCGTTCTTTACCTTTCGACATTTCTGGCTCATAAAGGGAGTTCAACACTAGAATGAGGAAGGTCATATCGTAGTTGAGCGTCAAGCGCCCAAACTGCCCGTGCCGTTCCTTAAGTGTGCGGCAAAGTCCGCAGTAAACCCCTTTGTAGCGCTGCTTGTCATCCTCCGACAGGATCTCGCTATTGGCGATTATATAGCCAAACACGCATCAATCACTCCAATCAGGTTTTTTTCTCGAATGCCGTACCGCATTTTTTGCATACTATACGGACTTTTCCCTTTCCCGTCGGAACGCGCAGAACGGACTTGCAGGAGGGGCACTTGAAAAACTTGAATTCCTTCCTCTGTGTCCACATATCACGGCGAAGCTTCGAATGCTCGGTTATGGGGCGCTTGAAGTTAAGATACTTTATGTTTTCCGCGCGGCGCTTTTCGTAATTCTTTGAGAAAATACGAAAATAGGTGAAAAACAAAAGTACAAGCGCGATTATGAAAATGACTGATTTTACTGATTGCCCAAAAAGCATGGACAATATTAGTAAAGCCAAAGCCACATAGGATATGAACTTTGACAGCTCATCCAATCCGTAGCGTCCGTACATAAATTTTGCAAATTTTTGTTTCATGCTAATCTTCCTTTATTATGAAATATGCAATAGCGGAGATCGCCGCTTAATAAACCTATAGTGCGTCTGAGCTTGTCGATGTTATGCTATATCGTCGTCAAACTGGCTGTTATAAAGCTCTGCATAGAAGCCGCCCTGACTGAGAAGCTCCTCGTGAGTTCCTCGTTCGACTATGCAGCCTTCACGCATGACCAAAATCAGGTCAGCACTCTTTATTGTGGACAATCTGTGCGCGATTATAAACGAAGTTCTGCCCACGGTGAGCTTATCCATTGCGGTTTGAATTTGAATCTCAGTACGGGTGTCGACAGAGCTGGTTGCTTCGTCAAGAATAAGCAGGGGAGAGTTTTCGATAATCGCACGAGCGATTGTGAGAAGCTGGCGCTGTCCGGCAGAAAGACTTGCAGTGTCGCCCAAAACGGTGTTGTAGCCTTCCGGCAGAGTGCGGATAAAGTGGTGAAGCCCAACAGCCTTGCAAGCGCTGACAACCTCTTCGTCCGTTACGCCAAGCTTGCTGTAAACAATGTTTTCACGAATGGTGCCCTCAAACAGCCATGTGTCTTGTAAAACCATGCAGAACTGATCATGAACACATTCGCGGCTCATTTGGCTTATCGGTATTCCGTCAATGAGGATTTCGCCACTGTTTATCTCATAAAAACGCATGAGCAAATTGACAATTGTAGTTTTTCCACTACCTGTCGGGCCGACTATTGCGACTTTTTGACCTGGCTTTGCGTGAGCCGAAAAGTCCTTAATTATTTCACGGTCTGGATTGTAGCTAAACTTAACATCTCTAAATTCAACCTCGCCTTTTGCTTCGTGAGTAGTAAGAACGCCAGCCTTTTCGGGCGAAAGCTCAGTTTCGTCGAGAAACTCAAACACACGCTCGGCAGCAGCGGCAGTGGACTGAAGGGAGGTCAAAGACTGAGCAGCCTGAGCAAGCGGCTGGGTGAACAGACGAATATAAATCATGAAGGAGACAATTACGTCAAATCCGATTTTTCCGTCCATGACAAGCGCAGCACCGACAACGAAAACGGCGACAAAGCCTAAGTTTCCGATAAAGCCCATAAGAGGCATCATGATTCCGGAAATAAACGTCGATTTCCATGCGCTCTGATAAAGATTGTTGTTTATTTCGGTAAAGGTTTTTTCAGACTGTCCTTCTCCGTTGTAAGCGCGGACAACGTTAAGACCGGAATAAACTTCCTCGATGTGTCCGTTAATCTTGCCGAGCTGGCGCTGCTGATTTTTAAAATGCTTTTGCGATTTGCTCATAATGAACATCATTAGCGCAAAGCCGATAATAGTGGAGCCGATAGCTGTAAGAGTCATAATGACGTTCGTAGAGAACATCATATACAGCGAACCAAAAAACAGAGCCAGTGCGCTTGTCAGTTGTCCGACGCTCATGTTGAGCGTTTGACCGATGGTGTCAACATCGTTCGTAATACGGCTCAAAACGTCGCCATAACTTGCGTTATCAAAATATTTGAGTGGTAAACGGTTAATCTTTTCGGACAGCTGTTTTCTCATGGCCTTAGTTAGTTTTTGGGTAACAGTTGCCATGATAAAGCCCTGACTATAAGAACACAAGGCACCGGTGCCGTAGAGAATGGCAAGTGTCAGAGCAATCTTTCCGATTGCCGCAAGGTCAATGCCTGTAATAGCGCCTTTAACGATTAATTCCGTAATTTCCCCAAGCTTGTCGGGGCCGATAACTGTAAATACAGCGCCTGCAATGGATAGAACAAACGCAATGATTATAGGAACGGCAAAGGGCTTGCAATAATTAACAAAGCGTTTTAATGCACCCTTAAAGTTTTTGGGTTTTTCAAAAGCTGCTTGCTGACCCGGACCCATGGGACCTCTGCGGGGAGCGGTGTTTTTTTGAGTTTCACTCATTTGTCAGTTCCTCCTCTGAAAGCTGTGATAGGGCGATTTCCCTGTAAACCTCACAGGATTTCATAAGCTCTGCGTGGGTGCCGATTCCAGCGACCTCGCCTTGCTCAAGAACAACAATCTTGTCAGCATCGCGTATCGTGCCTATGCGCTGTGCAACGATAAGGCAGGTTGTGTCGGAAAGCTCTTCATTGAGCACTTTTCGCAGATTTTTGTCCGTTTTATAGTCCAAAGCGGAAAATGAATCGTCAAAAATGAAAATTTCGGGGTCACGGCAAACGGCACGCGCGATGCACAAACGCTGTTTTTGACCGCCCGAAACATTTGTTCCGCCTTGAGAAATGGCGGAGTCGTAGCCTTCGGACATCTGCTCAACAAAGTCCGTGCTTTGGGCAATTCGAACGGCGTTTTTGATGGCGTCGGGGCTGTATTCGCCCTTGCCGCTGTCGCCAAAAGCAACATTTTCGGAAACTGTGCCGGTGAATAATACCGAGCGCTGGGGTATGTAACCCAGCTTGCTTCGAAGCTGCTTTTGCGTATACTCCCGAACGTCAAAGCCATCAACAAGCACTTCGCCCTCAGTTGCGTCATAAAAACGGGGGATAAGGTTAATCAGAGTGCTTTTTCCGCAGCCGGTCGAGCCGATAAAGGCGACGGTTTCGCCCTTGTGAGCTGTGAAATTTATATTTCGAATAACATAGTCCTCTGCGAGGGGATATTTGAAGCTAACGTTTTTGAACTCAACTTCACCCTCAAGCACGGGCGGAACGTCAGCCTTGCCCTCAACTTCGAGCGGAACGTCAACGCCAGGACCGTCCTTGACCTTGACATCGGTACCCAAAACCTCGTTGATTCTTTTTGCCGAAACCGTTACACGCGGCAGCATGATGAAAATCATGGTCAGCATCATGAATGCCATTACAACCTGCATAGCATATGAGGTAAATGCAAGCATATTTGAAAACAGCCCAAGCTTTTCGGTCATAGCGGCGGAATCTATCAGAGCAGCGCCAATCCAGTAAACGGAAAGGGTAAGCCCGTTCATTATAATTGTCATACAAGGCATAATTATAGCCATAACACGAGTGGTAAACAGGTTGTTGCTGGTCAATCGTAGGTTTGCGACGCTGAATTTTTTTAACTGATAGTCCTCAGCATTGTAGGCGCGGACAACACGCAAGCCAGTGAGATTTTCTCTCGAAATGCGGTTCAGGCTGTCCGTGAGCGTTTGAATTTTCCTAAAGCGCGGTAAAGCGAGAGTGACGACTATGGTAACCATAATCAGCAGAATCCCAATTGCAACCGCTGTTGCGGATGTCCACTGCCAGCCCTTATCTGCGATTTTTATGATTGCCCAGACGGCAAGGATAGGGGCTTTAATCATTACTTGAAGTCCCATTGCGATTAGCATTTGTACTTGAGTAATGTCGTTCGTTGAGCGGGTTATCAGGCTCGGAGTTGAAAAGAGGTTAATTTCGCCGAGTGAAAAGGACTGAACCTTGTTGAAAACGGAAAGGCGAAGTCTTTTTGAAAAACCGGCAGCAATCTTCGCTGCCAAATACCCCACAAAGACGGAGGATACAAGAGAACCCAAGGCACAGGCAAGCATTTTCCCGCCTGCGATCCAAACTTCTCCCATAGTGCTTTCGGGTGTTTGGACAATCGTAGTAATCTCTGACATATAGTCGGGAAGTCGAAGGTCTAAAAATACTTGTAGTACAACGAAAGCCGTGCTGACAATAGCCATGAGCCATTCGACAGCAGACAAACGACGCAAAAGTTTGAACATAGAAAGTTCCTTTCTGAGGTGAAAACTACAGATAAAGAGGGTGAATCTCTATATAATGCAATATTAAAGTATATACTGAGTGAAATTATTGTCAACACAAAATGATGGCTCAATAGTAAACTTACTGTTAATAATCATACCAAATCATACCGATTATGCGTACGTTTCAGTCTACAAAGGAGCGCGTAAAGCCCTTGAAATTTCTATGTAAATTTGCGAATTGAAATTGCTTGGGAACAAGTATACAATCTTTTTTGGGATTAATAACATCAGGGGGCGCGAAATGTACATAAACGGTAACAAGCATATAAGCGATTGGATTGAAGGGCTTGCGACAAGGCTAAAGCCCGACAAAATCGTTTGGATAGATGGAAGCAATACCCAGATAGAAGAACTTCGCGAACTAGCCATAGACTCTGGCAGCATGATTAGACTGAACGAGCAGAAGCTACCTAATTGCTTTCTTCATCGCACAGATCCCGACGATGTCGCAAGGGTGGAGGATCGCACCTTCATCTGCTGCAAAAACAAAGAAGACGCAGGACCGACAAACCACTGGATGGAACCCGTGGAAATGTACGATAAGCTGTACGGCATACTCGATGGAGCAATGAAAGGCCGAACAATGTACGTCATTCCTTATTCCATGGGTATTGTCGGTTCTCCTTTTGCCAAATATGGAATTGAACTTACGGATTCCACCTATGTCGTTCTGAATATGTCGATTATGACGCGCGTCGGAGCTGAAGTTTTGACGGCTCTGGGGGATAGTTCGGACTTCATCAAGGGTATACACACACAGGGAACGCTCGACAAGGAAAAAAGATATATAGTTCAGTTCCCCGAGGACAACACAATTATCTCCGTCAACTCAAACTACGGAGGAAATGTCCTCCAGGGCAAAAAGTGCTTTGCTCTGCGCATTGCCTCCAACCTCGGAAGAAATGAGGGATGGATGGCGGAGCATATGCTCATTCTGGGAATGGAAAATCCGAAGGGCGAAGTTCGCTATGTTTGCGGAGCTTTCCCATCCGCCTGCGGAAAGACGAATCTTGCCATGCTTATTCCTCCGGAGGGCTACAGAGAAAACGGCTGGAAAATATGGTGCGTGGGCGACGACATTGCTTGGCTTCGAGTCGGCGAGGACGGAAGGCTTTGGGCTGTTAATCCAGAAAACGGCTTCTTCGGTGTTGCACCCGGTACGAGCATGAAGTCGAATCCCAATGCACTCGAATGTACACATGAAGGCACAATTTTCACGAACGTTGCGCTGGACACAACCGATAACACAGTCTGGTGGGAGGGTCTTAATAAAACTCCCCCCGAGCACGCCATTGATTGGCTTGGCAAAACGTGGACGCCCGAAAGCTCTGCGAAGGCCGCCCATCCCAATTCACGCTTTACCTCTCCGGCGAAAAATTGCCCCTGCTTATCGCCGGAGTTCGATAGTCCCCGTGGTGTTCCGATTTCTGCAATCATTTTCGGAGGGCGCAGGGCGAAAACGGCGCCATTGGTGTATCAGTCACGCGACTGGAATCACGGCGTTTTCGTCGGTTCCATTATGGCTTCCGAAACCACTGCCGCCGCAGTCGGAGATGTCGGTGTTGTCCGCCGCGACCCGATGGCAATGCTACCTTTCTGTGGCTATCATATGGCGGATTACTGGCAGCATTGGATAGACATGGGCAAAATGGCAACGAACCTTCCCAAGATTTTCAATGTCAATTGGTTCCGCACAGACGAGGAGGGGCACTTCATTTGGCCTGGCTTCGGAGATAACCTCCGTGTGCTCGAATGGATTTCAAAGCGCTGCTTCAATGAGACTGGCGCCACGGAATGTGAGCTTGGCTATATTCCGAATGCCTCCGATATAAATGTTGAGGGCATGGACATAGACGAAAAGACGCTTGAAGGTCTTCTCAAAATTGATCGTATCCTGTGGAAAAAAGAGACTGCTAAAATCCGCGAGTATTACGCGCAGTTTGGAGACAAAGTTCCGAAAGAGCTTTACAAATCGCTCGAAACGCTTGAAAACGGCTTGAAATAAACTAAAAATTGAGCAACAGGGACTTCGGAGAGTATATTCCTCCAAAGCCCCTGTTGTCATAAAGAGCATTTTTTATAGGTCATGTTGAGCGCTTTTGAAAAAATGTTATGTTCAATTGACACATTTCCATTTCAAGCTGATAGAAAACAGAATGAACTTCAGGTATACTTATCTTATAATGTTCTATTAAACAAAGAGGTTGGTGATTATTTATGCCGTTAGGTGAAAAGCTGCTTGATTTGAGAAAAAAGGCTGGATTTTCTCAGGAAGAGGTTGCGGAAAAACTGGGCGTATCCAGACAGACTATTAGCAAATGGGAAACTAATCAAACGGTACCGGAACTCATCAAAGCAAAATTGCTATGTCAATTATATAATGTAAGTCAGGATTATCTTATCAGCGGAATCCAGCTTGGCGGTGATGTTACAAGTATTGAGATGATAGTTGATGAAATCGACTGGACAAGTGCATGGAGTAAAAAATACCCGATTTTGGCTTCTTATCAAGGTATGCAGGGGATGAATTCCTATCGTGAAGAAATAAGCAGGTTATATGAAGCTTGTAAAAAAGAGTTCGGATTTGATGATGCGGATACCGCCTTGGTTTTAAAAGACATACTTTACCAAAAATACAAAACTGCTAAGAAAAAGTGATAAACGGGGGAAGTGCTTACTTCCCCCGTTTATGCTTATAGATTTTTCAAGGCCTCGACTATTTCCTCAAACTTCCTGCTGTGCGAAGCTTTTACAAGAACGGCGTCCCCGTTTTCGATGAGCTTCGGAAGCTCCGTAATCAGCTCTGCTTTATCCTTGAAGTGAAGAACGTTTCTGCAACCGGATTTTTTTGCGCCTTCTGCTATGTTTTCGGAAAGCTCACCGCAGGCGATTACAAGGTCAACACCTTTACTCGCCGCGTGCGCACCCGTTTCAAAGTGAAGCTTTGCCGCAGTTTCGCCAAGCTCACCCATGTCGCCAAGAATGCACACACGTCTATTGCTTAGCATGGCGAGCGAGTCAAGTGCGGCTGCAACAGAGGTTGGGTTTGCGTTGTAGCAGTCGTCAATAATGGTGAGTGTATCGGTTTTGATAATTCCAGAACGGCTGCCGACGGGAAAATAATCAGCTACGCCGGCTGAAATCTCCTCATCGGTCAGCCCCATATGAATACCGACAGCGGCAGCACCGATTGCGGCAGTTACCATATGGACGCCGAAGGAATTTATCTTGCAGGGGATGCGACGAGTGCTCGAAACGATTTCAAGCTCCATGCCGTCCGTTCCAAGAAGCCTAACGTTCTCCGCTGTTACCTCACAGCCGTGTGAAACGCCGTAACGGCAGATTTTCTGCTTGCAGGTTAGCTTTTGCAGAGTTTCGTTGTCGCCGTTAACAAAGACGACGCCATTTTCGGGTAGATACACGAGCATTTCGGTTTTTGCCTTCAAAACGCCGTCAAAATCCCCCAGAAATTCGAGATGGGCGCTTCCGATGGTGGTGTAGAGCGCCATGTCGGGGTGGACTATTTCAGCAAGTCTCCGCATTTCACCGAAGTGCGAGATGCCCATTTCAATGACTGCGAATTCGTGGCTTTCGTCAAGCCCGAAAAGCGTGAGCGGAACGCCGAGGTCGTTATTTAGGTTTTTGGGGGTCTTGTGAACCTTGAACCGACGGGACAGAACTGCCGAAACCATTTCCTTTGCCGTGGTTTTGCCGACGCTGCCTGTAATACCCAAGACGGGAATGTCAAACTGTCGGCGGTAAAACGAGGCAAGGTCGCCAAGTGCCTCAACGGTGTTTTTAACAACTATTACGGGCAAAGCTTCGCCCACTGGAAGACGCTCCGCAATAACGCAAAGAGCACCTTTTTCGATAGATGCGCCGATATAGTCGTGACCGTCGCTGTTTTCACCCTTGATGGCGGCGAAGAGGCAGTCGCTGTCGACGTTGCGGCTGTCCGTTGTGATAAACGAAACCGCTCTGCCAAGCAGAGCCGAATCGCCATGCCAATCACCACGCACTGCGGCAACGATATTCTCAATGGTCAGATTTTTCATAAAAATTGACCTGTCCTTCAGTGATATTTCTTCATAGAAACTTCAATAATTTCATCGCAAAGCTCGCCGAAGCTCTTGCCCTGCGCCTCCGCCATTTGCGGTATCAAGCTCGTAGGCGTCATGCCGGGCAGAGTGTTTGCCTCAAGGCAGAAAAGCTCGCTCTTATCGTTCATTAGGAAGTCAACTCGGCAATATGCCTCAATCATCAGAACATCGTTGACCTTTTCGCTAAGGCGCTGGATGCGATTGGTGACTTCATCTCCAATGGGAGCGGGACAAAGCTCTGTTGTCAGACCTGCCTGATATTTGTTTTTATAGTCGTAAAAGCCTGCTTTCGGGATAATTTCCACGACAGGCATTGCCTTTCCGTCTATTATGCCGACAGTCAACTCACGACCCTTTATGTATTGCTCAACAATTACCGCGCGTTCATACTTGAAAGAAAGTTCCAAAGCGGCGTCATACTCTTTACGGCTCGATACGATGGAGGTGCCGACGCTTGAACCGCCGGAGCAGGGCTTGACGACGCAAGGGAAGCCAACGTCTGCATAGGGCGCTTGGCCGGCAAACACCGTTATTCCGGCAGGAGTAAGAATGCCCGAGCTTTCGAAAAGCTTTTTGGAAAGCGATTTGTTCATGGCAAGCGCGCTGCCCAGATAGCCGCTGCCTGTGTATTTTATCCCAGCAACGTCAAAGGTGGCTTGAAGCTGGCCGTTTTCGCCCTCTTCACCGTGGAGCGCGAAGAAGGTTATGTCCGCAGCACGGCAGATTTCCAGAACGTTATCACCCAGAGAGCTGTTGTTATCTTGTTTACGGCTGGCCTTGATTTTTTCGAGGTCAGGTTCTTTCTCTCCAACGAGAACGGTTTGGTTGTTTTTCTCGCGCAGGAACAATTCTTCGGGTCTGTCATAAGGCTCCATATAGCCGAAAAACGAGTCCAGCAGGACAACATGGTGCCCGCGCTCACGCAGTGCTTTTGCAACCATTGTACCGCTTGTAATCGAAACGTCCCTTTCGGTGCTGATACCACCGCACAATACTACAATATTCATAATGTGCCTCCCGGTTCATAATCAATAATTCAGCAATCAGTATAGCACAATACTATGGCTTAATCAAACAGATTGTGTGGGTAAAAACAAAAAAACGGGAGCCGAAGTTCTGAGAAAGCTCACGTTTTTTTATACATCAAAGGTACGGTCGTGGTTAATCCTTATTGACATATTTGCACGAATGGCATACACTAAAAGAAAAGAATTCTCCTAATTAGCTAAAAAATGACGGTTAATTATCCCGTTGAGAAAGAGGTGCGCTATGGAAATTATTACTGTGACGAAAGACAACCTTGAAAAGGAACATATCTGCTGCGCAATTTCAAACAATAATGACTGTCAGGTTGCCTCGAAAAAATCTTGGCTTGCTGACAGGCTTGCTGACGGACTTGTGTTCAAAAAATGCGATGTTCGTGGGAAATGCTTCATCGAATATATACCGGCTGAGAAGGCGTGGGCACCTGTTGAGGCAGATGGATATATGTATATAGACTGTTTCTGGGTATCGGGGCAGTATAAGGGACAGGGCAATTCAAATTTGCTTCTGGATGAATGTATCAAGGACAGCAAGTCAAAAGGCAAGCTGGGGCTTGTGGTTTTGTCCTCGAAAAAGAAAATGCCGTTTCTTTCCGACCCCAGCCATTTGCGGCATAAGGGCTTTGAGCTTGCGGACACTGCTGAACCGCACTTTGAGCTTTTGTATTTACCCTTCGAAAAAGACGCACCCAAGCCAAAATTTAGAGCACAGGTGAAATCCTCCAAAATTGCGGAACAGGGTTTTGTGCTTTTCTATTCGCAACAGTGCCCTTACAATGCAAAATATGTCCCTCTTATCGAGGAGCTTGCTCGAGCACACGGCGTACCGTTTATATCGGTGCGTTTTGAAACTACAAAGCAGGCACAGAATGCTCCTGCACCGGTTACGATTTACAGTTTGTTTTACAATGGTGAATTTGTGACCAGTGAAATTTTGTCCGAAGCCAAATTTGCAAAAATTATCGCAGAAAAGACTGCGTTATAAGCTGACACGTGTAATAATAATAAACGAGCAATCGGCGATTGCTCATTTATTATTGAGATAGCAGACTAATTTGCCGCACGGTCAGGAAAAGCATAACCTTGCAATCAGACATTCCAAAACAGCTCATCCAGCGTTTTTGAAAGAACAATGCAAATCGCCACACATAGCTTAATAGTTGGGTTATAGTCACCCATTTCTATTGCGTTTATGGTTTGGCGAGATACCCCAACTTTATCGGCAAGCTCCTGCTGTGACATATCGAGAGCGGCTCTGGCGGACTTGAGTTTCAAATTCTTCATTAAGCTAGCCCCTGTTTTCCATTCTTTTTTTCTCAGCAGCCTTGATTGCCAGAGCGATAAAAGCCAATAAAAACATTAAGACGACAATAAAGCTCATAGCGTGATAATTAAGCCTGCCATCGGTAATAAACTGGACATCTCCATCTAACATATTTAGTATCCCGATTGTCAGATTCAATACAACGAGTAGGGCGAACATAACTAAATAGAATTTAGGTTTTTGATTGACTGCAAAATATGCGTCATTTCTAATACAGGCTACCACAAATACCGTCATCGACAGACAGATTCCGATAAATGAGCTTGTCATTAAATCTGCCCATTCAATTCCAGTGCCAAGTTGAATAAAACCATTTAGGCATAAATATGAAACCAGAACCCAGAATGCATATTTAAAGGCTCTGCCGCGAATCAGCTCCTGCCTTTCGTCATATTTTGCCGTGCCATTTTTCTTTTTTGTTATTGCAACCACAACTAAGGCAATTACAAAGACCAATACTAACCCTACGAGGAACCCAAGTGAGAATTCGGGGCTTTTCATAACAAATCATACTCCTAACTGTTTTTCGTCTCAACTATCAAGTACAACTGGATAGTAGCATAAGCACGTCATAATGTCAAGTATACACGACAAAAAATATTTAATAACATACATAATGCTATTGATAATACCCGTAAAAAAATTAACACCGGACTACCTCCTTATGTGAAAAGTGTCCGGTGTTGTTGTGTGTTAGAGCTGAATAAGAAAAATCCGAACACCTTTAGGTGTTCGGATTTTTCACTGTTTGGTTGACCCGAAGAGATTCGAACTCTCAGTCTCCGCGTTGCGACGCGGCGCTTCACCAGCATGTACAATTATGCGCACAAATCCTGTGAATTGCGGCAATGTGAATATGGCTTGAAAACACTACGCTATCTACGAATAACCCTGACAGCAAAAAGATTCAAATTCGAATTTTGGTAAACCCTCTGTGCAATTGTATAACGGTTTGGTCCTGCTTATCTCCACCAACTCAATTCAAATCCGAACCAACCGCAATTCATTTTTGTCGAAAGCGTTTTCGGATGCACAAACCGCCGAAAGTAATCCCAACGGTTTATGCATCTTAACAGGAATTCAACGGGCGAATTGGTTCATGATAATTGTAATTTGGGACTGAGAAATTTTTTTGGTTAGGTCCTTTGACTTCGTTGGAGTTATTCAATTTCAAAACTAATACGTAACAACTACTAAAAAAGGATGACAGTTGACATCTAAAGTAAATTGTCATTCTTGCTGTTTTTTCTGAAAAAACTTACTGGACTCCACTGAGGATAGTTTTCCCCTCCTGTCCCATGGCGTAGACAGGAGGGGCGCGAAGGATAAAGGAGTTGTATTCGAATCATATAACGTCGGCTGGAGTCCGGCCGTTAGATGGTTCTTATGATGTTATAAGTGGACCACTCGCCGCAGGAAAGTTCGGTGATGTCCAGCTCGAAGCCGTTAATCTCGTCGTCAATCTCTCTGTCAGTTTTGCCTTGAGCACGGAGCTCGATTACCTGCTGCTGCAAAGCCTTAAGATTATTTAGCTTCTTTTCCAATCTGACCTTACCGTTTTCGATAACACCAGCGTGGGCACAAAAAATAGTGTCAAAATCCAGTTCCATAAGTCTTTCAATGGTGGCTATGGTCTGACGGATATTTTCCTCAAAAAAGCAGACTACCAGCCGTGTGCCAAGATAGAGGTCTCCTGTGAACAGCCACTTTTGATTGGGCTCGTAGAAGCAGTTGTGGTAAAGGGCGTGTCCCGGGGTGTCCAGCACCTTGAAGGTGTATTTGTTGGTTTTGATGGTTTCCGGCATTGGCAGCGGGTCAAAGGTAGTGCGCATGCCCCACATTTCGCGGCGGTACTTGGGATATGCACCCTCCTCCCGTGTATATGGGATAGCCATGGGGTGAAGATAGATTGGCACATTCAAATTTTGCTGTATCCAAGGGGCATTGCCGGAGTGGTCCTCATGGTTGTGAGTAAGGGCAACCTGCTTTATGTTCTGAGTCTTAAACCACGGTGTGAACTCCTCTGCACGGCTCTGAGGGCCTGCGTCTATGAGCAGACCGTCAACGTTATAAAGAAACACCTTGGTTTCGTTGTCTCCCACATAGCAAACCTCCTTGGCGATGGATATGTCATTATAGGTACTTGTTTCCAGCATGATAATATCTCCTTTTTATTTTGAATTTGTTATCTGAATACGAGCAATACCTGCACGAGTACCAGCACGTTGCTCGAAAGATTTACTACGTCGTTATTGACCCAGCGAAAACCCTTGTGTTTTCTCGTTGCGGTGCCGCAATGCGCCTGTCTTTCCGTAACTATTTTGCATACGGGACAAATATACTTTACTTGCACTAAAGAGCCTAGGATACTGTCTATTACAGAGCCTGCCAATCCCAAAAGCGATATGAGCGCTCCGATAGTGTAGTCAAGTTCGAAAGAAGCCACATAAATTGTACCGATAATTGTCCCGCACAGCAGTGATGCGCCTATTCCCTCAAGCGACACCCCGCCTGATATTCCGGCATCGATTCGGTGAAGGGTACATATATCCACAGGCGGCCTCTTTGAGAGCGGTCCCATTTTTGACGCAAGGCTGTCTGCAAGTGAAGCCGCCATTACCGAGGCATATGCTATGAAGAACATCTGATTACCTGTAATGCCAAATAAGAGCATTGCCGCTGCACCTGTGCACACGTTACAGAATACTCTTGTGCAGTCCCTGGAACCGGATTTGCGTCGAACACACTTTGGGTCGGCACGGTTTCCAGCAATTTTATCCGCAAGTATCGTAAAAGCATAGGTTGACGCAAGAATTACGAAGGCAGGAATGCCGCCGATGTACGTTATCATTGTGCAGAACAACCACGCCAGCACAGTCCCCCACGGGGTAAGCGCTTTCTTAAGTGCGGCTGCTACCGCAAGTACTGTACTTAGAACAAGACTTTCCCAAAGCATACTCAGCGAATAACATCAGTATCTCTGGGAGGCAGCTTCATAAGCTCTTGCTTGCTACCGGCAAACAGCTTGTAAAACCAGACGCTCGGAACAAGCATGACGTAAACATACAGCACAGAAAGAAACACTCTCAGGGTGGTTGGCTCATAGGTGGGTATATTGCGTTCCTCGTGCCACTGCATGGAGATGTTTTTCTCGGGGCACTCCAGTTCACATATGACGCAGCCAAGACATTTATTGAGGTCGATGTGATGACCGGCCCAATCAATCTTAATTGCATGTACGGGGCATACCTCCTCGCACTTTTTGCGCTTTTTGCACTTGCTATCATCGAAATGGGGTAGATATGGGCCGTAGTAATTGACAAAGGGCACCCGATATGTGGTTTTTAAGTTCAGTGGCATGCAGCAGCAGGGGCAGCAGAAGCACAGATTGTCCTGATAGGGCTGCACGCAGCTCTCAATGGCGGCGATGAGGTGTCTTTCCTTTGCAACCTCAGCCACCTTGAGAGCTTCATCCTTGGTAACTGCACGCTCACCGGCCTTTTTCTTGAGCTCACCGTAAAAGTTTATGCCAAAGCAGGTGTTCAGAGGATTATCGCACTTGTCTTGAACAACTCGGCAGACGCAGGGTGTAACGGCAATGTCCGTGGTATTACGGATAAGCTCCTGAGCTACAGTGTTTGGAACAATGACCGAGTTTGTATGTATGTAGCGGTAGTGAAGAGCCAGTGCCTTTGACATCATAGGGCCGATGACTGGCTTGGAAGCCAGCTTCCCCATGGCGTAGGAAAAGCGAACCACATCCACACTGTTCTTGAGGTGGTGCTTCAAAAAATCTCTACGGAATTTACTGTTGCTATCATAAATTGTGATGCCTGCAATCTCAAACTTGTTTGATGTGTACTTGCCTGGTTTGTTTTTCTTTGTCATATCAGTTCTCTCTCCGCAATGTGCACTCTTGATGTTGGTTAACCAGTATACACATGGTAGCATCGGTAACATATTTTGTCAACAGTGTATTGAAAATATCATCTCTGGTTATCTATTGACAACCAGAGATGATAGAGGGATAATAATATTGGTTAACCAATATTAGGAGGAACTATCATGGCGTTTGAAAAAATCGACATACCCTCTCCAAGAGAAATCTTTATTAAGGAAATCCAGGGGCGGATAATAAAAGGAAAGTTGGCTGTGGGTGAAAAGCTTCCCACGGAAAGAGAGCTCGAAGCGCAAACGGGTATAACCAAGTCAGTAATACACTTTGCGCTTAAGGACTTAGAAAACATGGGATTTCTTAGTATTGAGCCACGCAAGGGAGTTTATGTTGCAGACTTCGCAAAAGAAGGCTCCTTCCAGACCTTAAACGAAATACTCCGTTATAACGGCAGAACAATGTCCTATAAAATGTCGGTGGAGATAGTCGAACTGAGAAACGCTATAGAGGGCGGAGCCGTGATAAGACTCGCCACTAACCACACGGATGAGGACATAAAAAAGCTGCGCGACTCCCTTGACGAGGTGCGCACAGCAGTTGACAAAGATATGGAAATTAGTGAGCTTGCGGACATTACCAGCCGTTTCCACACCTTAATATGTGATCTTAGTGGCAATGATATGTTTGCTCTGATGATGAACGCCTTTTCCCCAATGAGCAAGGTTCTCTGGGAAAATTGCGCCTTTTTCTGGGGCGCCGAGGGATTTTTGGAGCAGGATACTAAAATAATAGAACTCATTGAGCAGGGCAAAGGGCATGAGGCGCAGATATATATTGAGGACATATTTGCCCAGTTCCTTGAAGCTTTTAATAGCATTAGATAAAACTCTACTTAGGCGGGGCGGCTCAAATGGGCTGTCCCGCTACTGTATTATCCGAGTGTTCTTTGGATATTGCCATGATATGTCAGAATATTAAGGGGAACATCTTGCAACTAGTGACATCTCTTCACTAATCTTGCGTATGCTTTCATATCCTCACCCGAGATATGGCGGAGGCTACCGTGTACACCACGTTATAGAGAAGCAAAAAGCTTCAATGAAATTAGTGCGAGGCCTTGTAGTCAAAACAAGCCTTTGTGTGGTCAACTCCAAGCTTTGTTAATTAGCGGTGCTATGAGACCATTAGAACAAATGTTTACTATTTCCATAATATCATGCCAATGAATATCATTTAAACAATTTTCATAATTTGCAAATGTGTCGCCAATAATATCTATCGGAATTTGTACATTATGCTGAATTTCATATATTTTGCAAAAAAACGCCCAAAACGGTTATATTTTGTCGAGAAACTGCATTTAATAAATCAAACCCATCTAAAAAAAATGAACTCGAGTGTGATTAAAACCAACAACAATAAACATAAAAATTAATAGAAAGGATGATTGAAGGAAGGAAAGAAAAGTACATGAAAACAAAATTGATAGTCAACTAAATACAGGAAAGTGAAGTACAGGAAATCGTCGGGAGCTATGGGTTTTGCGCGCGACGATGACATTTTTGAGGCGGAGCGAAATCTTGCGCTCGAGCGCAACCGCTCCCAAAGTGACCACAGCATCTCCCGCCCGGTGCGGAAAGTGAGCTACAAACACTATAAAAGGGTAGCTGTCTCAACACTCTCCTGTAAAAAGTTGATTATGTACATATGGAAGTGGCAAATAAACGGCGTAAGCAGGTTATTTGCTCTACGGTACTATGCTCTTTTGCGGGAACAACAGCGAAAGGGTAAAAACATGAAAGAAAATACTGATAAACTGAGCGGTGCAGCAAACCGCATCAATCGCAATTTACAGCACCAGCTTGCGATGCAATGTCGATTTGGACAAAGCAAGCACGAAGCTAAACAAGCAGCCAAAGAAGCCTACCTAAAGCAACATGGCAATCTCAAGGGCTACAATCCATCAAAGGTTGATGGGATATTCTCAATTGTTACAATGGAGAACTATCGCAAAACGGCAAAAGAATTCTTACAGTGGGCGGCTGACAACGGTTATAAGAACGCCAAGGATATTACACGAGAAACAGCTGGACGATATCTTCAAGAGCGTCAGGGTGACAAAAAAAGCGCATGGACTATCAGTAGGGATATGTCGGCGCTGAACAAGATTTTCAAATTCAATCTTTGCAAGTCCGAGTTAGGTTTGAAAAATCGGAGTTTAAAAGACATCACCAGAAGCCGAAATGAAACCGAAAATGACAAACGGAATTTTAACAAGTTTGCTGACCAGATTACCTTTGCTAAGGCCACAGGATGCCGCAGAGAGTCTGTTAAGAAAGTGAAGCCTGAGGATTGTGTCCGCAACGCATACGGCAAGGTAGTGGCTGTGAAGCTCACAGAAAAGGGCGGTAAAACTCGTATGGCACCGGTTCTTAACGAATATAAGGACAAAGTGACCGAGGTCGTGGACAAGCACAGCGCAGGCGATGGAAAGCCGTTATTTAACACATACGATTCTCACATTGACAATCACGCTTATCGCGGACAGTACTCTGTAGCTCTATTATGCCAGCTTGAAGCAGAGAGACTTGGGCGAAAGGAATTGTGCGGCGGAGATTTTGACCCACATTCTCTTGTGAACCTACACGGAAAGGATGCTGAAACAAACGCTCCTTACCGCGGACATGACCGCGATATATGCGGCATGGTCAGCGGTGCTCTTGGGCACAACCGGCTCTGCGTTGTTTTTGAAAGCTACATTAGGTAGTTGTGCGATTGCACCTCAACATAACGATTTGAATGACATGTAAAGTAATAATATCAATTTTTCCCATAAAAACAGCGAAAAAGCCCAAAACTGCTAATAAATTTCTGAAATACTGCATATAATCTATATGTAAGCATCCGAATTGAATTCAAAATCATTGTATACATAGATGCTGTCTATCTTTGAAGATAGGAGAACCGAATAAATAGTCAGGCACTATTACATATTCAACAATAAAAACAACATTTGGTCCCTGACGATTTAATTCGGAAACAAGACACCATGTCACGAATTGAAAAAGAAAACGCCTACGGAACAGTTGTTCCAAAAGATGAAGGTGAATCTCTGCTGCTTACTTTACTTTTTGCGATGCAAGAATTCTATGAAAGCCAAGAAGGCTAAAGTGTGTTAGCAGAGCGGAAAACAAATTGCTGCATAACAGCAACGGCGGAGGTATTGCGCGATAACTCCGTCGTTACTGTAATGGAGTTACTTCTACTGGATTTAATTGGAGAGATAGTATAAAATGGAACAACAATCTGACGAAAACGGGGTGATGATATGGTAAGAATTGGTGTAACTAAAAGTAACTTAAAATTTTGTTTAGAAGAGACTCTAACCTTTTCCGAAGAAAAAGTACTTAATTACGATTTTAGCCAAAATGGGATAGCGTGTACTTTGGAATTTAAAAAATTCAGGACATTCCGTGGATAGAAGCATTCAAAATACCTTTACACCATGATTGCCGGATTAATCGTATAACGAAAGATGGTTCTGCATTTGTAAGTGCTATTATCGTATTAGCAAAATAAATTATAATAATAAATTTAAAAATGTTCACAATACAGCTAAAATGCATTTTGAAAATGAAACCTATATTTGTGATATAAAGTTCTGCTTTAGTAGGGAAATCGTTAATAAACGAATTGCAGAACATAATAAAGCAAGTTATCAAGCACATCAGTTAGCCAAAATGCAAAATAAAAATAGTAAGACTCTATATGTTCGTAATAATCCAAAATCATATCAGGGTGGCGGATTATCATTGTTTGGTCCGAGCGACGTGAGTCGAATCTGTTGCCTATGGACCCACTTTTTCATGGGTTGAGTTTTCGCAGGTGAATTTCTTAAGTGTCACTCTTAAGTTCGATTTGGGATATTAAAAAGCTGTTTATGAGTTATTATTTAGGAAAATTTTGCTATAATATGTAAAAAAACCTTATTTTTACTAATATTTTGTTGCGGAACTGCATATAATCTATATGACAGTGTCTGAATAAAGACGCATTTATTGAATAAAAAGATATTGTCCTATCTTTTACGAGGAGGACAAAATCATGGCAAAGGCTTCAAAAGCTAATACTACAGCACTCTACATACTTCAAAATCAAGGCAATAACACTGACCAAATCGAAATGGTGTTGGGCAAGACTAAAATTACTCTGGTGTTCGACAACACCAAAGAGAATCCCCGCATCCTCAAGCGTATTGAGGATACGCTGATGTCTTCGTGCAACTTTTCTGTCGAAGAACTAAACGCGTAAGCAGTAGACAAATTTTACCGTACGTGGGATAATGGTGTCACAGGCACCATCGGTGCATGAACCTTGAAAACCTCAAGTGTTTCAAGCCATATGCACCGTTGTCCGCGCACAAATAGAAAGGACAAGGTGTCATATGGATAACAATGTAAAAAGAGTCTGCTACCTTTATCGCGTTTCTACGAAAGGACAGGTGGACAAAGAAGACATCCCCATGAAGAAGCAATGCTGCAGAGAATTTGCGGAGCAAAAGGGATGGAAAATAGTAAACGAGTTTTATGAGAAGGGAATTTCGGGCTCTAAGGTTTTTGCCAAGGACAGGGACGCTGTTATAGAACTTTAGAAGGATGCATTGCTAGATAAGTTCGACATTCTTCTGGTGTATATGTTTGACAGAATCGGACGAAAAGATGACGAAACCCCGTATGTTGTAGAATGGTTCGTGAAAAATAACATCGAAGTCTGGAGCAAAATAGAGGGTCAGCAACGTATCGAAACTCGTGATGATAAGCTGATTAACTACATTCGCTTCGGGCAGGCTTCAGGAGAGAGCCTCAAGACCGCTATAAGAGTTAAGACAAAACTCAGCCAGATGGTTCAGGCGGGAGAGTATACGGGCGGAACCCCTCCATATGGCTATAAGCTTGAAAGACATGGACGTCTCAATTATAAGAAGAGAGAGATTTGTGAGCTTGTAGTCGATGAAAAAGAGGCCGAGGTTGTACGCTTGATTTTTCAAAAGTACGTTAATGAGGGATTCGGTGCTCAGCGTCTTAGCCGATATCTGTATGAGCATGGTTTCCTAAATCGCAGCGGCACAAATTTCGCCAACACGACCATCAACACAATGCTAAAGAACATCACATATGTCGGTATACTGAGAAGTGGCGAATGCCGGTCAGAAATCATACCAGAGCTGCAGATTATTCCCTCAGAGCTCTTCGAGAGAGCGCAGGAAATAATGGCCTCAAGGACACAACATCACAGCGATGTGCCCTTTAACTCTAAGGGTAAGGCTCTGCTTTCTGGTATTGTCTATTGCGGACATTGTGGCAGCAAGCTTGTTTTGACTACCAATGGAAGCAGGCCACGTAAAACGGACCTCCCCGTGAACCACAAGTGCGATATGGCTGCGGTAACCAAGTCAGGCATCCGCAAGACTGTGACGGGCAGAGCGGCTATGGTGTTACGAAGCTCGACGCTATAGTGGACAACCTTGTTAAGGAACTTCTCAAAAATATTCACACTATTCCAGAAAGTGAGTTCGTAGGCAAACAGCAGAAACGGGAAATCTCGGCGAGAACATCTATGCTGAATTTTTTGCAAACCCAATACGCTAAAAAGTTCAAAGAGCTAAAGGGCTACAGAGAAGAAATCAGCAAATGTATTAGAGGCGAGAGCAACTTTGATGAAGCTGTTTTGAACGAGCTGTACATAGAGAGTAAGAAGGATACGGAATCCATCTCTCAGGAGATAACTGCGGTTCAGGAGAATAATAAGGAGCTTACAAGCAAAGTGGACGCCTTCAAAAAGGACTATGATAAAGCGCTCACCTGGGCGGAAATTTGTGATACTTGCAGCATTGAAGGAAAGAAAATGATTATCCGTCAGCTCATTAAAAAAAATCAGCGTTTTTAAGGATTACTCCTTGAAAATTGAGCTCAATCTAAGCTATCAGCAGTTTGCAGAACTTCTAAGCACCCCGGATGAAACTGCGAAAATAACCGCATAAAGAGATTCAGGCAAGTTAGGTGAATGATAGATGCCAGACTTGTCTCTCCCAGTATGCTCATAATCTGCATTCTTGTATTGGTACCCATATTTCGATTATAGAATCCGCACGATTCCAATGAAAACGATAGTCATATTTTTCAAAGTGAAAGAATTCTTCTTTGTTTACTATGTAACCGCTTGAAGGTATAATTTCTTTGTAAATTATATTGTAGGTCATATAAATCGAGTTCATGTCTCCAATATGTTCAAAGACTATGTATTTTTGCCCTTTTACTTCTTTTTTAATAAATCCATCTGAAATATGATGTGATTCTGGAATAGCACAACAGTAAAAACAGTTATTGTTCCGCTTGTATGTAAAAGCATATTTCATCCAATTACCCTGCTGGAATAAGTATTGATCTTTTATGCTTATGTTGAATTTCTGCCAAAACTCTTTACATATTCTAATGTTTTGTAACTGGCGGTTGGTAATTTGTATTTCCTGTCCGATAATTGAGAATCCGGATATTTCCTTAACCTTATAATCCATTTCTATTCTCCAGAATATTAAGTGACCTTTGTGCTTCCAGCCCAAAAACAGTATTTTCATTAGCGAATCTTAATAAGATCTTTTGGCTTTCTTTTAACGGAAAAGCTGATAAGCACAGCATCGTTTTCCATAAAATCAGTTCGCTTTCAGCGTAGTTTTCTACTAATGGAAATATGGATTCTGCATTTTCCAACGTTGCTAATACAGGATGATAAAATACCATATAGCCGATAGCATCCAACAATTCACTAATTTTCAAAGTGTCCTTGCTTTTTATAACCTCAATCAAAACAGGAAAAACTATAGTATCCATATTGCCGAGCGAACGAGATATTATATCTCTCGGTAACGGAAATGATTTCTTTTCAGAAACTTTACTGGGTAATTTTTTGTATTGGTTGTTACCTATTTTCCCGAGATAATCTGTCATTTGTTTTGCAGTATCTATATTACCTTTTTCAAGGCTCTTACAAATTGCAATCTTTGTATATAGACATTTTTCATTTGAAAGCTGTATAAGCAATTCTCTGGTTGCTATCTCTGGTTTGGAAGAAAGCTTGCAAGCAGCGGCAGTTCGGGTAGTGGCGCAATTAGAATGTAGCAATTCTATTAACTGCTCTTGTGATATTGCATTCAACGCCTTTATATCTTTTTGAGTTGCAAAACCTCGTTTTTGTAACTCTTCCTGACTACTTTTCAAGCCTATACTCACCTCGCCTCATGTACAGCTAATAAAAATAGCACTAAACAGCTGGCGCGGTGGCACCGTAACAGAAAGTCTTGTGCGTATATTTTAACTGCTGCAAATGCGGCAGTTATCTTTTTGCTTAAATTCATTAAAATGCAAGCATCACTTTTAAGGAGATGATTCCATTTTAATGAAGTAATTTCAAACCAAGACAAACAAGATGAACCTATGTAAGTGTCTTACCAATACGCCCGCCCAGATTAAACAAAAAGCTTCCACCCTCGAACTGTTACAGCAGCTCGTGGGTAGAGAAATCGGTAAATGTCCGCAGTTTCGTGCTATGAAATTATCCAAAGTCAGGCGTTCGGATATCTGCTATCCGGACGCTTTTCGCGCCTGCCTTCGGATAATTTGCTATTCAAAATATGAACTTCATTATACAACATAAAATGAAAGAAGCCAACTGTAACAACAATCGACTTATTTCTACAAAGTATGGTGGAGAATAGGGGATTCGAACCCCTGACCCCCAGATTGCGAACCTGGTGCTCTACCAACTGAGCTAATTCCCCATATTTATTTTAGTAAACAATATTATCAAAGGATTGTGCGCATAATTGACCAGCTCGCTTTACCAGCTAAGCTACGAGCACATATGGACGCTGACTTCAATGAAATATTGTGGTTTTTTCTTCACCAACCACGCGCATATTATAGCACAAATATTATGTTTGTCAAAATATATTTGCCTTCGATATTGATATTTGCTGGACTTTGTAGTAAAATAACAAAACGTGGCCCGTGACAAGGCTGCACTAGTCGGGGAGCTAGCGGTGCCCTGTACCTGCAATCCGCTACAGCAGGGATGAATTCCTACCCCAGGATAGTTGATGTGTCGTCTGACCTAAGCAAGTGGTGTTGAAGACCTGGTCTTGCGCAACGGAAGCCCGTGAACCATGTCAGGCGGGGAACCGAGCAGCATTAAGCGGGTAAATCTGTGTGCCGCAAGGTAGCCGGGTTCGAGCTAACTGCTCAGGTAACGGACATATCAATTTACTCAAAGGTGGGTGTGCAGTCTTGTCACGGG
>CAZLLK010000009.1:29766-56723 GCA_964560435.1 uncultured Oscillospiraceae bacterium
TCAGGTAACGGACATATCAATTTACTCAAAGGTGGGTGTGCAGTCTTGTCACGGGCCATATTTTGTTTTTCTACCCAAATATTAAAAATTAATGGTTCTGACATGGGCGATGTGCGCTTTGACAGAATTACTGATAATTTAGAATTGACGCACATCAGATAGCTCTGACACAGACAACTCACGTGTCGTGTCAGAAATTGAAACAATGCTTTGTAACTGCTTACAAAAGCACATCGGGAAGGAGAGACACAATTCTATGTATCAGGCGTTATACAGAAAATGGCGTCCTCGCACCTTCGATGATGTTGTTGGGCAGGAACACGTTACGGACACGCTGAAAAACCAGATAATGAGCGGCAGATTGAGCCACGCATATCTTTTCATCGGTACAAGAGGAACAGGCAAGACCTCCTGCGCAAAAATACTGGCTAAGGCAGTCAACTGCGAGCATCCCGAAAACGGCAACCCCTGCAACAAGTGCAGTAGCTGTCTTGGGGTTGACGACGGCTCAATTATGGATGTCGTCGAGCTGGACGCAGCATCCAACAATGGCGTTGATAATGTCCGAGCTCTGCGCGATGAGGCGGTTTTTTCTCCCGTCGTCGTAAAAAAGCGCGTGTATATCATCGACGAGGTGCATATGCTCTCGTCTTCGGCTTTCAACGCTCTGCTTAAAATACTTGAAGAGCCACCCGAGCATCTGCTGTTCATACTCGCAACGACTGAGCTGCATAAGGTTCCGGCAACTATCTTGTCCCGCTGTCAGCGCCACAGCTTCAAGCGTATTGAACCCGAATCACTTGCAAAGCGTATAAGCTACGTTGCCGACAAAGAAAATATGCACATTGAACCGAACGCCGCCGACCTTCTTGCAAGGCTTGCGGATGGCTCAATGCGCGACGGTCTTTCGCTTCTTGACCAGTGTTCTGGAAATGATAACATAACAGCCGAAAGCGTTCTTTCGGCTATGGGGCTTGCGGGCAATCTCCGAATTGCGGAGCTTCTGGAAACAGTATCCAAAGGGGATACTGGAAAGGCACTTTCTATCTTTGCAAGTATGTGGCGCGACGGAAAAGCTCCTGCGACCCTGCTTACAGAGCTTAACGCGCTTCTGCGCGATATTTTAATGACAAAGGTTGCGCCTTCGGGAGGAAACGAGCTTTTGTCGGGCGGCTTTGACAAAGCAACGCTCACGGGTTTCGCAAAACGCATGACACCTGAGGAGCTAATCTGCGATATTGATTCAATTCAGGCACACGTCGGTTCACTACGCGACGGAAGAGACCCGAAAACAACGGCAGAGCTTTGTGTTATTGGCTTGTGTGAGCCGCAATTGGGCGACAGTATCGACAACCTCAAAAAACGCATAGCAAAGCTTGAATCGTCGTTGAAGGACGGTTTTGTGGTATCCGAAAAGCCTGAAATCAAAATGCCCGAGCAAAGGGCGAAAGTGGAAAAGCCGAATATCGAAGATGACGACAAACCTCCTTTTGATGTTGAAGAAAAGCAAATTGCGTCTCCAAGAGATACAATTACAAAGAATATTGATGTAGAAGTATCCTCATCGGAGAATGAACCAGAACAACACGAGCTGCATTCGGAGAACACTGCTCCTCTTGAAACTGATGACTTAAACGAGAAGGAAGTAGTTTTGGAAGAGGAAGCAACGAGTAGCGCCGAAGAAAACCCCGTTGAAGCCAAAATCTCGGGCAGCACATGGGCGGAAATTCTTGCGGTTCTGAAAACCTCAATGCAGGCTGGCCATTATAGCATTGTCAGCAACGAGCTGATGGCAAAGGGTCAACTTGAGGGAGATACCCTAACTGTCAATGTGCCAAACTCCTTTGTTAAAGGACAGCTTGAACAGCCACAGGTGCTGAATAGCATTAAAAATGCAGTAATTTCGGTAGTCGGCAGGGCGATTGCGGTGAAGATTTCGGAGAATAAGACAATTCAGTCTGGCTCAGCGGAGAAACTTGACGGTTTATCAAAGTTCGGAAATGTTAAATTCGAATAACGAATTAATAATGCATTATAATTAAAACAATCAACAAACATACGGGAGGACTAATCATGGCAAAAGGCGGATTTCTCGGCGGGCCTATGGGCGGCGGAATGAACATGAATATGATTAAGCAGGCTCAAAAAATGCAGGCAGATATGTTGAAAATGCAGGAGGAGCTTGACAAAGCCGAGTACACTGCAACTGCGGGCGGCGGAGTTGTAACCGCTGTTGTCAGCGGAAAAAGGGAGCTTATGTCTCTTGCAATCGAGCCGGATGCAGTTGATCCCGAGGACGTCGAAATGCTTCAGGACATGATTATTGCGGCGGTAAACGAAGCGTTGCGCAAGGCTGAAACAAGCGCTGGCGAAAATATGGCGAAGCTTACTGGCGGACTAAATCTTGGAGGCTTCGGCTTTTAAGACATCAATATAAAACAGAAACCACCGAACAATTCTAAAGAAGGATAGTTCGGTGGCTTTTTTTAAGTACAGGAGGAGACTGGGATAATGTTTAGAATAAATTATCTTAACGAGACATTTTATTCAGCAACCTTGCCCAAAGTGACTATCGTTTCGGGAATAGCTACGATTATATCGGGATAATTGGTGTCGATTGATTGAAGTCTCATTCCGCCTACGCGGTCTCGAAGACGCTTGAAATAGGTGTTACCTTCGTAGGTGAAAACGCCTACATCTCCATGCTCAAGCTTTGCCTGACGAGTGATCCAGACGATCTGACCGTCGTGGAAGTCCGGCTCCATACTGTCACCGGAAACGATGACACCAAAGGTGGCAGAAATAGGAACTTCACTTCCCACCTTCGTCGGTGCATAATCGGGAAGATCCAAGAGCCTGTCCTTGCCGGACACAGCGTCAAGGTCGTAGACGGGGAGCGTGCGGATTTTTGTGCCGCGGGGAGCTTCGATACTGAGGTCATCGTAAAGTCCGCTGTCGCAAAGCATATTGGCATATTCTAAAACCAGTCTTCTTCCGTCCGCGCTTAAGCCGCGGAGAAAATCATAGCTTTTGCTTCCGAAAGCACCGCTGATGTCAACAATGTCAAGAATTTCGCAGATTATGAGAAACTGAATTGCGTTTGGCAGGGAAGCGCCGCTCTCCCATTTCGAAACGGCTTGATTTGTAACCTTAACTCCGTGCTTACTGAGAAGCGTTGCAAACTGTCGCTGGGAAAGCCCTTTCGTTTTTCTGAAAGAGCAAATAATATCGCCTAAATTGTTTTGCACAACAAATCACCTCAATTTGAGTATATTATACCATTATCCATATTGCAAGTATTATTTGATAAAAATATCCTCATGAGAGAATTATCATGAATATTGAGATAATCAGTAATATTTTGACGTCTAGGCTCGTAAATTTAGTTGCACGAGATAATTTTTAAGGTATAATGAATTCAAGAAATAATGTGTTCTTCGATACAATAATGGGAGGAAGACCATGAGGAATAAAAAATCACTTTACTTAACACTTTTTGTTGTCGTTCTACTTTTAAGCATTTTTGCTGTTCCCGCTTTGGCGGATGCAGGGAGCTTTTCCGGACATTCAAGCTACGGTGGAGGTTCAAGCTATAGCGGAAGCTCAGGCGGCAGCTATGGTAGCTCGGCAGGGTGGGGGCTATTTGCTCTTGGCAGTGCAGGTGGTGGCTCGGGCAGTATTATTACTATTTTAATTATTGCGTTTATTGTTATCAATATCATCAGGAAAATGAGAAACGTTAGCGCCTCGGGCGCATCAGGTGCTCAGGCAACGAACTATTCGGAGCTTATGCCCATTGCGACAATAAGGGATACAGATCCGAATTTCTCTGAGGCTGCAATGAAAGAAAAAATTGCCAACCTTTACGTCCGTATGCAGAACGCTTGGCAGGACAAGGAATTCGATAAAATGCGCCCATTCATGACGGACGCACTTTACAGTCAGTTTCAGCTTCAGCTTGACGAAATTATCCGCTCCGAATGCACAAACTATGTCGAACGCATTTCTGTGCTTGATGTCGAGCTGAGTGGATGGAGAAGCGACGAGGTAGTAGATGCTGTTGTAGCCATCGTGAACACCCGAATTGTCGACTACACTTTGAACGATAATACTGGTAAAGTTGTCAGCGGCTCAAAGACGATGGAGAAGTTCATGACATACGAGTGGACGCTTATCCGCTCAAAGGGCATGATAACGCCTGAACCCTCCGGGGAGGGCAGCGAGGACACGGTTACGATCCATTGCCCGTCTTGCGGCGCACCTGTGGAGATTAACCAGTCAGCGAAATGCCCGTACTGCGACAGCGTTATAAACGCCGGTGATTATGACTGGGTTGTTTCTGCCATTAAGGGCCTCGCTCAGAGAAACGGAAACTAATCGAAAGAAAGGGCTGTCATGTACTATAACTACCACGCAATGGCAAAACGGCTAATCGCCGAGGGACATTTGTCAGGGTATGAAGTGCTTGAGCAATATAACAATATCAGCCCGTGCTTACTGCTGTATTTTGATAACAACAGGCCAATGCCGATACGTGAGCATAAATGGGAAGAATACTTCCAGATAATTAAAGAAAAGCCATAACGAATACAAAAAACCCATTGATAACACTAAGAAAATTAGCATTATCAATGGGTTTTCTTATGGTCGGAGTGTCGAGATTCGAACTCGAGGCCTCTTGGTCCCGAACCAAGCGCGATACCAAACTTCGCCACACCCCGTAGCGAACAATTGAAAGTATAGATAAATAATCCGCAAATGTCAAGAGAAAAAAGGTCGCGCACATGACAAAAGGCGTTTATTTGGTGTTTTTTCGCATGATTGCGAATATGGAAAGTATCCGCAATCATGCTTTCTTAACAAAACTACCTAAAAAGGTTCATTTCGCTGTCGTAAATATGCGTTCTGGTAAACGATGCAAAATCGGGCATGAGCTTGGGCGCCAGCTGTTCCAGCGCGGCAGCCAAAAGCTCGGGGTTCAGCGTCGGCTCCTGTGCGGAAATAATGGCTTTCGTCTTAACGCAACCGTCACCCAAATCAAAAGCAATGCTCCTTATACTTGGGGCGATGTCGGAGTCGTTAATGCCGCTTTTTGTTTTCTTTTTTATTACAATGCTCTCTTGCGCAAAGAAATCCATCAGCTTGGGAAGCATCTCGGCGGAAGAACGGTCATCGTATTCAAAAATACCGTCAACATCCAGCCATTTGATGTTTTTGCACTTATTCTCACACTCGTAAGCTTCAAGAGCCTCAATCCCTTCGGGCAGAACCTTGTTGAGTCGGAAGGGGATTTCCGAAAGACTCATGAAATCGTTGAGGTGGAAATCCATGACTTCGCAAATGCTTGCGGCGCCAACAGAAAGCGGAAGCGCAATAGAAATCTGTGCGTGAGGGTTGAAGCCCTCGCTGTATTTCAGCGGTATGCCGGCACGAAGAAAAGCTCTTTGCATAGTTCGCATAAGGTCAAGGTGTGAAATATAAACAGCCCGACCTGTTTTAGAAAATCGAAGCCTGAGGTTATCCATCGCAGCGCCCTCCGTTCATCAGTGAAAGCGCTCCGCAGTTGGTGCACTTATTGCGGCAGTCGGGAGAGAGCTCCGCCTTATAGCTCATTTCGCGCTCATGCCAGAAAAATTCTGGCTTAACGCCAATGTTTACACGGTTCCACGGAAGTGTTTCGTCAAACGTCCGCTCACGGCAGGCGTAAAACTTCGGGTCAAGTCCGCACGTCTTAAAGGCTTCCATCCATCGGGTAAAGGAAAAATACTCCGTCCAAGAATCGAGCTTGCCGCCGTTTCTCCAAACCTCCTCGATGACAGCGCCGACGCGCCTGTCACCACGTGACAAAACCGCTTCAACAAGGCTTGTGTCTGCGTCATGCCAGTTGTAGGTTATGGATTTTGCGCGCATATGATCGCGAAGCAAAGTAACGCGGCGGCGATATTCCTCCATGTCCACCTGAGGCTCCCATTGGAAAGGCGTGTGTGGCTTTGGCACAAAGCATGAGGTTGAAACCGTGATGTGAACACCCTTTGCCTTGTTCGAGGCATAGGGCTTGAAGAGAGCAAGAACCTTCATGGCAAGGTCATTTATTGCCAGAACGTCCTCGTCCGTCTCAGTCGGCAGGCCGAGCATGAAATAGAGCTTTATATTGTTCCAGCCACCCTCAAAGGAGATTTTACAGGTGTTGAGAAGGTCTTCCTCGCGCACGTTTTTGTTGATGGCGTTGCGGAGCCGTTGTGTTCCGGCTTCGGGAGCAAAGGTAAGTCCGCTTTTACGCACCTTTTGAACCTTGCTCATCAAATCCATTGAAAAGTTGTCCGCACGCAGAGAGGGCAGGGAAAGCCCAATGCTGTGAGGTACACAGAAGTCCAAAAGTCCATCGCAAAGCTCGTTCAAGGGTCTGTAATCGCTTGTGCTGAGGGAGGAAAGAGTTATCTCCTGATAGCCCGTGTTTTCCAAGGACGCAATGCCCTGCTCGACAAGCACATTTGCATTTCTTGAGCGAATGGGACGGTAAATGAAGCCCGCCTGACAAAAGCGGCAGCCGCGTGTGCAGCCACGGAAAAGCTCAAGCGTCACGCGGTCGTGGACAATTTCTGTCGAGGGGACGATAGGATTTGTCGGGAAATAGCTGTTGTCAAAATCGTTGACAATACGCCGTGTAACAAACTCGTGTGCGCCGTTGAGAGCCTTTATTTCCTTGATGGTTCCGTCATCGTTATATATCGGTTCATAGAGAGATGGGACATAAATTCCCTCGATATTCGCGGCTTCGGATAAGAACTGCTGTTTTGACCAGCCTTCCTGCTTTGCTTTGCGCAAAAGCAGCAATAGCTCGTTGTCCATTTCCTCGCCCTCGCCAATGAAGCAGAAGTCGAAGAAATCCGCCATGGGTTCAGGGTTAACGCAGCACGTTCCTCCGGCAAAAACCAAAGGTGTAAGTTCTTTCCGTTCTGCACTTTTCAGGGGTATCCCTGCAAGGTCGAGCATATTGAGGACGTTTGTGTATGCCATCTCGTAGCCGATGGAAAAACCTATGGCGTCGAAGTCTGTCAGCGGGTCGCCGCTCTCAAGCGCCCAAAGCGGAATGTTCGCTTTGCGCATTTCGTTTTCCATATCGCCCCACGGCGCAAAAGCGCGCTCGCACCAGACACCGTCCATTGCGTTTATGGTGCCGTAAAGGATTCTTATGCCCAGATTCGACATACCTATCTCATAGGTGTCGGGAAAACAGAGCGCCATGCGGAGGTCAACCTGCGCCTTGTCCTTAATAATTTGATTGTATTCGCCGCCGGTGTATCGCGCTGGTTTTTGCACCTTTGGCAATATGCGTGTAAGTCTTTTATCCATAGTCACATCCGTTAAAAAGGTGCCGGATTATGTCCGGCTTTACCTAGATTATAGACGTATTGTATACCGAATAGCGACTATTTACAAGACTTGTTCTGTTGCAATATGAAAAGCCAGACTCCCGCGAGAAAAATCGCAAAGCCAAAACCCTTTGCGATGAAGTGTAATCCGGATGCTAGCAAGAGTATGGCTGCAAGCAAGCCGACTATGCGCATAACGGGTCGAGCTTTGTCTTCTCCCAACAGAGCGCGGAGCGCGAAATTAAAAACACGGCCTCCGTCAAGAGGCATCGCCGGCAGAAAGTTGAAAGTATTAATAACATAGCCAAGCCCCGCGCACAAAAGCAGATAATCGCTGCTCCAGAGCCTGCCAAGCTTTGCACACAATAGCGAAAAAGCAAGCCCGAAAGCAGGCCCTGCAAGGGCTGTAAGCATTTCCTGCTTTTCGCTGATGACTCCGGAATAGTCGATTGCAAGGCCGGAAAGCGTGGCTTTTAGCCGCCTTGGATATGCACCGAAAAAAAGCATGAAAAGAACGTGACCCAGCTCATGTACAAGTACGGCGGGAAGAAGTGCTAAAAGAAATCCGCTTTCGTCGAAGAAATAGATGAGCGCGAAAAGCAAAACAAAGCCGCTGTCGAGCTTTATGTTAAAAACAGGAGAGTTAATCGTAGCTGTTTTTAAAGATTTCATTGTAGGTAAAACTCCGGATTGAGGTATTTCCCATTATATATAATCTCAAAATGCAGATGAGGTCCCGTAACTTTGCCTGAATGCCCGACAAGCGCAATCTTGTCTCCGCACTTTACGGAATCACCCTGCTTGACGAGTATTTGACTGCAGTGCGCATACAGGGTTTGAAAGCCACTTCCGTGGTCAAGCATGACGGTAAGACCATAACCGGTCAATTCCTGAGCGGATAGTACGGTTCCGCTCGCAAAAGCCGTAATCGGGTCGCCGTCATAAGCACCCAGATCCGTGCCGTAATGGAACTTGACTTTGCTATCAATTGGGTGGTCGCGGTAACCGAAGCCGCTAGTTACGGTGGTCGCGGAAGGATCGGAAAAATTAAAGGGCATGGTGGGAGCGTCATAGCTCACATTCGCCGGGATGGCGTAATCGGAAAAGGCGGACTGCTCCTGTAAAAATGTTTCGACCTTCGTGCTTTGATTTGAGACAGGAATAGAGTTTTCCACGGGTGCCGTTTCCGGCGCAATCGGCGCAGATGCCAAGCCTGCCGATGGAGCTTGACTTTGAGCTGCAGGGGACTCCAATATTACAGGCTTGTCCGTGGAAGCTTCGGGACTAACAGAAGCGGTGGGCTCCTCCACTGGTAGATTAGCAAAGGCTTCAAAACCTTTGAGGTTTTGCCTGACCATTTTGGAAAGAGGGAAGCCATCCGAAGCATCTGCTCTAATCAAGGGCGTTTTATCCTCTACAGCCTTGGATGGGGAAGCTTTTAACTCAGCTTTTCTCGTGTTTGTTAAGCGCTCCCAGACAGAGACAGAGCCGAGCTCGCCCGATATGGCTTGCCCAATGGCAATGAAATCCTCGTGGATGTTGGCGTCTCGTGATATTGCGGGCACAATAGAATCCCGGATTCTATTTGCTTCTTCAGGAAAACAGAGTCTGACAGCGCATAGCAAAAGAATAATAATAGCTGAAATAATCGTTCTGCTTTTCATGGTTATGACCATTCCTTTCTCTACGTTCAAGTCACAAAATGACCAAAAAAGAAATGGTCATAAATTGTGTGAGTTTTGTGGCTGCCGCAGGGGGAGCAACACTCTCTTGAAATCCGAAAAAATCCAAATTTGTTTCCTTTTTTTGAATGCATCAAAATTTAGGCTATCTCTTTATTTATTAATTAAGAGGTGGTATAATTACAAAAACAAGTGAGATAGAATTGCTTGGAATGTATTTTCAAAAAAGAGTGCTTCCAATTATTTTTTTGCCCAAAAGAGGATTAACTTGGATTTTGGCGCTTTGTTTTTTTACTTCAACAATCAAAAATTGTTGAAATAAGGCTGAAAGGGTGGTCGGTATGGAGAAATTCAAGCTTATTAAATTTCTTTCCAGCAGATTTTCCGTTACGCTTATCATCATCCTTGTACAAGCTGCATGGATTGCCCTGATGTTTTTAAGGCTGGTTAGTTATTCCGAGATTATTTCTACAGCATTCAAGGTTCTCAGTGTTGTCATGGCGCTATATATCATCAACAAGGCCGATGTTCCGGCATACAGAATGGGTTGGATTCTGCTAATCATGGTTTTCCCGCTTTTCGGCGGACTTCTTTACCTTCTGCTGGGCGAAAAGCGCCCCGCAAGATATATGCGAATTAGACTGGCAAAGGGTATGAAAAACCATGACATCATGACGGTTCAAAACCCCGAAATTGCAGAAGAACTAAAAGAACACTCGCCCCGCGTTGCGGGACTTTCCGCATATATTTCAAACTACGCGCGTTTTCCCGTGTATAAGAACACTCAGGTTACCTATCATCCCTTGGGCGAAAACCAGTTCGCGGATATGCTCACCGAACTGAAAAAGGCAAAAAAGTTCATTTTCCTTGAGTATTTCATAATTGAAGAAGGCGAAATGTGGAACTCAATCCTCGATATACTTAGTGAAAAGGTGAAGGAGGACGTTGATGTCCGCGTCATCTATGACGATATGGGCTGCCTTAGAAAATTACCCTCCACCTATTACAAAAAGCTTGAAAAACTGGGGATCAAATGTTTGGTGTTCAATCCATTTATCCCAATAATTTCGCTTGTCATGAACAACCGCGACCACCAGAAAATAATGGTTATCGATGGCGATACGGCCTTTACAGGCGGAATAAATCTTGCTGACGAGTATATAAACCACAAAATAAGGTTTGGTCATTGGAAGGACACAGGCGTAATGCTTAAGGGCGATGCGGTGTGGAATTTCACTGTAATGTTCCTCGAAATGTGGAATGCCTACAATCCGGTTGATGAGGATTTTACAGTTTTCAAACCCTGCGAGGAGCATGAGGGTGATTTCGTAAGCGACGGGTTCATTCAGCCCTTTGGAGATTCTCCGCTGGACGGCGAAACCGTTTCCGTGAATGTGTATCTTGACATTTTGGCGCAGGCAAAAGACTACGTGTATATCTCCACCCCATATCTTGCCATAAGTGACGAGCTAAATATAGCGCTTTGCGCCGCAGCAAAACGCGGAGTGGACGTTCGCATGGTGCTGCCGGGGACGCCAGACAAAAAAATCGCGTACCGTCTGTCGCGCTCATACTATCTGCCTCTGCTGGAAGCTGGAATTAGGATTTACGAATATACTCCGGGATTTATTCACGCAAAAAGCTATGTATGCGACGATGAGCTTGCTGTTGTCGGAACGATTAACATGGATTACCGCAGTCTGTACCTGCACTTCGAGTGTGGTGTCGTGATGTTTGAAAGCGCAGTGGTGGCGGAGCTTAAAAAGGACGCGTTGAAAACCTTTGAGGTATCACATGAGGTCAACATTGAAGAACGCAAGCGCACAAAGATGAGCCGTTTATACGGCGGACTTATCGACTCAATACTGCGAGTGTTTGCTCCGCTGTTCTGAGCTACTTGGCGCTGATGCGGTTATGGGAAAAACAATTCCATTTGGAAGGGAAATACAACATGAAACTTTGGTCAGGAAGATTTGACAAAAACACCGATAAGCTAGTCGACGAACTTAACGCCAGCATAGGTTTCGATTTCAGAATGTACAGGCAGGATATTTCTGGCAGTCTTGCCCATTCTGCCATGCTTGCAAAACAGGGCATTATTTGGAAAGCGGATGCCGAGCAGATAGCAAATGGGCTAAAGGCAATTCTTGCTGATATTGAAGCGGGCAAGCTTTCCTTTGGCAACGACGTCGAGGACGTACATATGGCTATCGAGGGAGAGCTTACCAGAAGAATCGGGGATGCCGGCAAACGTCTTCATACTGCGAGAAGCCGCAACGATCAAGTCGCGCTCGATATAAGGCTCTACCTAAAAGAGGAAATCTCCCTGCTTAGGGAGCTTGTTCTTGAGCTTCTCGAAACCGTTTTGAATATTGCCGAGCGGAATACTGAGGTCGTTATGCCTGCGTATACTCACCTTCAAAGAGCGCAGCCCACCACCTTTGCCCACTACATGATGGCTTATGCAAATATGCTAAGGCGAGATGTTACAAGGCTTGAGGATTGCCTTGAGCGAATGGACGAATGTCCACTTGGAAGTGGCGCCCTTACCGCAACGACCTATCCGATTGACAGAGAATATGTTGCACGTGAGCTAGGCTTCGCGGCGATAACCCAGAACAGTCTGGACGGCGTTTCCGACCGCGACTTTGCCCTTGAGCTTATGAACGATTTGTCCATCCTTATGATGCACCTTTCCCGTTTTTCGGAGGAAATCATCATGTGGTGTTCATGGGAATTCAAATTTGTGGAGCTGGACGACGCCTATTCAACCGGCTCGTCGATAATGCCGCAGAAGAAAAACCCCGACATAGCCGAGCTTGTCCGCGGTAAAACCGGACGTGTTTACGGCGACCTAATGACACTGTTAACAGTTATGAAGGCACTGCCGCTTGCATATAACAAGGATATGCAGGAGGATAAGGAGCCAGTGTTTGACGCGATAGACACTGTCAAAAAGTGCTTGCCAGTGTTTTCAGCCATGCTTAACACTATGCGCCTTTACCCCGAAAATATGCGTAATGCGGCTGGACGAGGCTTCATAAACGCAACCGACTGTGCCGATTATCTCGTGAAAAAGGGTCTGCCTTTCCGTGACGCATATACGATTGTAGGAAAGCTGGTGAACCACTGCATAGAAGCGGGAAAAACACTCGAAACCCTTGAAATTGAGGAATACAGCAAAATGTCAGAGGCTTTTGACACTGATGTATATGATGCAATTGCACTTGAAACCTGCATAGCTTCAAGAAACGTTGCGGGCGGTCCCGCGAAGGAAAGCGTGCAAAAGCAGATGGACTATATAAGAAAGTTTTTGGAAGAAAGACAGGGATAGAAAAGAATAAATTGGAGCGAAGGTTACTCGAAATGAAAAAATTAAGCGTTATACTTTCGGTTGTGCTTATCCTCTCGGCTGTTACACCGTCATTTGCCGCCGAAAGTGATAAATATACGTCAGACAGCCCGAACGGCTACATAGTAAAGCTCAATGAGACTTCGAATGACTCCGCCGTTCTGATGGAAGATACTGGCTTTGGTGAGGTTTGCTCTGAAGCAGGGCTATATTATGCCGATTCAATTTCAGACATTTCAAAACTCGGCGATAGCGTGGAATATTACGAGCCGAACTATAATGTGACGTTGGCAGAAGTGCCGAACGACACCTATGCTTCTCGACAGTGGAGCATCGCAGATCTTGGGGTTTCCACTGCGTGGGACGAGGGGTTTAACGGCAAGGGTGTGAAAATTGCGGTTATCGACAGTGGCGTTAATTCGTTGCACGAAGATTTCGAGGGAACAAACTTTGGAAACGGAATAAATGTTATGGATGGCTCCCATGACGTTACTGATGAAATGGGGCATGGCACCTTTGTATGCGGTGTTTTGGGCGCGGCACGAAATAACGGAGAAGGTATTGCCGGCTTTTGCACGGATGCTACTATAATTCCAATAAAGTGTTTTGGAAAAAGTGCGGAGACTAGCGCATCTTATATAATTTCTGCAGTATATGAAGCGGTGGATATATATGGCTGTGATGTTATCAATATGAGCCTCGGCATGGAACAAGATATGGTGAGCATGAAAGAAGCCGTCCAATACGCCACCAATAAGGGGGTGCTGATTGTTTCGGCTGTCGGAAATAAAGGCATTTCGAAGCTGAATTACCCCGCGGCCTACGATTGTGTTGTTGGAGTCGGTTCCGTCGATAAATATGGACAGGTTCCGAGCTTTTCACAAAAAAACCAATCTGTATTTGTTGTTGCTCCTGGGGTAGGTATCATGAGCTTGAGCTATATGTCGGACGACTTATACGCACAAGGAGACGGTACATCATATTCCACGCCGTTTGTGTCGGTTGCTGCCGTAATTCTTAAACAATATGTGCCAAGCGCAACTTGCAACGATTTTAAAGCAATACTTCAGTCCTCCGCGATTGACGGTGGAGTTGAGGGATATGACACCTCATACGGCTACGGAAGACTGAATATCAGTAATTTCATAGCTTCGATGAAGGCTTACGATTTTGGCGACATTGGTGATGTTTTTTCTGATGTTAAGGGGCATTGGGCGGCGCAGAGCATTGAGTTCTGTGTTCGCAATAAGCTCTTTACAGGCATTACAAGCAGCAGCTTCGCACCGGAAACTATTATGAACCGCGCAATGTTCGTGACCGTTTTAAGCCGCATAAGTGGTGAAACCATAAGCGGTTTTCCAAATAGCTTTACCGATGTTCCAAGCAACGAATGGTATACTCAGCCCTGTGCGTGGGGCGCATCCACCGGCATTGCCAGCGGAACGGGAACAGGAACGTTTGACCCGCTGGGGACTGTGACAAGAGAGCAGATGGCGGTGTTTTTATACCGTTATGCAACGCTCTACGGTCTAACAGACGGAGCCTATGATGCGGGAGCTCTTTCAGCCTTCACCGATTCGAGGAAGGTTTCGTCCTGGGCAACAGATGCCATGGCGTGGGCGGTTGGAAACGGTTTGATAACCGGACGAAGCGTAAGCAAACTTTGCCCGCAGGAAAGTGCAAAAAGGTGCGAGGTGGCGACAATAATTTCCCGTTTCGGAAATAAATTCGCTTCAAAAACACAATAGAACGAAAGTCAAACTGACATTCTATAAATGAAATCAAGAACATCGTTGAGTCGTTTTGCAGCAACGTTATGTATCATATTGAGCACTCAAGATTTATGCTATAGCTAGGAGAAAGATAAAAAATGCCAGAAGAAATAATGAAAAACCTTTATCGTATTCCTATAATTTTGCCGAATAGCCCGCTGAAAAATCTGAATAGCTATCTTATTAAGGGCGAAGGACGCAATATTCTGATAGACACCGGCTTCAAACATCCCGAATGCAAGGACTGTTTAATTAACGGACTCAACGAACTGAACGTCGACATGGCAGAAACTGATGTTATTCTCACGCATCTTCATTCCGACCATACAGGGCTTGCGCCCGAGATTTCCGTTCCCGGCACACGGGTTTTAATCAGCCGAGGTGAGATACCTTGGCTGTTTGGTCAGACGCGCAAAGATATGTGGGAGTTGGACAATAAGAAGCTTTTTCGATCCGGTTTTGACCGCGAGGCGCTTGAAACTTCACTTAAAAATGCCGCCTCACGAAGTATGGCGTCAGACCCCGATTTTGAGGATTATATCCCTATCGACGACGGTGATGAGTTTACCTGCGGCGGTTACACGCTTAAAGCCGTTTTAACGCCGGGGCACACTCCCGCGCATATGTGCTTCTGGATGGCGGAGCAAAAAACAATGTTCACGGGCGACCATGTTCTCTTCGATATTTCACCGAATATAACGCTTTGGAATGGCGTAAAGGACTCGCTTGGAGATTATCTTGAAAGCCTCAAGAAAATCGATGAGTACGACGTACAGCTTGCGCTTCCCGGACACAGGGGAGTGGGGAATTTTCACGAGAGGATAGCAAATCTTCTTGAACACCACGAAAAGCGCGTGGAAGAATGCTTTGAAGCGGTTTTGAATAACCCCGATTCATCGGTATATGATATAGCGGGAAAAATGACTTGGAAAATCCGTTGCAGCTCGTGGGAGGATTTCCCCATCAACCAAAAGTGGTTCGCGGTTGGGGAATGCCACAGTCATCTGCGTCACCTCGAAATACTCGGAAGAGTCAAGGCAAACTATGATGAGGAAATTGTTCGTTTTAGTGTAGTATAAGTGCGTGCTTCAAGCTCTACGGGCAACTGCTCAGGTGCAGTTAAGTGTTGTTTTGTGCCTTGAGCGTAGCGAAGAAGTGTTCATAAAAAAGCGCTGTTACAGGGGTGTCCCCTGTAACAGCGCTTTTAAGCTTTGCAGTATTCACATTTTACAAACATTTTGCATATAATGGTGGGTGCGGAAAATTGGAACGATGTTCTGGAGCTGACTAAACGGCTTTTATCTTTTCTGCCATATCCAAAAGGAAAGCCTTCTCGTTATCGAGAGGATGTTCGAGAACCTGGTTTAATAGCGTGCACAGAGCTCCGCCAAGCTCAATGCCCTGATAGCCTAAACCAACAAGGTCGTCACCAGATACCGCAAGCTGTCGGAGTGAAAAGCACTCGCCGCTCCGAATGACCGAGCGAAGAAGCCTAAGGTGTCCCGAGCCATAAAGCACCTCGCAAGCGGCGGCGGCACAATTTCCGGTTTCCGTGCCGTATTCGGAGAGAAGCCTTTTCCACGAAAGCTTATTGGCAGGTGCGCTTTCCGCCGTAAGTGCGCAGCCTGCACCGCAGTTTCGTATAGTTGCCGTATCCAGCCGAAGTGCCGTTAGGAACGTCGCCGCGTCAGATATGACACCATTTTTCATAAGTATAGCGCAAAGCCCTGACCAACGCAGAGAGCGGTTTTTGGGGAGTATTTTAAGCAAATCCAAATCGGAAACTGACGAGTTTTCAACGACGATTTCGCAGAGAAGACCATACTCGATTACGTCGGAAATTACCTGCGGTGAGTTGGAAAGCAAAATCTTTTCAAGCTCTGTGCGAACTCTCTCTTTTGCGAGTCCTTCTGACAGCTGAGCATTATTTCTTATTGCGGCAAGGGTTAGCGGCTCGATTTCGAAGTCCAGTACTGCCGAAAAACGAAATGCGCGAAGCATACGCAGAGCGTCCTCATTAAAACGCTTATCAGGGTCTCCGACACAACGAATAAGCTTTTTTTCAATGTCGTCTCTTCCACCGAATAGGTCGCAAATCTCGCCCGAAAGCGGCAGAGCAAGGGCGTTTGAAGTGAAGTCCCGTCGTTCAAGGTCACCCTTGAGATCGCTGATAAAACGGACGGAATCGGGACGGCGGTGATCCTTGTACTCGCCGTCCGAGCGAAAGGTCGTTATCTCCACCGAAGAGCCGTGTATCATCACGGTAACTGTCCCGTGTTGTATACCCGTTGGACGTGAATGCGTAAAAATTGCGACGACTTCTTCAGGAAGAGCGGAGGTGCAAATATCCCAGTCGTTGGGACGTCGCCCCATAATAATGTCCCTCACGCAGCCACCGACCATAAATGCGGAGAATCCATGGCTTTCAAGTCGCTTCAGCACGCTGATTACATATTTTGGAGGTGCTTTGCCGTTCAATTCCATAATTCCTTCTTTGCACATATTTGTTTCATATCGACTCACAATGGATAAACTATGCTGGAATGTTTTTACTTGTATTGCGTTCCCATATGTATTATAATACCGTTCTAGTCACTAAACAATATAAACACAATAAACACAGAAGGATTCGGTAACCATAAGCGATTTCCGAATTCGCTCAATTGAATTTTGACGTTTTTAAATTTCGTCATTTCATATCCGCAGAGGGCACGATGCGGAGCTAATGAAAGGGTTTACTTGCTATGACAGGCTTTGAAAAATATTTACTTCCCACGAAAAAGGGACACCTGATAGGCGTTGGAGGAGTATCCATGTCTCCTCTTGCCGAGGTGCTTAACGGCATGGGACTAATAATTAACGGATCAGATATGAACGAAAGCGAAAAGACCAAGCACTTGCGCTCGATGGGAGTTACGGTCAAAATCGGACACAACGCCGAGAATCTCTCTTCCGACACGGACTTTGTTGTCCGGACGGCGGCCGTACACGATGATAACCCCGAAATCATTGCCGCTCACGAAATGGGTATTCCTGTTTTTGAGCGCACACAGGCATGGGGCGCCATAATGCGCGATTATACAAATGCGCTGTGCATTTCTGGAACTCACGGAAAGACTACGACTACCTCGATGTCGACGCATATTCTCATGGCTGCCCAGCGCGACCCGACAGTTATGATTGGCGGTACTCTGCCCCTACTTCAGGCGGGGCACAGGGTTGGCAAGGGCGATACGATTGTTCTGGAGTCCTGCGAGTACTACAATTCGTTCCACTCCTTTTCACCTACAATTGCCGTGGTTCTCAATGTCGAGGCTGACCATCTCGACTTTTTCAAGGATTTGGAGGATGTTAAGGCATCCTTCCGTACGTTTGCTTCGCTTGTTCCGGAAAACGGATACATTGTCGCAAACCTGGACGACAAGAACACTATGGATGCGCTTGCACCCTTAAACCGCGAGCTTGTTACCTTCGGACTGTCCGACAAGGCAGATGTCTATGCCGAAAACATCGAGAGAAAAGGTGCGCAGACGGAGTTTGACGTTATGCACAAGGGCGTGCTTTTTACCCACGTCAGTCTCCGTGTACCCGGCCTGCACAATGTGAAAAACGCACTTGCGGCGACTGCCGCGGCAATCTGCCTCGGAATCGATCCCACAGCGGTGACCTATGGGCTTGCAGGGTTTACGGGAGCGGGACGCCGTTTTGAGTTCAAGGGCAAATATAACGGAGCTGATGTCTATGACGATTACGCCCATCATCCGGGCGAGCTGAAAGCTCTGATTGACGCCGTTGAGCCTTTGGGCTACAAACGTATCATTGTCGTGTTCCAGCCACACACCTATACCAGAACAAAAGCGCTTTTTGATGATTTTGTTGAGCAGCTTCGTCGCCCTGATATATCATATTTAGCGGAGATTTATGCGGCGAGGGAGAAAAACACTCTCGGTATCTCGTCTGGGGATCTTGCAAAGAATATTCCCAATTCAAGGTATTTCAAATCGTTTGATGAAATTGAAAAGAGCCTTGAAGAAACCGCTGCACCCGGCGACATTATCCTGACAGTCGGTGCAGGCGACGTCTACAAGCTTGGCGAGCGCCTTGTTGCAAGCGATACAAAGACGGTTCAAACGACCAAAAGCTGAGTTTTCCGAAAGGAAAACTCACCGATAACATCATAAAAAAATTTAGCGGGCTCGAAGAAAAACTTCGGTCCGCTAAATTTTTTGCTATTTCCGGCTATTTCCTCTGCGAATAAATTTGTTTTCCACAGCACGAAACGACCTCGTTTCACTGTTAACATAATTATACTTATGTTAACAACAAAGAACGGAGGGGTGTCTTATGGCAGTAAAACAAAAAGTTGGTAAGAGGGGGTCTGCGATAGTCGGTCTAATTCAAGTTAAGGATAATCCGCAGGTGAAAAGCATTGCGGGATATATCCTGAATTTGGTGTTTGGATTTGCGATGTCCGGGTCGATTATAATGACAGATTTGGCGCCTTTCGGCATTGGCATTGTCGGAAGAGCAAAGGCAGACTGGGGAGGAATATGCTGTCTTCTCGGGGCCTGCATCGGCTATATTTTCATGGGCGGTTTTGATTGGGGAATCAGATACGTTTCAACTATTACGCTTGTGTTCACAGTTGCGTTTGTATTCAGAGACACGAGGGTAATTAAGAAAGCGTGGTTCATGCCTGCTGCGGTTTCACTAATCACGGCGGCGACTTCCTTATTGAACAGCTACGAATTTATGGACAATTTCCCAAGCGCCGTCAGCGTATTTACAGAGGTCGTACTTGCAGGAGCAAGCACATATTTCTTCTCAATTGCCCTTACACCGCAGAAAACGGGAAGCGATAAAACCGAGCGCAGACAGGCAATTAGCCTACTCGTTCTGTTTTCCTGCTTACTAATGTCAATCACTTCGGTTGAAATTATGAACGTTATATCTGTGGGAAGACTTTTTGCCTTGCTCATTGTCTTAACAGCGGCGTTCAAGGGCGGAATGCTTCCGGGCTGTGCGGCAGGAACTGCGTTGGGGCTTGCGATGGACATGGCATCGGGAGGAGAAGTGTTTTTCTCAATGGCCTATGCCTTTGCGGGGCTTATCGGCGGCACTTTTTCAAAGCACGGAAGATTGATGTTCCTAATCACCTACATATTAGCAAATACCGTTGCCGTGCTCTGGACCTGGGGAGCAACTCTACGCATTGACTTGATGTATGAGGTGTTTGCCGCAACTGTTGTTTTCGCACTATTGTCGGATTCTTTCCTCGAATACGTTGGAGGAATAGCCCAGCTTCCCGTGCCGGGAACCGGAGAATCAGGACTTCGCCGTTATGCGGCAGGCAGAGCGGAAAAGGTTAGCACAGCCTTTAGAGAGCTTTACGGAACGGTGTTTAAAAACATTACGGGTACCGAAAATGACAATGACGTAGCAACGGTCTTCGACAGAGCGGCTGCAACGGCTTGTGTTGGCTGTAAAAACAAGGAGGAGTGCTGGGAAAAGAACTTTATGGACACGCTCTCAATCATGAACGACGCAACGGCTTCGATGATGAAAAGAGGAAAACTCGTCAAGGAGGATTTGGCAGAGCGGTTCACTGATAGGTGTCCTTCGCACTACACGTTTATTTCTGCGGTAAACTCGGAGCTTCGTGGACTGATGTACAGACGACAGTTCCGCAGCAGGCTGAACGAAAACCGCATAGCGGCATATGGGCAGTACAAAGAGCTTGCGGATATTATTGAGGGAGTCGCCAAGGAACTAAACTACGCAAAAGGGGCAGACCCGCTTGCCGAGCGGAGAATGAAGCGATTTCTAAGGGCGATGGACATCGAAGCGGATGTTTCCGTTTTCCGTGACAATAGGGGTAGGCTCCGCGCAATTATCGAAAGCGGACATTTGGGGCCGTTGCTCCGTCAGAGCAATTATCTTGAAATTTTGTCCGGAATTCTGGGCGTAAGGCTCTGCAAGCCTCCAACGGATGATGATATTACGGACAGAAGACTAGTCGTTGTTGAGGCTGAACCGCTCGTTGTTAGCGTCGGTATTGCGGGAATGAAGAAGAAGGGCGAACCCGTTAGCGGTGATAGGGGAACGTATTTTAAAACGGATCAGGGCATCCTTTGCGTCATTCTCGCAGATGGAATGGGAAGCGGCGAGGAAGCGGCAAGAGAGAGCATAAACGCGGTCAAAACCTTGGAGGCGTTTTTGCGTGCGGGTGTCGATCCAGCGGTGGCAATGAAAATTTTGAATTCCGTGCTTCTCCTCAAAAACGGAGAGGATTGGGGCTATTCCACCATTGACCTGATGTGTGTCGACCTCTTTACCGGCGAAACCTGTTTTTACAAATACGGCGCCGCACCTTCATTCGTAAAAAACGGCAAAACGATTCGCCGTGTCCGTTGCGAAAGCTTGGCGGCAGGAATTTGCGCAGGAGACGGAAGCGCACCAGACATTATCCGTATGAGGCTAAAGCCCGGCAACGTCGCGCTCATCGCAAGCGACGGAGTGCTGGTGGAAAACAGCGACGCATGGCTTCGGGAAATGCTTTTGAACAATGATGGCGCTGATACAAAGGCCCTTGCAAAGGATACACTTCGGGCAGCGGTTCGGCAGTTCGGCTGTGAAGATGATATGACAGTTCTTGCCGTTCGCGTAGACGAGAGGGAATAACCGATGAACGCTGAAAGACGCGGCAGGGAAAAAAGACGATATTCCGATAAACCACGGGTGCCTAAGCTGAATAATAGAGCCCTTTCGCGGTTAAACTGGGAACATATGGAGCCGCAAGGGGGATTTGATGTGGTAAAAGGTGTTTCGCACAGAGTTATCGTAGTAAAGTCACCGGATAAGTACTTTGAGGAGGCAATATTTGTGATACGCGAGGACGTTCTTAGAAGCGGCGGCGCAAACAGCGAGTCGGTTTTAAAAGAGGCCCGGCGGGTAGCAAATTCGTATGTTACGGGTAGAAACAAACCAGTAAAACAAAGAAAAGGTAAGCGCTTCATGTCAAAGCTCCCCGCACCGCTTTTTGTTGCGGCAGGGGCTGCCGCAACCGGTGTAGCATGGCTTGCAATGCACCTGTGCGGGGTATGAAGAAAACCTAAAAAACAAGTGACAGGACAAGGCGAAAAACAAGGCAATGCATATGTGAAAGATAATAATATTCGCCGGGCCAAGTGTGTTTTTAGTATACTTGCCCGGCGATATTTATTTTGTCAAAACAAGTACCAGCGTCGATGCTGAATATTGTTGTTTTATTGAGCTGAAAATGATAAAATATATTGATATTAGGGACTGGATAAGTGTGTCTGTAAATAAAATTTAAGGATGAAAAATATGGTCGGAATTATTGGCGCCATGAAGGTTGAAGTTGAGAGTTTAATTAAAATTATTAGTGATTATACAGTAGAGATAATCAGCGACATTGAGTTTTATAGAGGGAAGCTTCATAATACTGACGTAATAGTTGCCAAATCGGGGGTTGGAAAGGTTAATGCGGCAATATGTACTCAAACAATGATATTAAAATATTCGCCACAGCTAATTATTAATATCGGAGTTGCCGGTTGCGTTGCTGATAATATGAGCATGGGAGATATCGTAATTGCAACAGAAGTTGTTCAGCACGATGTTGATACATCTGCTGTGGGGGACCCGGTCGGCATGATTTCGGGGATTAACCTAATAAATATTCCTTGTTCTAAAAATACTGTTTCTTTATTAAAAACTGCTGCCGAAAACCTTGAGGGTTTTAGTGCCTTTACAGGAATAGTTGCTTCTGGTGATCAGTTTCTAAACGATCAATCAAAGACAAAATGGATAGGTGAAAAATTCAATGCTGTTGCGTGTGAAATGGAAGGCGGCAGCATTGGTCAGGTGTGCTATATCAACAAGGTTGATTTTGGCATCATAAGAGCGGTTTCAGATAATGGGGATCAAGATTCGGGAAAAAATTACAATGAGTTTATTCAATTAGCTGCAAAAAATTCCATTGCGCTTATTGTTAGCTTCTTACAAACATATCAAAATTAACTTAGCCCGGCATTAGGGGCTGCCATGAAAAAACGAATACTGCATTTTTCAAATCTCAAGTTATCAGCTGGTGGCTTTTGTTTTTTAGTTATAGAAATGAGCGACCTTGATGCGATTTGCTATATAAATAAGGAAAAAGCTCTGAACCCAAGGTGGCTCAGAGCTTTTTCCTTATTTCAAAGTGAAACCTTTTTTTAGTGCAAACCGGACATTTTTGTGTCACAATCCTTGCAGTAGCCGCTGATTTCCACCTTGTGACCAAGAACGCGGAAGTCGCTTTCCGCAATTTCCGGCACGAATTTTTCCATCGGGCAGTTAACAAGCTCAATAACCTTGCGGCAGTTAACGCAAACTGCATAATGCCTGTGCTTCTCGCGGTTAAGCTCGTAAAATGCCATGCTACTATCCATGACGGTGGTTTTCACGACCAGACCCTCGCTAACGAAACAGTCCAGAATCCTGTAAACTGTTGAAAGCCAGACCGATGCGTCCTCGCTTTGAACCTGACTGAAAATCTCAGGTGCGCTCAAGGGCGAAGCCGACTTTTCGAGCACCGAATAAACGCTCTTTCGATGCTTTGTTCTCTTAATTCCGGCGGGCAATGCCGTTTGGTTGTCTTTCAAATTAATTCACCTCTTTGAATTGTATGAATATACTCGTACTTTGGCAATAATCAGGCTTTGGACACAGCTTTTGCACTGAAATAAACCTTTTTTGCGACCAAGACAATAACTAGCACAAAAACGGAAACCAAGGCCGTGAAGCCGCCCGGCGCAACATTTAAATAATACGAGATGAAAAGCCCCGCCATAATATCGACAATGCTGAAAATTATGGAGAAAATCAGCGTGGTTTTAAAACCTTTTTCAAGCTGGAGCGCCGTTGCAACGGGAAGTGAAATCATGGAGCTTAGTACCAAAACGCCGACAATCCTTATAGATACGGATATGGCGGAGGCAACTAACACAAAGAAAACGTAGTTTATCAGCCCAACCTTGACGCCAGCAACCTTTGCCGCTTCCTCGTCGTAGGCAATGTAAACCATCTGATGATACAGGAAAACCAGAGTCAAAACCGAAATCACGCTCAGAATCATCACCATTACCATGTCGGTCTTGGTCACTGTCAAAATGCTGCCGAACATAAAGGAGTCAGCGCTTGTGTGAAGCTTGCCCGAGCTGATAATGGTAATTGCCGTTCCCACGCTGAGCGCGAGAACTATCGAGAGAATGAGGTCGGTATATTTTTTGAAGTATTTGCGCAAAAACTCAATCAGCGCACCGCAGATTGACGTGAAAATGAATGCGCCGAGAACAGGGTTTTGCTGGTACAGCAAACCGATAGTGATACCTGCAAGGGAAGCGTGCGAAAGTGTGTCGCCAATCATGGAATAACGTCGCAGAACTAGAAATACACCAATACACGGGCACAGGACGGAAATGAAGAGGGAAACGAAAAATGCGTTTTGCATAAAATCGAAGCTAAGCATTGCGTTCACCCTTTCCTAAGTATTCCTCTGAGTATTTTTGCGGTGTGCAGAAATGCCCATGTCCGCCGTGAAGATGAAAAATTGAAGTGGAGTTAGAAATCGCAGCGTCCAGATTATGCTCAACGGAAACTATCGTGATGCCCTGCTCGGTGTTGAGCCTTTTCAAAATCGCATAGATTTCCCGTTGACTGTCAATATCCACTCCGGAAGATGGCTCGTCCAGAACGAGAAGGTCAGGATTACCCATCAAGGCCCGCGCAATAAAAGCCTTTTGAGCCTGGCCACCGGAAAGGTTGCCCATTAAGGACCGCGAAAATTCCGATAGTCCGACCTGACGAAGGCTCTCGGTAACTACGCTCTTGTCCTTGATTTTTAAAAGCTTTCGATAGGAATTGAGCATTTCATAGACCGTTATCGGGAATCCGGAATTGGTCGAATCGCTTTTTTGCGGCACATAACCGATTTGATTTGCGCTTGTGACAATGCTCCCGTGGGTCGGCTTCAAAAACTTTAATATCAGCTTCATAAGCGTTGACTTTCCGCAGCCGTTATCACCAACTACGGAAACGTATTCGCCGTTATTAATTTCCAAATTAATTCCGTTCAGTATGAACAGGGGAGAACCGGAATAGGAAAAGGTAAGGTTCTCGGCTTTAATCATAGGTAATCACCCGTTTTTCTTCCTGAATTTTGTCCTTTCACGTAAATCGAAGCATTTGCGCTTGACAAATTTATACTAAAAAGACTATCATCTATTATACGCAAATGCGAATCATTTTCAAGTGGAACTTTGGAGGGACCTTTAGGGTGTTTAAAAAAATTACAGTTTTGATATTGAGCCTGTCCGCAATTCTCGGTTTTACTGCCTGCGGAAGTCAGAATTCAGGCGCAACTTCCGACGGCAAGGTGAAGGTTTCGGTTGCGTTCAACGCGCTTTACGAGTTCACAAAGGCCGTTGGCGGAGATAAGGTTGCAATTTCGACCATAGTACCTGACGGAATAGAGCCGCACGATTTTGAGCCAAAGGCGCAGGATTTGGTCGCGTTGAGCGAGGCACAGGTTTTTGTCTATAACGGACTTGGCTTGGAGGCTTGGGCAGAAGACGCAATTGCCGCCGCAGGCAACACTAATCTCATCGCTGTTGACGCCTCTACAGGTGTTACGCCGATAACCGAAGGCGTGGACACAGCGGCGCACGGGCAGTATGACCCACATATTTGGCTCAGTATTAAGTGCGCAGAAACGGAAGTCACCAACATCAAGGATGCACTTGTCAAGGCGGATTCCGACAATAAGGGCTTCTATGAAGCCAACTGCGCGGACTATATTTCAAAGCTTGAAAGCCTGTACAACGACTATAGCGAAAAGTTTAGTTCGGCTACGAAGCAGAGCTTTGTCACGGGACACGCGGCATTTGCCTATCTGTGCAGGGATTTTGATTTGAGCCAAAAGAGCGTGGAAGACGTTTTCGCGGAGGGCGAGCCGAGTGCACGGCAGCTTACTGAGCTTGTGGAATATTGCAAAGCAAGCGGAGTTACGATAATTTTTGCTGAGAAAATGGCTAGCCCTGAGGTTTCCCAGACGCTTGCTTCCGAAGTCGGCGCAAAGGTCGAAACGATTTATACGATTGAAAGTGCGGAGGACAACCTGACGTATCTCGAACGCATGGAATATAATCTAAGCAAAATCTACGACAGTATGTCGTAATAGATTTCATGACGAAAAAGGTGCCATCATTATGATGACACCTTATTTTTTTCACGAAAGCATTGACACGAAGTCCTCCAGCGATTCCGAACGTGAGACAGCTATTCGCTCAATTTTATATTTTGGACTATTAGAAAAATAGTACCCAAATTTTGTCGTAAGCGCATAATCGTAATATTTGGAGGCGGTATCGGCAACTTGCTTGTCATAAGAACCGTTAGGATAGGATATAACAAAAACCGGCTTGTGAGTAATTCCGCTGATTTTATCTTTTGAAGCCGAGAGCTCCAACTCCAAATCACTTTCATTGAACTCTACTAAAGGTTTGTGGCTGACTGTGTGGCTTTGAAAAGAAATCAAGTCCATCATTTCTGGAATTTGACTTTCACTAAGAAAGCCAGGCGAATTAATATAACTTGAAACGATGAAAATTGTTGCCTTGAAATTGTACTTTTTTAGTATTGGGTAAGCGTTTTCGTAATTATCAGCGTATCCATCGTCAAAAGTAATGATTATTGGTTTTTTATAGTTCCCGGCGGTTTTTAGTTCATCGAAAGATAACGCCGTATAACCGTTATCCGAAAGATATTTGATTTGCGTTTCAAAGTCTGTTGTTTTGACGGAAAGCAGCTCCACACCTACAGGAGTATCACCGACACTGTGATACATCAAAATCGGAACGCAGGCTGGAATTTCTTCAGAGCCTTCAAGTGCACTTTTTATATTTAACATTATGACAGTTGCTGTGTTTTTAATTATTCGTAGGTCTTGCCTGATATCTAAAAAATTGGTTTTGTACATAGCAAATGATATGATAAGAAAACCAAAGATTATGGCAGGGAGTATAAAACGATGCTTTTTTATTCTAATCCACCTCCAAGCTTAATCTACTATAATAAAGGAATACCATCATTTTGTGAACAAATCAATGCAAAGCAGAGATATATCATGAAAATGGTGAAAACTTCACTGCTTGTATAACTATAACCCTACCACCCAATATTCGTCGGAAGTGATAGAAAAATGGCGTCTTAATAAAATGAAACAACCTGTTTGTTCGGAGAAGCAAGTCCGATGGTTTGTTTGAGAAATACTCTGTCAAAATATCTTGTGCTTTCATATGGTAAAATCCAATGCTTATTGAGTATTCTGATATTTCGTTGCAAAGTGTAATAACTGCATTGAACAGCCTCAAAAACTCAAGCTGCGTTGAACCGCTTGCCTTTACTATTAGATAAATGCAAAAAGATACACCCCGAAGGGGTGTATCTTTTGTTCGATTCAAAGCGGAAACTATCTCTGCTTAGAAAAGCAATCGCTGCAATAAACAGGACGATCGTCTCTGGGCTGGAAAGGAACTTTTGCGGGGCCGCCGCAAGATGCGCAGGTTGCGGTGAACATTTCTTTCTTACCAGCTCCGCCATTCTTTCTAGCGTCGCGGCAAGGCTTACATCTCTGGGGTTCGTTTGTAAAGCCTTTTTCGTTATAGAAGTCTTGTTCGCTGGAAGTGAAGATGAATTCTGCACCACAGTCTTTGCA
>CAZLLK010000010.1:0-56211 GCA_964560435.1 uncultured Oscillospiraceae bacterium
ACAAAAAGCTGCGTGAAAGTATTGCGGCCCTGCAAGGGGATCATTCGTTGGTCCAAGTACTGCAGGCAGCGCAAGAAATCTATGGTTACCTTCCCGAACAGGTAATCGAGGTAATCGCAGCCGAACTGGGAATTTCTACGGAAAGCGTTTACAGCGTCGCCACTTTCTATTCACAGTTTACTTTCAATCCCAAGGGAAAGTACGCTATTTCCGTATGTCTCGGAACTGCCTGCTACGTTAAGGGCGCAGGAGAAATCTACGATAAGATTAAGCAAAGGCTCAATGTCGAGGATGGCGGTTGCACTCCCGACGGTAAGTTTTCTCTAGACGCTTGTCGCTGTATGGGCGCTTGCGGACTTGCTCCGGTTCTCAGCATAAACGACGATGTTTACGGCAAGGTTACGCCAGACCAAATAGACGGAATTCTCAAAAAATGTGAATAAGCTCTGACAACCAGACTTATTCGTATACGCCAATTGCAAATTGCTTTTGCGGCAACCGCAATTGACACACTTTAACATCAAAATGCGGAGGAAGCGCTATGATGCAGGAACTTTCCATGAACATACTTGATGTGGCGGAAAATTCCGTTCGCGCAGGTGCTTGCCTTGTGGAGATTACCGTTGATGAAAGACCTCGGGCCGATATTCTTTCCGTCACTGTTTCCGATAATGGCTGCGGAATGACTCCGGACCAGGTCAAAAACGTTATCGATCCGTTTTATACCACACGGTCAACCAGAAAAGTCGGTTTGGGCGTCCCGTTTTTCAAAATGGCGGCGGAGCTTACCGGCGGAAAGCTGGAAATCCAAAGCACGGTCGGGGTAGGCACGATTTTAAAGGCCGACTTTGTACGTTCAAGCATTGACCTTATGCCGCTGGGCGACATCAACGAAACCATTGGCACGCTCATCCACTGCAACCCAAACATAGACTTTGTATACACGCGCCGCTTTGAAGACGCGGAAATGAAGCTGGATACGCGCGAATTTCGCCGTATACTTGACGGAATCGAACTAAACGACCCTCAGGTTTCCAAGTTCATCCGAGAGTTTTTAGCGGAAAACACCTCTGGCCTGCTTGCAGGTCACGAGGCATAGCTTAAAAATATGGGGTCTGCTCTTGAGGCAGATCCACAATACAGGAGGTAGTCCAAAGATGAAGAGTTTAGCAGAACTTCAGGCTTTGCGCGACGATATGAAAACAAAAATCGGCGTACGCAAAGACGGCGAACAGCGCATGAGAATTGTCGTCGGAATGGCAACCTGCGGCATCGCAGCAGGCGCCCGTCCCGTTCTTGCCGCTTGCGTTAAGGAAATCGAAACCCGCAAGCTCACCGATGTCGTAGTCGCTCAGACAGGCTGCATCGGAATATGTCAGTTTGAGCCCGTGGTCGAGATATATGACGCCGAAGGCTCAAAGACCACATATGTACATGTCACACCAGAAAAGGTTCCCAATATCATTGCTTCACACGTAGTAAACGGCATCCCCGTGGTTGAATATACCATCGGCGCCAACGCAAATTAAGGAGGTAAATAAATGGTTCGTTCACATATCCTCGTTTGCGGCGGTACAGGCTGTCATTCCTCCGGAAGCGAAAAACTAGTTGACACCTTCGAATCCGAGCTGAAAAACGCAGGCCTCGGCGACGAAGTTAAAATCATTAAGACCGGCTGTTTCGGTCTTTGCGCACTCGGCCCTGTCGTCGTCATCTATCCCGAGGGCGCTTTCTACTCTCAGGTTAAGGCGGAAGACGTCAAAGAAATTGTTGAAGAGCACCTGCTCAAGGGCAGACTTGTAAAGCGTTTGCTTTACTCCGAGACCGTTGTCAACGACACCGTTCTCAGCCTTGACGACACAGACTTCTACCGCAAGCAAAAGCGCGTCGCTCTGCGTAACTGCGGCGTCATCGACCCCGAAAACATAAACGAATACATCGCATACGACGGCTACATGGCACTTGCAAAGGTGCTCACAGAAATGAAGCCGGAGGAAGTTATAAAATTAATTTCAGACAGCGGACTTCGCGGACGCGGCGGCGGCGGCTTCCCCACTGGCAAAAAGTGGAGCTTTACCGCAGCTCAGACCGAAGAAGTGAAATATGTCTGCTGCAACGCCGATGAGGGCGACCCCGGCGCATTTATGGACCGAAGCGTTCTTGAAGGCGACCCCCACTGCGTAATTGAAGCCATGGCGATTGCAGGCTACGCGATTGGCGCTCACTTTGGTTATATTTACGTCCGTGCCGAGTACCCCATAGCAGTCAAAAGACTAAGAATTGCCATCGCTCAGGCGAGAGAAGTCGGACTTCTTGGGAATAATATTCTCGGAACCGGTTTTGACTTTGATCTCGACATTCGTTTGGGCGCAGGCGCATTCGTTTGCGGCGAGGAAACCGCACTCCTGAACTCCATTGAAGGCAAGCGCGGCGACCCCCGTCCCCGTCCTCCCTTCCCCGCTGTCAAGGGTCTTTTCGGCAAGCCTACGATGAACAACAACGTCGAAACCTACGCCAACGTTCCCCAAATCATTCTCAAGGGTGCTGAGTGGTTTGCTTCAATGGGTACCGAGAAGTCCAAGGGCACAAAGGTCTTCGCTCTGGGCGGCAAAATTAACCACACCGGCCTTGTCGAAATCCCAATGGGAACCACGCTTCGTGAAATCATTGAGGAAATCGGCGGCGGTATCCCCGACGGCAAGAAGTTTAAGGCTGTTCAGACCGGCGGTCCTTCCGGCGGCTGTATCCCGGCTAGTCTCATGGACATCCCCGTTGACTACGACAACCTAATTTCTATCGGTTCCATGATTGGCTCCGGCGGAATGATTGTCATGGACGAGGACAACTGCATGGTCGACATTGCGAAGTTCTTCCTCGAGTTCACTGTTGACGAGAGCTGCGGCAAATGCACGCCCTGCCGTGTCGGCAACCGCCGTATGCTCGAGATTCTAGAGAAAATCACCTCCGGCAACGGAGAGCTTGAAGACCTCGACAAGCTCGAAAACCTTTGTCACTACATCAAGGAAAACTCACTCTGCGGACTTGGACAAACCTCCCCGAACCCCGTTCTGTCCACCCTGCGCTACTTCCGCGATGAGTATGAAGCTCACGTTATCGATAAGCGCTGTCCCTCCGGTGTCTGCAAGAAGCTTCTCAACTACTACGTCGACGCCGACAAGTGCAAGGGCTGCACACTCTGCGCACGTAACTGCCCCGCTTCCGCAATTTCGGGCGAAGTTAAGACCGCCCATGTAATAGACAATGCAAAGTGCATCAAGTGCGGTGCCTGCATTGACAGCTGTAAGTTCAAAGCAATTTCCAAGAGATAAGGAGAGGAGGATATGGAAATAAAAATGATAAATCTAAAAATCAATGGTGTTCCTGTAACGGTTCCCGAAGGAACCACCATTCTGCAAGCCGCCCGTGAGGCGCATATCGACATCCCTACTCTCTGCTATCTAAAGGAAATTAACGAGATTGGCGCCTGCCGTATGTGTGTTGTCGAAATCAAAGGCTCTCCCAAGCTCAACGCCGCCTGTGTATTCCCCGTTACGGAGGGCATGGAGGTCATCACAAACAGCAAAAAGGTTTTCGAAGCTCGCAAAATCAACCTTCAGCTTCTTCTTTCCAACCACCGCCGCGAGTGTCTGAGCTGTGTCCGTTCCGGCTCCTGTGAGCTTCAGAAGCTCTGCCGCGACTACGGAGTTGACAACGAGGCAGCCTTCGACGGAGCAAAGACTCCGAGCACCATCGACGAGTCCGCAACGCACATGATTCGCGACAACTCAAAGTGCATCCTTTGCCGCCGCTGCACAGCAGTGTGCGAGCAGAATCAGGCAGCTGCGGTTATCGGCGTTAACGATCGTGGCTTTAACACCCACATTGGAAGCGCATTTGATGCCCCGCTGAACACCGTTGCCTGCGTTTCCTGCGGTCAGTGCATCGTTGCCTGTCCGACAGGCGCACTCCAAGAGAAAGACCAGACAGACGATGTTTGGGCAGCTCTTGCCGATCCCACAAAGCGTGTCGTCGTTCAGACCGCTCCTGCAACCCGTGCAGCTCTGGGCGAGGCCTTTGGTATGCCCATCGGCACCAATGTTGAGGGCAAAATGGTCTCCGCTCTCCGCCATCTCGGCTTTGATGACGTGTTCGACACCAACTTCTCCGCCGACCTCACAATCCTTGAGGAAGCCACCGAGCTTGTCGATCGCATCAAAAGCAATGGAGCTCTCCCCCTCATCACCTCTTGCTCGCCCGGCTGGATCAACTACTGCGAGCATTATTATCCCGAATTCATCCCCAATCTTTCCACCTGCAAATCCCCGCAGCAGATGTTTGGTGCCATCACAAAGAGCTGGTATGCTCAGAAGCTCGGCATCGACCCGAAGGACATCTTCGTCGTCAGCATCATGCCCTGCACCGCCAAGAAATACGAGTGCAAGCGTGAAGAGCAGTCCGTTAACGGTGTTCCCGATGTCGACATCGCACTCACAACCCGTGAGCTTGCCCGCATGATTGACCGCGCAGGCATCGACTTCACTCGCCTTCCCGACGAGAAATATGACGCTCCCCTCGGTGTATCCACCGGAGCTGGCGTTATCTTCGGCGCAACAGGTGGCGTTACAGAGGCAGCTCTCCGCACAGCCGCAGAATGGCTCACCGGCGACCCTGCCGCTCCAGTCGAATTCGTTGACGTACGCGGAACCGGTGCTATCAAGGAAGCCACCTACACTGTCGGCGGCCTCACTCTGAATGTTGCCATAACCTCCGGACTTTCAAACGCTAAGGAAGTTCTCGAAGCCGTCAAGCGCGGCGAGAAGAACTACCACTTCATCGAGGTTATGGCTTGCCCCGGTGGCTGTGTCAATGGAGGCGGTCAGCCCATTCAGCCCGCAGCAGTGCGTAACAACGTCGACCTCAGAGCCGAGCGCGCAAAGGCTCTCTATTCCTCAGACGCTGGAAATGCTATTCGTAAGTCTCATGACAACCCCGTCATCAAGGAGCTGTACGACAGCTTCCTCGAGAAGCCGGGCAGCCACAAGTCACACGAGCTACTCCACACGACCTATACCGCAAAGAGCCGCTTCAAAGGCGAATAATCCTATATAGTTTAATCTCCCGTCCGAAAAAATCGGACGGGAGATTTTTGTAGCGTCAAAGAAGTCCCTCAACGCAAAAAGCAGCGGAGAAGGAATGATAATACACAATTGAAGCAATGTTATTCAATTGTGCTTTGCAATTTATTACCGCAACGGCTTACGCCTTTGATATATTTTTGAGACGCAGACAATATATGTGAGATTTAATATTTCATATCAAACCACCGCTTTGCGGCTTTGATATGAAGCTTTTTGCGGTGCATGACTTCTTTGCACGCTCCTTAGTCTGTCACAATGCCTAAAGCAATTCCTTAATCCTGTCTTTGAGGTCTTGTGAAAACTCTGCCTTTTCAAATTTTCCGGCGATTTCGACTGGTGCGCCCGCAAGAACATAGATATTATCAGCAAGGCGCAGAGCCTCGGAAATGTCGTGAGTAACAAAAAGCACCGTACGTCGCAAGGCGTCATTTTCGTATGCGCGGAAAAAGGTTTCGTAAAGCTCATCCTTTAGCTTCGTGTCCTGCTCCTTGAACGGTTCATCCAAAAAGAGGATTTCGGAGGGATACAAAAACGCCCTGCAAAGCGCAACACGCTGTACCATTCCGCCCGACAGCTCGGAAAGCGGCGAGAATTCGTAATCAGAAAGCTCCACAAGCTCCAGCTGCTTTTTTATCAGCTCATTTCGCTCATCCTTGGTAAAATTGGCGCTATTCGATTGGCTACCCACGTTCTTTGCAACGCCGCTTTTCTTCGTGCGCATATGGTCGGTGCTTTCGCTCTGTCCATCATTCGACTTTTTCGCGTTTTTCAGAACAAGGTCAAGGTTGTCGTGTACGTTCATCCAAGGCAAAAGCCTCGGCTCCTGAAAAACGTAAGAGCCGCGCAAATCGTCGTGTTTTCCGTTCGACGTAACGCTTACCCGTCCGCTGTCGGGCAAGGTCAGCCCCGCAATGATGTTAATAAGCGTCGTTTTCCCCACGCCGGAAGCGCCGAGAATGCAGGAAACCTTGTGTTCCTCAAACTCGGCTGAAAAGTGCGAAAACAGCTCCTTGCCGCCGTATTTTTTGCTTATGTTTTCAAGTTTTATCATAGCCGGACACCTTTGCATAAATGGTTTCAAAAACGAAGCTCAACAGAATTATGATCGCAGTCCATGCAAAAAGCAGTGCAGGGTCGAGAGCGGTTTTTGCAAAATACAAATTTGCGCCGATGGAAAGGCGGGGCATACTCAGCACCTCTGCCGCCGCAACTGCCTTCCAGCAGATTCCGACGGCAGCGACAACCGATGCGTTTATATAAGGCAGCGCTGAGCGGAAATACAAAAACCGCAGTTTGTCAAAGCGCCGCACCTTATAAAACGAGCACATCTCGACAAGCTTGGGATCAGTACTGCGAATTCCTGCAACCGTGCCCGTAAAAACAATCGGAAAGCACATGAGAAATCCGGAAAAAATCGGTACATCGGTAGAACGGAACCAGATAATCGCAATAATGATTACAGACACCACGGGGGTTGACTTAAGTACCACAATGAGAGGATTTATTACGTCGTACAAGGTGCGGTTTAGCCCGCACGCCATGCCGAACGAAACTCCCAGAACCGCCGACGCCAAAAGGGCAAAAAGTGTTCGGTACGTACTAACGCCGATGACCGTCCACGTGTTTTTCTCCGTCAGCAGGCCAAAAAAGGTTTTGACAACGGAAAGGGGCGATGGGAAGTAGATGTCCCTGCCAATCAGCAGGTACACTCCCTCCCAAACCGCTATCCAAAGAATTACTATCAGTATCCGCCTTCGCCACAGTGCAAAGGCATTTCGGGGCAAATTGTTATTCACGTCTATCCCCTTTTTTTGGATTATTTTTTGATGTAGGCTGTGCAGAAGAATCCGTCATCAGGCATTTTCCCGCCGACAGACGCAGGGTTAAAATCATATAACACCTTCAAAAATCCGTTAATCTCCGTCTTGGCGCTCACTGCATCCTTGAAAACGATGTTACTGTAGGGTATCGCTTTTTCGGCGATTTCCGCGCTTGGTACAATACCAGCATCGGCAACCATAACCGCCGCGTCCTTGGGGTTTTCGTTGATAAACTTAACAGAAGCCTCATACTGCTTCAAAAATTCTGCGACAAATTCGGGGTTTGCGTCAGCAAAGGTCTTGTTCACCACAAGACAACCCATTGAAAGCACGCTGCTTCCCTCGGAGGCAACATCCCACTCTTTATTAAGGTCGATTAGTATCTTCATGCTTGGGTCTTTCGTGAGCACCTGAGACACGAAGGGCTGGGGCAAAATTGCCAACTCTGTATCTCCCGCAAGTAAGGTCTGCGCCGTGGAAGCATGGTCTGTGAGATAGTTGAGGGTAACCGAGTCCTTAACTCCCGCCTTGTCGAGGATATACTCGGTGGCATATTGCGGAACTCCGCCGCTTCCGCTCAAGGCGATTGTCTTGCCTTTCAAATCCTTGAGAGAAGTTATGCCAGCGGAATCCTTTCCGACAAGATAGAGAACGCCAAGCGTGTTCTGCGCAAGGAGCTGAATCTTTCCCTCGGTTTTATTATAGAGGACAGCCGCAGCATTCGTGGGCAGGGCGGCAATCTGAACCTCGCCGCTAATGAGCTTTCCCGTCAGCGTATCGGGCGCGTTGGCAATTTCATAGCTTACTTCAAAAGCATTACTGTTGAGCGCTTTTTCGGAAATCATTTTTATCATACCCATAGAGGTCGGCCCCGCAAGTCCCGCAATCGTCACCTTGGCCTGTTCAGCGGGTGAAGGCACGGCAGAGGCTGTTGTCTTTGGAACGTCGGTGGCGGTTACCGGGTTCTTCTTACCACAACCGGCTAGCATGGTTGCTGCTAACACGAGGCATAAAACGATAGTAAAAGTGTTCTTTTTCATAATAGTTTTTCCTTTCCAGATTACAAGCCAAGCCAAAAAAGCGTCCTATCTATTGAGCGTTTTTTGCATATACCGTCTTTGCGCTGACACCGGGGAGCATCCCCAGCTTTCCGGACAAGGAGCTGATTACATTGCCCGGAGCGTCCATAGCAATACTTATCAGGGAAACTTCTCTGTCACGGCAGGGTATACCCATTCGTCCAATGATAAATTCCCCATTTTCGTGCATAAGCTTGTTGAGTTTTTCGACCGAACCATAGTTTTCGACAACGATTGCGATCATCGCAAGTCTTTTTTCCTGATTTTCCGAAGCGTCCATAGCAAAACTTCCTCCTTTAGCTATAAAAAAATGCGCCTTGACAGGCGCAAACAGCATAATCGCTACGCAACTGCCTTCCATGTCAGAAATTCATCTTCTATGTCAGTACGGTTTGTAAATTACTATACGAATATACCATATGAGCAACAAAAGTGCAACAAAATTCCTTTGCCGACTCTTATGATACAAACCAGAGGAGGGCAAAGAAGACCCGCAGACGAGGAAACTCTGCCCATAGCTGTATACAGATACAGCTATGGGCAGAGTTGACAAAGAAAGCAAAAAGCATTTTATATTAATAGCGTTAGCCGTTTCCTAAATGGCTTTGAAAGTTGTTTCATATTTCTAGTTTTTTTCGGCGCGGGGCTAATTTGTCCTCGCCTAGATGAAGAGGTTTACGTTGGATTCTTCCGCGTCGCCGAGATATGCGCCGACGCCGCCAAGCTCAACTCCTTCGATGAGTTCTTCTTCCTTGATACCCATGATGTCCATGCTCATGGTGCAGGCAACGATTTTTACGCCCGCCTTCATGGCCTTTTTAATAAGCTGTTCAAGTGAATCGACGTTTTTGTCCTGCATAATTTTCTTCATCATGGCAGTTCCCATTCCGCCCATATTCATCTTTGAAAGCTTGAGCTTTCCACTGCCTCTGGGCATCATAGCGCCGAACATTTTTTCCATGAAGTCCTTTTGAACATTCTGTTTGTCGGACTTGCGCAGGACGTTAAGTCCCCAGAAGGTGAAGAACATTGTGACCGGTCTGCCCATTGCGGCGGCACCGTTCGCGATTATGAAGCTTGCGAGTACCTTATCGAGGTCGCCCGAGAACACAACAATCGTCTTACCGTCCGGTGAAGCGGCTACGGGAGCGTCCTTTTTCTCTTCATTGCCCTTTTTGACAAGCGCAACATAGTCGTTTCCACGCTTTTCGTTTCCAACAAGCTCGTTGCCCGTGCGTCTGGTCCACGCAACGATGTCTTTTGCAAAGCCGGGGTCGGAAGCGGAAACCTCCATAACTTCGCCATCCTTCATGTCCTTCATGGTCTCAAAAACCTTCATGATGGGGCCGGGACACTGCATTCCGCTACAATCCAGTCTCATGGACGCAATAGGAGCATTCTTTGTGTCCACATTTCCGCTGTCTGCAACAGGTGCGTCAAAGCTCATGGGTTTTTCCTCCTTAAAGTGTGTTGCGCGATAAAAGCGCATTCCGCCCGGATAGATTTTCACATTTTCGAAGCCGTTATTTTTGAGTATGCGTGCGGCGTTATAGGCTCTAACGCCGATTGCGCAAAAGACGATAATTTCTTTTGATTTGTCCAGCTCCCCAAGGCGAGAGCGGAGCTGACCGAGCGGAATGTGTTTTGCTCTGTCAATCGAGAACGCCATAAGCTCAGCCGCCTCGCGCACATCGAGAATAGTTGCGTCGGAATTATTCTCGACCACATTCCACAGGGCGAACTTAGCTCCACCGCTCAAAACGTTCTCCGCCATGAAGCCCGCCATGTTGACTGGGTCTTTCGCGGAGGAATAGGGCGGTGCGTAGGCAAGCTCGAGTGATTTGAGTTCATTTATTCCGCCTCCAAGCCTGGTTGTTACAGCAAGAGTATCAATTCTCTTATCCACACCGTCGGCACCAACAATTTGAGCACCGAATATTTTCTTGCCATCCATTGAGAACAGCAGTTTCAATGTGAGGGGAACAGCGCCGGGGTAATAGCCCGCGTGGGAGTTCTGAACTATCGTAATTGCTTCAAAATCCTTGCCCTTTTCAAGTCCGCGCTTAACGAGTGTTCGCTCGTTTGCGCCTGTGCTTGCAGCGGTTAAGTCAAACGCCTTTGCAACTGAGGTGCCCTGAGTACCCTCGTATTTTTCGTTTGCGCCGGCAATGTTGTTTGCCGCGATGCGTCCCTGCTTGTTGGCAGGGCCCGCAAGCGGAATCATCGTGCGGCTTTTGTCAATAAAGTCTTCAACCTCGATAACGTCGCCAACGGCATATATGCTCGGGTCAGAGGTGCGCAGATACTCGTCGACAACTATGCCGCCGCGCGCGTTCACGTCAAGTCCTGCGCCCTTGGCAAGCTCTCCGTTTGGACGAACGCCAATTGCAAGGACGACCAAATCTGCCGAAACGGTTTTACCGCTTTTTAGTGTAATCTCAACTCTGTCGCCCAAATCGTTAAATGTGGAAACTCCGTCGCCGAGGTGAAGCTCTACACCATTATGCGAAATGTTTTCGTGAAGAAGCTGCGCCAGCTCATAATCCAGCGGTGCCATCACCTGGTCGAGCATCTCGATGATTGAAACCGAAAGTCCAATATGACGGAGGTTTTCAGCCATTTCAAGCCCGATAAAGCCGCCGCCGATGACCGCCGCCGATTTTACGCCGCGTTCCTTGACAAACTGACGAATTCTGTCCGTGTCGGGAACCGTCCAGAGTGTCTGGATACGCGGCGAATCTATACCTGGAATTGGCGGACGTAAAGGCGACGAGCCTGTCGAAATAACAAGTGTGTCGTAGCTTTCGGTATATGTTTCGCCGGTGTCCGTGTACTTAACGGTGACCATCTTATTCTCGCGGTCAATCGACATGACCTCGTTTTTTATCCGCACATCTATGTTGAACTTTGCACGCATTGCGGCAGGCGTCTGCAAAAGCAGTGCGTCGCGCGACTTAATAACCTCGCCCACATGGTAAGGCAGTCCGCAGTTTGCATAAGAGATATATTCTCCGCGCTCAAACAAAATGATTTCCGCGGTTTCGTCTAGTCTGCGGAGTCGAGCCGCACAGCTTGCGCCACCCGCAACACCGCCAATTATTAAAACTTTACCCATGATGCTTTCCCTCCCGATGATTTGTTAATAGTGTAACAATTACAAGCAAAAAATCTCCGCCGATTACTCGGCTAGATTAAACTTTTGTAAAAACAGGGTTTTTCTTGCGCTTCATTACATACTCTCAAGACTCAATCCCCGATATTGCTTATATTTGTAGTATACCCTGCTACTGGTGTTATTTCTGTAACTACGTCACACAAAAACAATTTCTTTGGTGCTTTTTTCGTTCAGGGAAAAAGACCGTGCAGACTCAATGTCTACACGGTCTTTCTTTAAGTATTGGCGCTGTTTTCAGCGGTCTGAATTTGAGTATCCGCCACGCCTTCCGCTAACGGTCTAATTGTAATGCCATCACGATAAAAGCTTTTCCAGCTTACAATGAAGACGGTCATCAGGAGCAGACCAATCCCCGTGCCTACCATCAGCCACTGTATTGGCATTTTATCCGCAAGCAGCCCGAACACCACCATACCAAGCTGCATGACAAGGATATTTACAATCTGTAGAAGGGAGAATACCCTTCCCAGTTTTTCCGGCTCGACCTTTTCCTGAATCATAACCATAAGCGGCGAGTTGTTAAATGGCATTGCGAAGCCCGCAAGGAAGATAACAGCGAGATAAACCGGGAATGAGTTGATTACGCCGATAGCGATAGTCGTCACTCCAAAACCGACACTGCCCCATGCAAGAGTTTTAAGCCGGTTCGGGAAGCCTCCCCATGCGCCAAGAACAATCCCTCCCAAAATTGCGCCGGAAAAGAAGGCCATTCCGTTTAAGGCGAGGGGTAAATCGCTTTTTGGGGGGAAAAGTTCGCCATATATTCTGACAACAAAAAGATCGCTAAGAAAAGCGGCGGGGACAATAAGAAAGCAGAAAATCCCGCATACGATTAGCGTTTTGCGCAGAAAACTACTCCCTAGTGCGTAGCTGACGCCCTCCTTCAGGTCGTCGAAATAGCCGGGCAACGCCTGTCCCTCCACTCTTTCAAGCTTCGGCAGCGGGACGAAGAAAGCAAAGATTGATATACCTATTATTGCGGTAAATACGTCAACAAACATTACATAATGGAATTTTCCCAGCAGGAGGATGCCCCCTCCAATCGCAGGTGCGACAACGTTTATTATTGACTGCACACTGCTGTTGATTGCGCCGACCCTCATCAGTTTATCCATTGGCACAAGCTGCGGTATAGCGGAGTTCACGGCAGGAGTTTGAATACCCGCGCCCACGGAACGAATTGCCGAGACTACAAACAAAGCCCAATAAAAATCCTTGCTGTCCATTATAATTATCGCAAGGGCAAGCGTTGATACCGCTATGCCCGCATCGGCAAAAATAATCATCTTTTTACGGCTAAACCTATCAGCCCAAACTCCCGCAAAAATCGAGATAAGCATCTGCGGCAGGAAACCGCAGATTGTCATAAACATCATCATCACGCCGGAACTTGTTTCTTTTGCTACGTACCAGATGATTGCATACTGTACAATCGAAGAGCCGAGTAGCGAAATCGCCTGACTCGTTAGAAATAGTGTTATGTTTTTCTTCCAGTTAATCATTTTTTAAATTACTCTCATTTCTGAATTGATATACCAATTGCTTTTTTATTCATTTTTGTAGTCCTTTGCAAGAAGTGCAAAGCACTCGTTATCCAATATTTCCCCGTCAAAACGCACGTCGCATTGAGCAAGTCTACCCTCATATTTGAAACCGAGCTTTTCCAAAACTTGCTTGGAGCGAGCATTAAACGGAAAACAATACGCAGATATGAGGTCGAGCTTAAGCTCGACAAAACCGTACTCTACTACTGCACGGGCGGCTTCGGTTATATATCCGTGTCCCCAATAATCCTCGCCGATGGCATAGCCCAGCATTCGAGTTCTATCGTTTTCACGCTTTGCATCCGTGACAAGTCCGAGTGAGCCGAAGAGCTTTCCGGTTTTCCGCAAAACGATGCCGAAAACGCCTTCCTTGAGAAAAACAGTGTTCATTATTGCGCGTGTTTCCTCAATGTTTTCGTGAGGTTTCCAGCCAGCATTCGGGCCAACGTTCGGATTTTTCGAATAATCAAATATCGCCTCATCGTCGCTTTCCGTAAGCGGTCGAAGTATTAGTCTTTCTGTTTGAAGTATAATTTTTGGGTTAGTAATGTTCATCATTTCTCCTTGTACTCATAAAATCATTTTACAGGATACCTCAGTATGGTCTTCATTTTTGACGGCTCACCCTTTCTGGGGTCACTCAAATATATTTCGTGGTGCTTTCCGATTTGGGACGGCTCGTGAACCAAACCGTTTTGAGCCATGAATTCCTTCATCTTTGCAAAGGTTGCCGGTTCGTCATCATAAAGGCCAAGGTGCATACACTGAATGCAAAGCCCCTCCTTAAACACAACAAGCCTTGCTTTTGATACATCCAAGCCCTTTTTCTTTGCAACCGCTTCGACAGCAGCCTTGAAAACCTCTTCAGTCACAAACTCCGGCTGGCGTATCATCGAAGTCCAGCAATATTTACTTTTATCCCTTAAATCCAGCTCCGAATTATCGGCAAACCACCATAGACCCTCCAACGGAGGTACAACATATTCGAAATAGTCCTTTGGCGTGTTCCCGCTCTTGGGCGCCATTTTTATGGTATAGCTCAGCGCATATAAAAGCTCCAGCGCCTGCTGGTAATCGCCGCCCTCTTCATTCGGGTTTCCTCTGCCATCCACCTGAATGAATTTCATTTCAGGAACCTCTATGACCGAAGGCAAAGTTTTGGGGCAATAGAGCTCCTTGAATTCCTTCTTATAATCCAGCTTATCCACACGGCTTACCTCCTTGTCAATATTTGATAACGTTTGTAATAAGTTTGTCATAATATAAAATTATTGTCAAGGACAATATTAAAATTGTTAGCACAGGCAGCAAAACAAGCCCTTTCCCCTTTGCATTGACTCGGCTTGAAAGGTTCATCTTACATATTGTTTTTCGGCTTATTTTCGAACTTAGGCGGAGTCCGTCGTCCTTGCCCTCGAATATTTTACGGCATCCCCCTCTCGGGCTTGACTTTTTCCGGCAATGCTATAAAATGTTTCGATAACCATTTACTGCGGTTTCGCAGTAAACATCCGTTTTTTCACAATTTGAGGCAGCTTAGGGAGGGCAGCATGAAAAACAAAAAGTATCGCACACTTATCACATACTATAAACCTCATAAGCTTCTGTTCGGAGCGGATTTATTTTTTGCTATTCTCGGCGCCGCTGTTTCAATCGTGCTTCCTCTGCTCATACGCTACATAACCAACACAGTTGTATATTGGACCAGCAGCGAAGCGCTCCGCACCATTCTCATCATTGTGGGAATTATGCTTGCAATGCTACTCATCGAGATGTACTGCAACTACTTCATGGCCTATTACGGGCATATTGTTGGTGCAAGAATCGAATACCGCATGAGAAATCAGATTTTTTCGCACTATCAAAAGCTGTCCTTCAACTTTTTTGACGATCAAAAGGTCGGGCATCTAATGAGCCGCGTGACAAACGACCTTTTTGACATAAGTGAGCTTCTTCATCACGGGCCAGAGGAATTGACAATCTCCGCCATCAAGCTTCTTGGCTCGCTCGCCGTTCTTCTCTCTATTAACTGGCGGCTTGCGCTGATTGCCTTCATCCCCGTTCCCTTCATGCTTTGGTTTGCAATCAAATACAACAAAAAAATGAAGTCGGCTTTCGTGCAGAACAGAGTACGTATCGGCGAAATCAACGCCACGATGGAGGACAGTCTTTCAGGAATTCGTGTGGTAAAATCCTTTGCCAACGAAGATATGGAAATCAAAAAGTTCAGAGCCGGTAACGCACGCTTCGTCGAAAGCAAAATGAACAGCTATCACTATATGGCGACCTACCACACCGTTTTAAACGCCATGACAACCTTCATAACGATTGCTGTCGCCGGTGCAGGCGCTGCGCTTTCACTTATAAAGCTTGTTGATTTAGCTGACCTGCTCGTTTTTATGCTCTTTATCAGCAACTTTACGGAGCCTATAAAAAAGCTGGTTTTTGTGACCGAGGCCTTCCAGAACGGTCTATCCGGCTACGACAGATTTTATGAGATGATAAGTATTTCGCCCGATATAGCTGACGCGCCTGACGCGAAGGAACTGGGCGAAGTCCGTGGCGATATTCGTTTTGACAATGTTTCTTTCCGCTACAGTGAGGGCGAACCTATATTTGAACATCTCGACCTCAATGTTCCTGCCGGAGACTATGTCGCGCTCGTCGGGCCTTCGGGCGTTGGAAAAACAACGCTTTGCAGCCTTATTCCGCGTTTTTACGAGGTTTCGGACGGAAGTATTTCGATTGACGGGCATGACATCAGAGCCATTACCACAAAGAGCCTGCGCGACCATGTAGGAATCGTCCAGCAGGACGTCTACCTCTTCGCAGAAACCGTTATAGACAACATTCGGTATGGCAAGCCTGCCGCAACGGATGATGAGGTCATAGAGGCGGCAAAAAAGGCAGACGCCCACGAATTTATCCTTTCATTGCCCGAGGGCTATAACACGAACATCGGTCAGCGCGGACTGAAGCTTTCAGGAGGTCAGAAGCAGCGTCTGTCAATTGCGCGAGTCTTTTTGAAAAACCCGCCCATACTGATATTCGACGAGGCAACAAGTGCTCTGGACAATGAAAGCGAGCACGTCGTGCAGGAATCCCTTGAGAAGCTTGCCAGTAACCGAACAACCTTCGTTATTGCTCACAGGCTTTCCACAATACATAATGCCAAGCGAATACTCGTACTTACACAAAGCGGAATTGCCGAGGAGGGCACGCACACCGAGCTTATTGAAAAGGACGGCGTTTACGCGTCCTTGTACAAGGCGGCGTTGATTTAAGCAACGCAAATGCCTCTAATTTGGAGAAAGCAACCCCCCTCCGGCACTTCGCGCCACGGCAGATTGTCCGGGGGAGACTACGTGAACTTCCTATGTCTACACACTGTAAGGAGCAGTCTTGGTTTTCAAGTCTGCTCCTTACTCTTATCTATAAAAATGCCCTGAAAACGTAATGTTTTCAGGGCAAAGGCTATGCTTAAATCTTATATATTTTTATACGCTATCCGTTAGTCTACTTTCTTTTTCCTACAGACAGTTATGATAATCTCGCCGAGAATTAGGAAAATCACAGAGCCTATAGTAATCGGAAGCGTTGCAGCAAGCGTTTCGGAATCAAATTCCATTGGAACAGCAGTGAAAATAATTGAAACGACAATAAGAATCATAGGAACTATTGCCAGAACCTTCTGCATGACAGGTCCGCCGGGAGCCTTGAAGGGGCGTTCACGGTCAGGATCCGTTTTACGCAGCTTGAGGAAAGCTGGGAAAATAGGCAGATAGGACAGCAGGAACATGACCAGGTTCAGAGCAAAGAAGCTCCAGAACAGCTGAGAATCGGGGAAGAAATATTGTAAAATTGCACCGATAGCAATAACTATAGTTGCAACAATACCATTCATAAGAGCCGTACCGGTGGGCATATCGTTCTTTGCACTACGCTTTGCAAAAACCTGCGGCAAATCGTTGTTTTCTGCTGCATAGCAAGCAACACTGTTAACTCCCAAAGACCAAGAAATCATGTTGCCGAACAAAGTAACCATGAAGAACAGTGCCATTGTGCCGATGAACAGGCCGCCTTCTTTGCCTGTCAGAAGCATCATAGCTTGAATCAGACCTGTATCAGAGCTGATTTGGTCGGAAGGAATTGCAGCGCCGATACCAAATGCGCAGAAAATATAAATTGCGGCAATGACGATTCCGCCGATAATAATAGACTGCGGAATTTGCTTTTTCGGATTTTGCATATCTCCCGTTAATGTGCAGATAACTTCAAACCCGAGGCAGTTGAAGATGATAACTGAAATAAAGGAAAGACTGGTAAGGTCAAAGGACGGAAGCATTGAAGCAACTGTGTATTCGTTTGCGACTCCGTGCGTTATTGCACCGTAAATGCCCAAACCACCCATGATTAATGCCAAAAGCACCTTAATAACAGCGGCACCGTTTAGTATCCATGTATTGTTGCTCGCAGGATAGAAGCTTATAAATACAACAATCCAGATAAAGGCTAGCTGGATAAGCAGTGTAGGAACCAATCCGAGTGTTGCTCCGGTGATGATAGAAATAAGATCGGGGCAAAGAACCGCCAAAGACGCCATCCAAAGCGGGAAGTTAATCCAGTAATACCATGCGGTACGACCAGCCGTTTTGCCTTTGGGGAATGCTGCACGAATCCAATCATACATTCCGCCATCTCCGATGTATGTTGTACCAAGCTCCGAAGATATAAGTCCGTAGGGCAGCAGGAAAGCAATAATCATGAAAATCCACCAGAAATACTGGGAATTTCCAATTGCTGCAACAGGCGCAGCCGCTTCAGCTACGAAGACGACACAAATGACTGTCAAAATCGCATCCATCAGCTTAAATTTTTTCTTTGTTTCCATATTTTATCCTCCTCAATATTTTTACGGGGACGTCAATGGGTACCGTCCCCGTTAAATGCTATCTATGCGAATGTGACAAGCGTGCCGGTCTCTCCAGCCAGCGCGCTCACTGCATTATCGAGTGATGTTATTATTGCCTTTTTGTCAGGGTTTGCGCGAACAAACTTCATAGCGGCCTGAACCTTAGGCAACATACTTCCGGCAGCAAAGTGTCCTTCGTTTACATACTGCGTAGCCTGTGCGAGGGACAAGTGTGAAAGATTTTCCTGATTCGGCTTGTTGTAGTTAATCGCGACCTTTTCGACTTCGGTCAATATCATAAGAACATCCGCCTCGACCTGCTCTGCGAGAAGCTCAGCAGCATAGTCTTTATCGATAACAGCGGCAACGCCCTCAAGCGTTCCATCGGCGTTCTCGACAACCGGAATTCCGCCGCCGCCGCAGGCGACAACAATCGTTGAGTCCCAAAGCTTCTTAACAGCGTCAATCTCAACTATCTTGCGAGGCAGAGGAGATGCAACAACGCGGCGCCAGCCACGTCCAGCATCCTCTTTCATAGTATATCCCTTTTCGTCGGCAATAGCCTTGGCCTCTGCTTCGGTGTAAAAGGGGCCGATAGGCTTTGTTGGATTTTCAAATGCGGGGTCGTTTTTTTCAACAATCACCTGTGTGGCAACTGTCACAACGGGATAATTATTTCCGCGCTTATTAATTGCATATTTCAGTGCCTGTTGAATGTGATAGCCGATGTAGCCCTGGCTCATAGCGCCGCAGACGTCGAAGGGCATGGGGGGGACAACGGTCTTTGCTGCTTCGAAAGCGAGAACCATCCGTCCGACCTGAGGGCCGTTGCCGTGGACAACTGCCATTTCATAACCGAGATCGCTGATTTCGGCGATGTATTCGCAGGTTTTCTGTACGACAGCAAGCTGGGCTTCCGCTGTTGGCTCGCTGTTTTTTGTCTGCAAAGCGTTTCCGCCGAGAGCGATGACAAGTTTCTGTGCCATTTTGTTTTTCCTTTCGTATATACGTCGGGCAAATCCCCGACAACGTCCGTCCAACATCCTTTTAAGGAGTTTGGGCACAGCTCGAGTAACTGTGCCCAAGCAAAGGAGAAGAATTTGGAAAGAGAGGATTATCTGTTTTTTGCTTAAAGCAGGTTCTTTGCTGTCATAAAGCCATCGAGAGCTTCCTTGGCAGCCAGCTTTGCAGCCTCTGAGCCGTCCTGCTGATAGCGGGTAAAGTAAACAAGCAGTCCGCGCATAGCGGTAAGGCGGTTGCCAGCTTCATCCCAGCAAAGTGAAATTTCGGAGTCGGCAACCTCGTCGGTTACATCCTCGCCGCGTGTTGCGGGCAGGCAATGCATGAACTTGCAGCCTAGGTTGCCGAGCTGCATAAGCTCGCGGTTTACCTGGTAGTCATGGAATACTCTTACGCGCTCTTCCTTGGGCATCTCGCTCTCATACAGGCCGTACCATACGTCGGTATAGATGAAATCAGCGCCCTTGACAGAGTTGCGGTCATCGGTAACTTCCCAAGTTCCGCCGGATTCCTTGCAGTTAGCCTCCATGATAGCCTTGTGCTCAGCGTTAAGCTGATGTGCCTTCGGGCCGTAATGAACGAAATGCATTCCGAGGTGTGTGGTTATCATGCCAAGAGAAGCGCAGACCTGAGTGCCGTCTCCGACAAACACGACCTTGCAGTCCTCAAGCTTTTTGCCCCAAGGAAGGTTTTCGACTATCGTGCACATATCGCCGATTTCCTGTGTGGGATGGTTGTAGTCGCTCATTGCGTTGAGGACAGGAATTGAGCTGAATTTTGCAAGCTCCTCAACGGACTTGTGCTCGATAACACGTGCCATGACAACGTCAACAAGCTTTGAAAGGACCATAGAGGTGTCGCCGATTGTCTCGTGTCCGCCGAGCTGAATCATTCCAGGTCCGAGGTACTGTGCATGTCCGCCCAGTTGTTCCATCGCAGTTTCAAAGGAAACGCGTGTACGGGTAGAAGACTGCTGGAAAATCATACCCAAAGTTTTATGCTCCATGAGAGGGGGATAATATCCCACTTTTATGCAGTTTTTAATTTTGAGTGAAAGATCGATAATGTCGAGAAGCTCCTGCTTTGAAAAAGCCTGTGTGTCAATGAAGTGTCTAAGTTCTGCCATGTTGGCACCTCCGTAATATTATTTTTTTCTGTCGTTTATATTTTAGATTAAATCGTCTGAATTACGCTGGTAGGAAGAGAAAAACAGCTGTATTACTTGCACTGCTGCTGTGTGATGCAGTGAATGTTGCCGCCGCCGTATGCGACCTCAGAGGTCTGAACGCCAACTACCTTACGCTCCGGGAACCACTCCTGAATGGTCTTGAGTGCGAGTGCGTCGTTTTCGTCATTGTACTGAGGAACGATAACGCCACCGTTTACGATAAGGAAGTTCATGTAGGAAGCGATGGAAACCTCGCCGTCCTCACGGGGAAGAGTACCTTCAACGTAGTCGATTTCAAAGTCGCCCTTAATGGTGACATAGTTCTTGGGCATGCAGAGCTTGTTAACCTTCAGCTTGCGGCCCTTAGCATCAGTTGCTTCGCAAAGGGTCTTGTAAGCGTCCTGAGCTGCCTGATAGAACTGGCTGTTCTTATCGTCTGTCCAAATGCAGCCAACCTCGCCAGGACGAATGTAGCAAGCTACGTCGTCGATGTGTCCATTGGTTTCGTCGGGGTCAATACCATCTTTAATCCAGATGATTTTTTCGAGGTTCAGGTATTCCTTGACCATCTCTTCGATTTCTTCACGGCTCATGTCGGGGTTGCGGCCATCGGAAAGTAGGCACATTTCAGTTGTGATAAGAGTGCCTTCGCCGTCAACATGGATGGAGCCGCCCTCAAGAACGAAGCCGGGGGTGCGATAGCTGTCAACGCCTTCAATTTCGCAGACCTTCTGTGCGACCATGTCGTCCATGTCCCAGGGGAAGTACAGACCATCAACAAGTCCACCCCATGCGTTGAAGTCCCAGTCAATAGCGCGAACATCGCCCTTGTCATTTACGACGAATGTGGGGCCGCAGTCACGAATCCATGCATCGTTAGATGCTATTTCAACTACGCGGATGTCACGAGGAACGATATTGCGGCAGTTTGCAAACTGCTCCTTGGATACGCAAATTGTGACAGGCTCAAACTCGGAAATTGCCTTCGCTACATTAGTAAACACCTTTTGAGCAGGCTTTGCTCCACTTCTCCAGTTGTCCTGGCGCTCAGGCCAAAGCATCCAGATCTGCTTCTGGGGCTCAAATTCTCCGGGCATACGAAACCCATCTTTTCTTGGTGTGCTGTCAATTCTCTTTGCCATGATGACACGTTCCTTTCAAAATTTATTATTGTGATTTGTTCAAGCGACAAAAGCTCTGTAGTATTCATTGCAATTGTTAACATTTGTGTAACGCCAAAATACAGAAACCAACACAATCCCAAAAGTCCTTTGTGAACAATTAATAATATGGTTCTGTTTCACACGAATTATTACAGACAATGTCACAAATCATCTATTTCGTGCAAATATTATTCCCTTGAAGCGGCAATGTCAACAAGTCAACGACAACATGAAACAGTTTGCATGAAATTGGAGCAGCGTTACTTTTTACGTAACGCTGCTCCAATTGGTCATTTTTCGCTCTTATTTGTATTGTTTTTAGTCATACGCTTGTACATCAATGTTTCCATAATGGCTATCATGCCGCATCTTGATGTAACATCAATAGAATCGTAATCGATTTCATCCGCAAAAACATAGAAATTCAAATCGCTCATGTTTTGAATAATGTTGTTGTCCGCACGGGTAAACGAGATTATAGTCGGCGTCGCAATCGCAAAAATTCTTTCGACATGATTGATTATGCTCTGGTTGTTGCCTGTATAGGACAATATAAGCAGCACATCGTCTCTTTTTACACGTCGCAGAAGCGATGCAAATTCATATTCTTCGATGGGGATTTCCACATTGTATCCCATAATTATCAAAAGGTGTGCAAAGTACCTTGCAACTTCACTGCTCAATCCCTCCGCAAGAATATATATATGCGGATATCGCCCCATTATCTTGTGGAAAGCCTCTATCTTTTCGTCTGTGATGACCTTGACTGCCTCAACAACATTTTTCAGGTAGCTATCTCGGTAATTGTCATCGTGGACTATACTTGGAATGTGAATTTTTCGGGATTCCAACTCAGTTTCTTTGACCGCCTCGACAAATTCTCCAAAGCCATCATAGCCGAGCTTTTTCACAAACCTGAACAGCGTGGTGGTAGAAACATAAGTTTCCTTCGCAAGGTCGCGGATGCTCATGTCCTTGACTTTGTGCATATTTTTTATGACATAACCCAATATATTCCGTTCTGTCTGTGACAGCTTGGAGGCGTTGCTACTGGTCTGCGCATAAAAGTCCATTGCTCATCCTTCTCCCTGCATAGCCATTATTTCGGTTTTTTGTGGTGTCAACGCGTGTATTTTCTACAATTATACCTACGCTTTTCAATGTTGTCAATTGTTCCGATAGTCTGCGCACAGGTATTACATAAAAAACTGGTGGGAAACGGCTTTTTCGTTCCATTTCCCACCAGTTTTGTTGTGTATATGCCACCTTAACAGGCATTATCCTTCACTAATTCAATTTTGGTTTTGAGTCTTTGGCACTTCTTCTCAGCACGTCGTATATGCTTCCGTTGAGCATTCGCCCCATCAGCTCGATAAATTTTTCTGGTTCCTGCTTCATACCATCTCGTATCCATTCGTAGAAAATCCCTACGAAGGCGTGGGAATAAAAATCAGCTATGAATTTTTTGTCCTGTTCCGGGACGACGCCACCCTCGGTGACTTTGTCGGCAAAGGTCGTCAATAGTCTGTGAGCGACCTTGAAAACGTATGCTTTTATTGCTTCGGGGCTAATCGAATTTAACACATTGTGGATAATCATATGGTGGTCGACCAAATAATGCATGGACTGAAGACAGCCCTCCTGCCAATATCCGTGAACAGGGTTCTGAGATGTTACTTTTTCTGTTTCAATGTTAAAGATGTCATCCACAAGGTCATAAATGTCCTTATAATAATAGTAAAATGTGTTTCTGTTGATGCCGCAGGCCTCAACGATATTTTTTACAGTTATTTTTGACAGGGGTTTCTGTTCAAGCAGGCGAAAGAATGTCGCAATAATTTCCTTTTTCGTAAAGCTTGACATCATCCAGGCCCGCCTTTCATCAAAACTATCATAAAGAGAATGTTTTTAAGTATATCGTTAAATCGCGTCTAATGCTAATGACTGACGGTTGAATGGAGTAAGTCAAAAGTAATAGTTTTATCTAAATACACACATATATAATAGCACAGGAAAAATGTAGAAATCAATAACAATCTGTTTTTTGCTATCATCACAGCTTAACAGTATGCTCTAATCAGAGGTTGAGAAAGGCTCGCAGACAAGAAAACGCCGCCCGTGGCTAAATTAAGATACAGCAGGGCGGCGTTTCCGAAGTAAGAATAAAGCGTTCAATATCAACAGTTTCAGCCTAACATTATAATTTATAAAAGCGGTTTGGATGCTCAAGCCAAGCCTTTGTCTCGCATCTTACTCAGCCCCGCTTTTTGAGGTGCGTGACTTTTTCGACGCTCTGAGGGCTGCCGCAAAAATGCGGCAGCCCTCTATATGAAAATCTATATTCAGGCGGCAAGGAATAATTTTAATCAAATTCCTGCAACCGTTTTATCTCTGCCGGACAACAATTTCGAATGGTTTATGCAATTGCTGCTACACAGCTTTCATCGACGAGCTTTCCAAGCACAACTTTAGATTCATCGCTGGAGAGATACAAAACTGCACCGGCAAATCCAGCTTTTTTAGCCTTATCAGGTCCGATGGTGTTGACGGTGATGCCAAACTGTGAATAACTTCTCGCCAAATCCTTTGTAAGATTGGCAACCATCTCTTTGGGAGTTACTTCCCAACGGCCGTATTTATCCAAATCCCTGGAATTTACGGATGAAACATTGACGATCTTTCCATAGCCGTTTTTCTTCATCTGAGGAATGACGTGCTTATCGGCAAAATAAATGCCCATGAGAACGCCTCCAACCAATCTGTTCCAATCTGCATCGGACATATCCTCAAGTCCGTCCTGAAGCGCGATGTTCGAGTTATTGAAAAGGATGTCAATTTTTCCGAAGGCATTCACAACTGCCTTTACCGCCACCTTAATGTCCGCTTCATTTGTTACGTCGCACTTCACAGTAACAACTCTGCGTCCCATTTCCTCGATTTTAGCCATTACCTCGTTTAGCTTTTCAGCGTCATCACCAAGCAAAGCGACATCTGCACCCGCTTGCGCATATGCCATTGCAGCCTCCGCACCAATTTCTGTAGAAGCTCCTGTAACAACAGCTACTCTCCCGGTAAAATCATACTTATTGTTCATGATGAGTACCCCTTTCTGTTAAATAAATCTATTAATTAATTTCTTTGGTTTGTTGGTTGTACCAGTTACTGATTGCACCATAACATATTTGTTTTATCTTGTCAACACCTAATTTTTTATTTATTTTTTAACGTATTCATGCGATTATTTGTAATATGTTTCAAATTCCCACAATCTGGCGTGTGGTGCAACCAGTAAGGGTATATTTTTAAAAGAGTCAGAGCCGCCGATATTTCGGCAGCTCTGACTTGCTGATTTTAAATTGCAGTGACGGAAGTCTCAACCGTCTGAAGGGAATACGTGATGGCAGCCGGTGAACGAGAATTGTCGCGGCGGAAAAGCCTAAAAACGCGCTCAATCGCCTTCTCGCAGCTTTCACAGCTTGAAATTAGAAGCAGAACTATATACTGCGAAACGCCGTAACGCGAAAGCACATCTCCGCTACGCAGATTATTGCATATATAGTCGCAAAGCTTCCGCATAACGTCATTCTGTGCCTTTTTTCGCAGTGGATTCCTCTCCTTGTCTTCAGTGCTTATCAGACATATATTTACCGGCCTGCCGTCTCTCGCAGCAGAAGAGCGTTCCAGCATAAAAATATCCCAAAAAAATTCGTACTCACAGAGGAAAGCTCCGCTTCTCACTTTCTCTTCGCACAAATCCGCGCTATCAACGCCAAGGTCTTTTTCAACGCCGTTGTCCGATTTAGCAAGTTTTTTATAAAGGGCCTGCAACTCCCTTGACGGTGTAACGCCGAACTCACCGTAAAAAAGCTTTGTCATGTTTTCATACTGCGCACGGTCGGCCTGCAACCGGTTTGTCTTTTCCAAAGCGGAAATCAGATTATAGTAGAGTGCCTCGTCGTAGGGGGCAATCGCTATTGCCCTCCCCGCAATCAAAACCGCATCGTCGAAGCTGCCGCGTTCGGTAAAATCCGACAGAGCTGTTTTTACAATATTCATATATTGAAAATGAAAATACGTTGCAATGGACATTGCCCAGATTTCCGTTGATGCCTCGGGTAAAAAATCGCCCTTGTAAAGGTCAAGCGCAGCAAGCCAAAGCCATTGCTGTTTGTCTTTGTCCTTTTCTGGCTCCACGGCCTCTCTGATAAGACCCGCAAAGCGTTCCGTGTAAATTTCCAAGGGTATGTCGGGGTTCTTCCCGCAGCCGCCTACGCATCTAAGGCTCATCTCTTTCCCGTCGGCTAACCCAAGCTGGCTTAGTGCTTCACGTGCGCAATGGACAAGCGTTTTCAGCGCTCCGGAAGGGGTTCCGCCGTTGTCCTCCCTATAAAACAGGTCAACAAGCTCGTCCTGAGCGACGCACCCGAAATGGTAGGTTATCAGATATTCCAAAAGTGTCCATATGCGCTTAGAACGGATATTTCTGCCATCAATCGTGTTGCCGTTATAGGTCAGGCTACGGCCGCCAAGCAACGATACTTGTATCGGTTTCAAATCGCCCAAAACAACTCCTTCCAAACGCATACTACGGTCGAATTTTCCAACCGTAACAAAAGTATCAGTGTACTCCCAGTAAAACTAGTACTTTCGTGAGGGGAGTAATTTGGTATTTTAGGCAGCTTTTTGGCGTAACTAAAACAAACGCCACACATAATTGGAGATACGTTTTTCACAGGCAATTATTATCAACATAGAATGGAGTAAATCGGGATGTGCTCTGCCATCCCGACATCCAAGCGCTTGTGAAAGGTGGCAACAGCTTGAAAAAAGCAAAAAAACTGTCGGTGCCGCTGCTCGTTATTTCTCTTGTTCTTTCTTTTTTCTCCGCTTGTTCGGTCAATGGCGAAAATGCCTCAACAGCAAACTCCCCCGACATCGGAGATTTCGATATTCCTCTTGCTATGGGAACACCCGAATCCGAATTTGTGGAAGCAAAAGCTTCCGGCACAGCTGTTCAGAGCAGCGAAAACGTCATTCTTGATTATTCCAACACTGCAGACGGCTACGTAATGATTAAATATACTGGCGCAAACACCAAGGTAAAAACTCAAATCACCGGGTCAAGCGGTGTGACCTATACCTACAATCAGTCTCTTACCGGTGGCTATGACGTCTATTCCCTTTCCGACGGAAACGGGAGCTACAAAATTTGCGTTTTCGAGAGCATCTCCAACAACAGCTACTCAACGATTTTTTCCTTTACCATTGCCGTTACGCTCAAGGACGAATTTGCACCTTTTCTCCTTTCCAACAAGTATGTAAACTACAACGCTTCGAGCAAGGTGGTTTTGAAGGCCTCCAAGCTGTGCGCCGGCAAAAAAACGACGCTCGGGAAGATAACAGCCATTTACAAATACGTTATCGGAAACTTCACCTATGACTACACTCTTGCAAAAACCGTTCAAAGTAGCTACATCCCCGACCTAGATGCCGATATGGATAAAAAGTCGGGCATCTGCTTCGACTACGCCGCTATAATGACCGCCATGCTACGCTGTCAGGGCATACCGACAAAAATGGTTTTCGGTTACACCGGTTCAGTCTATCATGCGTGGATTTCCACCTACAGCGCAGAGCGCGGCTGGGCGACCTCTTCGATATATTTTAACGGCAAAGAATGGAAGCTTATGGACCCCACCTTCGCGTCAACAGCAAAATCATCCGCGGCAATCATGAAATATATCGGCTCCGGAGAGAACTATACAGCAAAATATCTCTATTGAAGCGGAGCACCTTAATAAAGCCAAATATTTCTGCTAACCCGAACATTTTACACTGCTAAGTATCTTTTGAGGACACCCGCCTCTCTCCTATTTCATCCAAAAAAACGGAGGCTTACCCGAATGAAACATCTTTCACCACAATATTTATCCTCATTCTGCATGGAGCTTCGACTGCTTCTGCGTGCAGACCTTGAAATCGGCGAAGGTCTGAAGATGCTGCACGGCGAGCATGGCGACAAGACCTCAAAAGCTCTTTCAGAGTTTTTTCTAAAATCCGTAAACACTCAAGCGCCGCTTTCAGAGACGCTCGAAGAAACCGGTCTTTTCCCTCAATATCTTTCGAACACCGTACGGCTCGGGGAGGCTTCAGGCAGACTTGACGAAGCCCTCGCGAGTCTTTCTACCTATTACAGAAAAAGAGCACGGCTTTCGGACTGCTTACGCAGCGCTTTTCTCTTTCCCATTATGCTTTTTGTCGCAATGATGACTGTGGTAATAGTTCTCGTCACACAGGTTCTGCCTGTATTTCGCGAGATATATGTCCAAATGGGTGCGCAGATGTCGCCTCTCGCCGTTTCACTTTTGAACTTTGGAATATGGCTGTCCTCGGCGCAGGCGATTCTCCTTTCGGCGCTTGCCGCCTTTCTGGTTGTCGGTCTTCTAATGTATTTGATCCCGCCCGCACGTCGATCTGCCGAAAGGAGCTTCGGAAGCCACTACGGCGAAAAGGGCGTTTTCGGGCGAGTTTCGTCAACCAAATTCGCATCAGCTATGTCCTTGGCCGTGTCTTCAGGGCTCGACCCCGTTGAGGCCGTCTGTCTGGCTCAGGACGTCTGCCGCGACTCTTACGGAATATGCAAAAAGGCATCTTCATGCAGAGCATATCTCGAAAGAGGCGAAAGCTTGGAGCAATGCCTTTCAAAATCACGCATATTTTCGGAATACGATAGCCGTCTATTATCACTTGGAAAATCCGCAGGCAGTGTGAATGAAGTCATGGAGGCAATTGCAAGACGTTCGGAGGAAAAGGTTATTAGTGAGCTTGACGCAAAGCTCATAAAGCTTGGTCCCGCTCTCATAATAGCCATATCCGTTGCCGTCGGACTGACGCTAATATCCGTAATACTTCCGATAATTGGAGTTCTGTCCTCATTATCCTGACGTTTTTCCGCCAATCTCCGAAGAAAGGAACTAAGTATTATGAAAAAGCGGCTGAATATATCGCCGATGCTTTCTGCTTTGCGCGGGATTGCCTGTATGCTCTCGATTTTCGCCGTCACCTTGGCACTCGTTCTCACAGGGCTTGGGCGCACCGACAAATCTGTGCGTGAAGGGGGCCAACGTGCGGCCGAGGACGCCGTCCGTCGCGCCGCTCTTTGTTGCTACGCTCTCGAAGGCTCTTACCCCGAAAGCTACGATTACCTTCAGGAATACTACAACCCCAAAATCAGCGAAACACTTTACGCTGTGCATTACACCGCAGTCGCCTCAAACATCATGCCTGAAATAACTGTAATAAAGCGGTAGGGGGCGAACTATGAAACGGTTGAAAATTCATTTTTTCGCCACAGCGTCTGTCCTTTTTCTGCTAGTAGCTTTCATAGGCTCCGCAATGGCGGTTCTGGTGCTGGGGACACAGGCCGAAATTTCGCAAAGAGCCTTTTCGGAGCAAGCTTTCAGTGACAGAACGCTCATGTCCTTCCTCTCCGAAAAGCTTCGTCAGGGCGACAGTGGTGGGAATATCTATATAGGAGATTTTGACGGAATAAATGCCCTTTTCATCGAATCTACACTCGAAGGCAAATTGTACACCGACATAATTTACTGCTACGACGGAGCTCTTTGTGAGCTTTTCTGTGAAAAGGGTGCGGTCTTTTCACAGAAAGACGGAACCAAGCTCATTGAATCGGAGCGAGTCGTTTTTTCCGAGACTAAATCGGGACTGATTTTTATTGAAGCAACGGATACAGAGGGAAAAACAAGTTTTCTTCACTTGTTTCTTAAAAGCGGAGGTCGTCTATGAGAAAAAGCATTGGCATAAGTAGCGAATTGACGTTGCTTGAGCTTATCATCGTTATCGGTCTGTTTGCGGTTTTTTCGGCCGTGAATCTACAATTATTTTCATCCGCGCACAAGCTTTCCGAGGAAAGTGACTGCCTCTCCCACGCCATAATCGCAGCCGAAAACGCCGCAGAATGCTTCAAGGCAGGACTCGAACCCGCTCTTTTCTACGACGAGGATTGGCTCCCTACAGGAGAAAATTGCGCCGAATACGTGCTGACGCTTGAGGACACCGCTAAAAACGGCGTAAACACGGCAGAAATTGCTGTAACGGACAAAAATGGCGGCGAGTTGTTTACCCTTACAGTAAAAGCGCCGACGGAGGTTTCACCATGAAGGGTACAGGATTTTTTGGAGTCGGCAGCGCTCTGCTTGTTCTCATCTTTTCGGTTCTATGCCTAACGGTTTCTGCCCTTATGACGCTATCCTCCGCAAATAGCGATAAAGCTCTGGCAGAAAAGCTGGAAACTTCCGTTTTGAGCTACTATTCAGCCGACGGCAACGCCGTTGAGACAGCGGTCCTTTTACAAGAATCTATCTCAATCGGAGATATTCCTTCGGAATTAGGTGACATCAAGATAACATTCGAGGGAAACGGGATGTATTCCTATTCCTGCGCCATAGACGATAAGCGCGCGGTATGTGTAAGACTGCAAGAGGAGAACGGCTCATTGAAAATACTTTCTTGGCTCGAAACATACACAAAAGAATGGACGCCCGACGAAGCACTGCAAATTTGGGAGGGCGATGGCGTTCCTTAAGGCAACGAGCGTTCCCCCAAACGTGCGTTGCCTTAAGCCCTCCTTTCAGAAAACTTCACATCTTCGCGCATCTTTCGCCACTATATTTTTTTTAGGTGGCTTATTATTTTATTAACCGCAATTTCGCACATTTTTTTACTCACTGTAACAAAAAAGGCAATATGTAACCGTAACGTATCTCCCCCATGCTATAAAAACGCAGTATCAATAATGCGCGAGAAACGCACACGGCTTAAGGTCTTCCCTTGCTACATTTATTCGAGAAAACGAGGTCTTGAAAAATGAACAAAACACTTCGCACAGCGCTTCTTACCGTATTATCCGCTGTGCTTATTTACAGCGCGACTCGTATCGTGCTCACGGAAGCCGAATACAAAAGGGCGGATGCAATCTATGACAAAAGCCGAATCGAGAACTTCCACATCTCGGAAACGGAGCAGCAAGCAAGCACCTTAAACGAGCCGGAGGAGTTCTTTCCTGATGTTAATGTGGATTTCGAAACGCTGAAAAGCACAAACCCCGAGGTCGTGGGTTGGATATGGATTGGTGAATCGAATATCAGCTTTCCCTTGCTCAGGGGGGAAGACAACCGGAAATATCTTAACCGCAGCTACAACTTGCAGCAGACAAGCTCTGGCAGTATTTTTATGGATTTTCGAAACTCGCCCGATTTGAGCAGCGACAACACGGTAATTTACGGTCACAACATAAAAAGCGGAGGAATGTTCGGCGAGCTCAAGCAGTTTGGCGACCCAGAATATCTGAAAGCGCACCGCGACCTATACATATTCACGGAAACCTGCGTTTTCAAATATCGGATTTTTGCTGCCTATAAAACAGAAAGCGATAGCAAAAGCTACACTTTGGATTTTTCCGAAGACTTCAGCTATAACGACTTCATCGAATACGTCACACCCTTTGTGAGCGACAGTGGCAACGCCGCACCCTCGGAGGTCACAAAGCTTGTTACGCTCTCAACCTGCACTTCCGCGCAAAGGACGGAGCGCTTTGTCGTTCACGCTTATCTCGTTGCGATTAAAAGCGCCGATACTTCCTCAATCGCCGAGCCAAGCCCAATGGACAAAGAAGAGTAATTATCAGGCGGGTCTTTCGGCGTTCACCCCAAGCCCTGATTTTCAAAGGCACAACTACGGCAGGAATAGCGATCTCAAAAATGTACGCAAAAACATGAACAGCCCCCAATCGTAGTTATCCTACAATTGAGGGCTATCAATCCATGTTCATTTTTCTTGGTTCATACTGCACTACACCCAAAGGTATGCAGGGTTTTGTTTAGTATTAACGCCGCTTTTTTGAAATTTTCGCCTGTTACAGGCTCCACTTCCAGTTTAACACTTCAGGCAAATCCTGTCCGTTTTCATAGATAAACTGTTTGTGCTCGACAAGCTTATCCTTCATTTTTTGGACAAGGGATGCGCCCTTGTTTCCGAGCTGTGGCAGACGATAAATAACGTCCATGACCAGATGGAACCTGTCGATATCGTTCTGTACACGCATATCGAAGGGAGTAGTAATCGTTCCTTCCTCCTTATATCCGCGAACGTGGAGGTTCTTGTTATGGCGGCGATAGGTCAGCTCATGCACCAGCGTCGCATAGCCGTGGAAGGCAAAAACAATTGGCTTGTCCTTCGTGAACATCATATCGTAATCCTCGTCGGTCATGCCGTGCGGATGTTCAGTATTGGGCTGCAGGCGCATAAGATCCACAACATTTATAACCCTAATCTTCACATCGGGCAGAGCCTTGCGCAAAATCATAACCGCCGCAAGCGTTTCAAGCGTCGGCGTGTCACCGCAGCAGGCCATAACGATATCCGGCTCGGAGTCCTGATCGTTGGATGCCCAATCCCAAATTCCAATACCCTGTGTGCAGTGCTTTACCGCCTGATCCATCGTCAGCCACTGCGGACGCGGGTGCTTTGACGTCACCATTACATTCACATAGTTCCGGCTTCTTATGCAGTGGTCAAAGGTTGTCAGCAGGCAGTTGGCATCTGGCGGGAGGTATATGCGGACAACATCGGCCTTTTTATTGGCGACATGGTCAAGGAACCCGGGGTCCTGATGTGTAAACCCGTTGTGGTCCTGCTGCCAAACATTTGAGGAAAGAATATAGTTAAGCGACGCGATATCGTGCCGCCATGCAAGCTGGTTGCAGACCTTAAGCCACTTTGCGTGCTGTGAAAACATAGAGTCAACAATTCGAATAAACGCCTCGTAGCTGTTGAAGAAGCCGTGACGCCCTGTCAGCAAATAGCCCTCCAGCCAGCCCTCGCACATATGCTCCGAGAGCATCGAGTCCATAACTCTGCCATCGGAAGCCAGATATTCGTCTTCGTCGTTCATTTCCGCATTCCAGCACCTGTTTGTCTCTTCGAAAACCTTGGTGAGCCTGTTTGACATGGTTTCGTCAGGCCCGAACACGCGGAAGTTGCGGCTTTCCTTGTTCAGCTTGAATATATCCCTTACAAAGCCGCCAAGCTCTGACATATCCTGAGTGTTCACGGCGCCCGGCGCAGGAACTTTAACCGCATAGTCGCGGAAATCAGGCATCCGGAGATCGCGGAGCAGTTGACCGCCGTTGGCGTGCAAATTTGCGCCCATGCGGCGATTTCCCTTTGGCGCAAGCGCTTGAATTTCGGGAGCAAGTTTTCCGTTTTCATCAAACAGTTCCCACGGTTTGTAACTTCTAAGCCAGCTCTCCAAAAGTTCCAAATGGGATGGGTCGTCCATCAAAAGCGGAACCTGATGCGCTCTGAACGAGCCTTCAATCTTGTTTCCGACGACTTCTTTCGGCCCCGTCCAGCCCTTTGGTGTGCGAAGAACTATCATGGGCCAAATTGCTCTTTCCAAGCTGCCATTTTCTCTCGCGTTTTTGCGTATTTCTAGTATTTCGGCAACAATTTTGTCCATGGTTTCCACCATAAGCTCGTGCATGGTGGCAGGATCACTTCCCTCAACAAAATAGGGTTTCCAACCGCAGCCCTCGAAGAACTTTTGTATCTCTTCGTGTGGAATGCGTGAAAAAATCGTCGGGTTGCTGATTTTGTATCCGTTTAGATGCAAAATTGGCAAAACCGTTCCGTCGGTAACGGGGTTGATAAACTTATTGGAATGCCACGCTGTTGCAAGCGGACCTGTCTCCGCCTCGCCGTCGCCCACTACGCAGGCGGCAATCAGGTCGGGGTTATCAAACACAGCACCAAACGCATGGGCAAGGCTGTAGCCCAACTCTCCGCCCTCGTTAATAGAACCCGGAACCTCCGGCGCAACATGGCTTGATGTACCACCGGGGAAGGAGAACTGCTTAAAGAGCTTTTTCATGCCCTCCAAATCCTGACTGATATTTGGATAAACCTCGCTGTAGCTGCCGTCCAGCCAATCCTGCGCCAGCATAGCGTTTCCGCCATGACCGGGGCCCGAAATATATATCATGTCCAAATCAAATTTGTTGATTGCGCGGTTCAGATGCGTATAGACAAAGTTCTGTCCGGGAACGGTGCCCCAGTGCCCAACAATTTTCTTTTTGACGTGCTCCGCCCTAAGTTCCTCGCTTAAAAGCGGATTGTCCAGCAAATATAGCTGGCAAGCGGAAAGATAGTTCGCAGCGCGCCACCATGCGTCCATGCTTTTCAAAAACTCGGGTGCCGTGGCAGTTTCTTTCTTTTTATACTCTGTTTCCATCGGTCATCTCCCTTTCCTTGTCGAAAATGATTTAGTCCTTCAGACAGCCTGTGATAGTATTACCCACAAACCAATTTATAACACAAAGCTGTCCATTAATAAAGCTATTTCCCAATAAAGTACCAGACGTTACATACGTTTGTAGCAACCCACAAAATAGACGCATTTCATATGGTTAGATTACCCATTTGAAATGCGCCTTTTTTTTAAAATTTTCATAAAAACCGAACCCCCGTGGAGGCTTGTGCCACTTTCGCCGCCGTGCTATACTCCAATTGTCAAACAAAAACTCCTCATCATGTGTCCTCCCATGTGCATATGCAGCGGACTGCGGATCCGCTGCATATGCACATACGTTTTTTATGGAGTGATTTTTGTATTACAATGTACGTCGAGTTTAAAAACCACGGAATTTGTCCGGTCTGAGCATTTTCTCATCCTTCATTGCGCTGCGAACCTGAGAGAGCAGCCGCTCCTTGTCCTGCGGCAGCGTTCCCCTCAAAACCAGGCGGTTGGAAGCATGGTTACTTCGCATTACGCAGTCTTTTTCGCAGTTTGCATTAGTAAGTACAAGGTCAAGTTCCCTCATCACCTCGTCCATAGTAAGCGGCTCAAATTTTCCATTTTGAATGTCCGCGGAAAGAGATGAGCCGGGAGCAATCATAAGCGTCATCAGCCCCACATAAGAAGCGCCCATTTCGCCTATCATCCTTCCGGTTTCGACCGCGTGCTCCTCCATCAGTTCGCGTCCGCCCAAGCCCGAAATAAAGGTTACCGAAACGGGAATGCCCGCTTTTTCAGCACGTTGAGTCGCTGTTATCATGTCCTCGGGCGTTTCGCCCTTGTTAACTCTTTTCAGCACCTCGGCCGAGCCGGATTCCGCACCGAGATAAATTATTCCAAGCCCTGCGTCCTTCAACTGACGCAGCTCGTCGTCTGTTTTTCGAAGTATATTGTCCGCCCTACCGTAAATTCCGACTCGAGTGCATTCCGGAAAAACAGCCCTTGCAGCGCCAAGAAGCTGCAAAAGCTTATCCGTAGCAAGACACAAAGCGTCGCCATCCGCGAAGAAAATCCGCTCAACGCGGGGATTCTCGCTCCGCGCTTCCTGTAAATCCCTAAAAACCTCCTCAAAGGTACGCATCCTGATTTTTTTGTCCCAGTACATGGGGCAAAAGGTGCAGCCATTGTGCGAGCACCCTACAGTCACCTGAATAATCAGACTGTAAGCCTCGCTTGGTGGACGATAAACGCTTCCCTCATATAGCATATTTATTACCATTCCTTTCGACGAGCTTAATGTACTCCGATGTTCATAAAGCTTGTTTCAATCTTTGTTTTCTTTTAGTCTATATTCCATGTATTCTTGCACAGATAATCGCCGTTTTAAGCTTTTTTTCGATTGATACGTTCTATCAGAATTCCCGAAATAACGCCGATTGCAATCCCGGCAAGCGTACCCGAAATTAAAAGAACCGGCAGGTAATATACAAGCTGTTTCGTTTCCAAAAGCACCATCGCGCAAAGAATTTGACCAATATTGTGCGAAACGCCGCCGCCAATCCCAACGCCTACGGAGCTGAAACGCCCGATTTTGAGAAGCAGCAGCATCACACCAAAGCTCAAAATCGCGCCAGACAAGCTATACGCCAACGCAAACGCATTTCCGAACATAAAGGTCATGAGTAAAACTCTTAAAATTGATATGACAAAGGCCTCGACCTTCCCCAGTCTGTAAAGCGCAAAAACAACGACAATGTTGGCAAGCCCGAGCTTTACGCCCGGCACGATGAATGAAAACGGTATCAACATTTCAACATAGCTGAGCACCATCGCAAGCGCGATTAGAAGCCCGTATTCCGCGATTTGCTTTCCTTTCATGTGTTTTTTCATTTTGCCACCGCGTCGTAATCCGACTGTTCGCCGCCCGTTACTTCGACAACGACCTTGTTTGGCAGGCAGATTATGCTCTGTCCATCAAAGCAGATTTTCCCCTGATTAACACACAGCTTGTCGGGGCACGAAGCCTCTGCGATTTGCGTTTTTCCGTCGTTTATGACAAGAAGATTGTAAGCGTCTTGGTCGCCAATGCGAATTTCGGCATCCGTATCGAGCGGATATTCGCCGTAGACCTTGCCGTCAACCGTGACAAGCACAGACGCACCCTCGGTGCGTGTCAAATAGATAAAAAGCCAAATCAGAGCGGCGACAAGAACGAGCACCGCCGCAAGTATTATATCGTTTTTCCGCTTTACCACGTAACGCTGCCCCCTTTTCGTTCTCCTGTATCTTACGCCAAATGTCTTAAATTGTAAATAAAGCTCCGACTAAAAAGACGGAGCTTTATTTTTATACTTTAGTTCTGATCCATGCGGTGGATGCCGCTGAAATCGCCGACCATTATGCAGTGGGTAGGACAGACCTCGGCGCAATGTCCGCAGTTTGTGCATTTATCATAATCGATTTTCGCAAGATTGTTTTCAACCGTGACCGCTCCGACGGAGCATTCCTTTTCGCACTTTTTGCAAGCGATGCAGCCGTGACTGCACTCTTTTCTGGTAAGCGCACCCTTTTCAGTGTTGCTACAGGTTACGAGCACCTTTTCGACATCAGGCATGATTGATATTAGCTTGTTCGGGCAGACGGACGCACACATTCCGCAGCCGATGCAAAGGCGGGTGTTGACGTGCGCAATGCCGTTTTCGAGGCAAATAGCATTGTTGGGACAGACTTTAGAGCAATCTCCCAGACCCATGCACCCAAAGGTGCACTTTCCCGCTCCGCCGAAAAACAGCTTCGCAGCCTTGCAACTCTCGATGCCCTGATAGTCCATTTTGTCGGAGGTTGCATCGCAATCGCCCTTGCACTTAATCACGGCAACCTTTTCCGCAACGTCCTCGAACGCAACGCCCAGCAACTCGCTAAGCTTTTTTGAAACGCCGTCCGCACCAGGAACGCAGAGATTTGTTTTAACGCCATCGTCCTCGATTAGAGCGTGGGCATAACCGTCACAGCCGGCATAGCCGCAGGCTCCGCAGTTAGCTCCCGGCAGGCATTCGCGTATTGCCGGGAAGCGCTCATCTTCCTTTACCGCCATCACCTTTGAGGCTACGGCAAGCATAACGGCGCAGATTATTCCGATTGCGGTTACTGAAATGATTGCAAATATAATTCCTTCCATTCGCCCGCCCCCCTATTTGAACAGATTCTCTATAACTCCGGCAAAGCCGAAGAAAGAGACCGAGACGATGGAGGCCGCAACCAGAAGAATGGGCAGACCTTCAAACGCTTTGGGTGTGTCGGCGCCCTCCATACGAGAACGCACGCCGGAAAACATGACCATTGCGAGGAAATATCCAAGACCCGAACCCAAAGAGTATACCATTGAGGTAAGGAAATCGTATTTCTCGGAAATGTTGAGGATTGTGACCGCCAGCACCGCACAGTTAGTTGTGATAAGCGGCAGGTATATGCCCATGGACTTATGAAGGGCGGGAATATACTTTTTAAGGACTATCTCAACGAGCTGGACAAGCGCTGCGATAACAAGGATGAAAACTATAGTCTGCAAATAGCCAAGACCGTGGGGATTGAGCAAATAATGCTGAATAGGCCACGTTACGGCTGTTGAAAGCATCATAACGAAGATGACAGCAAGGCTCATGCCTGTCGCTTGGTCGAGCTTTTTTGAAACGCCAAGGAACGAACAGATGCCGAGGAATTTCTGTAAAACGTAGTTGTTTACGAAAACAGCGGACAAGAGGAGAACGACAAGGCCTTTAAAATCCATGTGAATAAGTCCATCCATCAGGCTTTATCCTCCTTTCCGCATTCTGTCTGCGCTAATTTTCCGCAGCCAGCGGCCGAGGAACATCCCGTGCAGCCAAATTCAGTTTTCTTGATTGCTTTGCCGTTGCTAAGCTTGTTAACAGCCGCAATCATGCAGCCGTAAACGAAAAATCCGCCCGGTGCAAGAATCATGATTGAAATGTTGTTGTCGATGAGAATGGGTATCGGATTGCCGAAAAATGTGCCACTGCCAAGAATCTCGCGGATTGCGGCCATGACAAAAAGCGCAAGCGTAAAGCCAAGTCCCATGCCGATACCGTCCAAGGTGGAATCCCAAACCGTGTTTTTGTTTGCAAACATCTCAGCGCGTCCAAGGATGATGCAGTTAACGACGATTAGCGGAAGATAGATGCCAAGGCTTTCATCCAGCGCGGGGGCGTATGCCTTGACGAGCATTTGCACTATCGTGACGAAGCCCGCGATTAGCACAATATAGCACGGGATACGAACATTATCGGGTATCACCTTACGAAGTGCCGAAATTGCGATATTGGAGCAGACTAGAACGGCAGTCGCCGCAAGTCCCATGCCGATGGCGTTTGAAGCCTGCGTTGAGATTGCAAGTGTTGGGCAGGTGCCCAGAATGAGGACGAGAACAGGATTTTCCTTCAAAATTCCGTTTATCAGTATTCCGAGTTTTTTCACTTATACCGCCCCCTTTGCTATTTCATATGCCGCAAAAGCATCATTTATTGCGCCGATATACGCTTTTGAGGATATTGTCGCGCCCGAGATTGTCTCAATGCCCGAAAGCGAGGAATCTTTCCCGACGAACTGGTCTCTGAAATCAGGCCCCGTCGTTCTCGTTCCAAGACCCTGCGTTTCCGTCTGCGACAGTGTTCTACACGCTGTAATCAGTCCGCCAGCATCAATGCCGCAAATGAGCTTCATCGGGCCGCCGTATCCCTTTGCGGTTAGCATTAGGACGTAGCCTGCGCCGTTATCAGCTTTATAAACCTCTGTGACCATGGACGGCAGTCCCGACAGCTCCATTAGCGTAAAGGAGTCGGCCTCGGGTAGCACTTCCTTTTGAGCAGCTTCCGCTTTTTCTTTTTCCGCTTGCAGAATAAGCGGAGCCGTTTTCTCGTTTGTAAACGCCAGAGCAGCGGATATTACGAGGCAGATGAGCATTAAAATTAAAATTGGTTTTACAAAATCATTTTTCACATTACTCATGCTTCAACACCTCCGAGCGGTTTTTTCCGTGTGAAGTTTGAGATATATGGTGTAAGTATGTTCATGAGCAGGATGGAGAACGAAACACCCTCGGGGTAACTTCCCCAGACTCTGATTAGTACTGTGATAAGCCCGCATCCAACGCCGAAAATGATGCGTCCCCAGTTCGTATTTGGTGTTGTTGAATAGTCCGTTGCCATGAAGAATGCGCCAATCATCAGTCCGCCGGAGAGCACCTGATAAATGGAGCGCTCCAAACTCCCGCCGACAAGCAGCGTGAACAAAAAGACTGTGCCAATAAACGCAACCGGTGTATGCCACGAAATTACACGGCGAATTAGCAGGTAAATTCCGCCGATGACGAGTGCGATTGCGCTCGTTTCGCCGAGGCAGCCGCCGCGTACTCCAAGAATCATGTTGGTAATCGAGGGAAGTGCACCGCCACCTTCGACGCCCTTGAGGGTTACAAGCGTTGTCGCACTTGAAACTGCGTCCGGTATCACCCAAGTGGTCATCGTACCTGAAAACGCAATCAACATGATGATACGCGCCGTGATAGCGGGGTTTGCAAAGTTTTGTCCGATGCCGCCGAAAAGCTGTTTTACAATGATAATTGCAACCAAGCTTCCGAACGCCGCCTGCCAAAGCGGAATTCCCACAGGCAGATTAAAAGCGAGTAAAACGCCCGTTACGGCTGCCGAAAGGTCACCGATTGTGCTGGGCTTTTTGACGATTTTTTCAAAAACCCACTCTCCGCCAACAGCGAAAGCGACGCAAACCGCTGTGACAACAAGCGCACGCACACCGAAAATCAAAATCGAAGCTATGAGAGCCGGAAAAAGTGCAATAAGTACGTCACGCATAATTGAAGCGGTGTTCGTATTATCCTTAATATGAGGAGAAACGGATACAGTCATTTTGCTCATTTGCGCTCCCCCTTCTTAGCTTCTTCTTTTGCTTTCAGCATTGCCTCGGCTGCCTTCTGCGCAGACTGATAATCCCTAAGCATCATTTTTGCGAGTTTATTGACCTGAACCAGTGGACGGTTTGCAGGGCATACATATGAGCAGCAGCCGCACTCCATGCAGATATTGACCTTTAGAACTGCCAAATCCTCTGGCTTCTTATTGCGAAACGCCTTCTCGATGTCAGTAGGAGAAAGGTTGAACGGGCAGTGACCAACACAGCGACCACAGTTTATGCAGGAAGCCTCTTTAGGAAGCGCGGCATCCTCTTCGTTAAACGCAAGAACTGCGTTTGTGTTTTTGAGAATAGGCGCGTCCATATCGGGAACGGCAATCCCCATCATTGGCCCGCCATAGAGAACCTTTTTGGGTTCGCACTTGAAGCCGCCGCAAAAATCGAAGACATCCTTGACTGGCGTGCCTATGGGAGCAATCACGTTCTTCGGGTTTTTGACAGCTGAACCATCCACGGTTACGCACTTTTCGTAAAGCGGCAAGCCAGTTTTAATATACCTTGCAACAGCCGCAAGAGTCGTGCAGTTAATGACAATGGCTCCGACATCAATCGGAAGCTTTCCCTCTGGAACGACACGTCCGATTGTGTTGAAAATCAGAACCTTTTCGCCGCCCTGAGGATAAAGTGCGGGAAGAGCCTTGACTTCAACGCCTCCGCCCTGTTTGCACATTTTTTTGAAATTGCTGATGCAAGCGGGCTTGTTGTCCTCGATTCCAATTATCACACGCTTAACCTGCATAAATTTCTTGAGAAGCTCGATGCCCTCCCAAACCAAGTCTGCGTCGTCTATCATCGTTCTTGTATCGGAGGTTATATAGGGCTCGCACTCGGCTCCGTTTATGATTACAGCTTCTATAGCGGAAAGATCTTTGACCGAAAACTTGACAGCTGTCGGAAAGCCTGCGCCTCCCAAACCTACAACTCCGCTATTGCGGACTGCGTCAACAAACTCCTGAAGGCTTTCCACCTTCGGTGGAGCGATTCCGTCAAACATCGTCTGCTGGCCATCTGTTTCAATTACAATTGCAGGCACAAACTGACCGCCCGACATAAGCATATCGTCGATTTTCTTAACTTTGCCGGAAACTCCCGAATACACGGGTGAAGAAACGAAGCCATTTGCTTCCGCAATGAGTTGCCCGACCTTTACCTCGTCTCCAACATTCACGACAGGCTTTGCGGGTGCGCCGATATGCATTGACATCGGAATTGTAACTACCGCGGGGGTCGGAATTCTCTGGGACTTTTCTCCCGCCGTATTTTTCCGATGCGGCACAAGTACCCCGTGAAGTCTTTTACTATACACTGCATCTCCTCCTAACTTTTTGCATATGCAACCCACTCTCTCGATGGGTGCAAGAATGCGAATATTATTATACATATAAAAGTAATGTCCTGTCCACACAAAAATACTGGCTTTTCGTTGAAATCTTTTACAATTCATGTTAATATTATGCAATTATATACAAAGAGGTTTGTGCATATGTTAAGTCGAAAGCAAATAAGTTTTTACGTCCAAATTCTGTCCATTGTAATAATTTTGACGAATTTGAGCGCGTGTACAGGCTCTCAGCCCCAAAAAATCAGCAAAAGTGCCTTTGTTCTTAACACTGTTGCCACCATCACTTTATATGATTGCACTAACGAAACTTTAATCGATGAGTGCTTTGACCTTTGCCGCCGTTACGAAGCACTCTTCTCACGTACCGACGAAAACAGCGAAATATTTAAGCTCAACTCGCGCGAAATCTCTGAGGTATCGGACGAAACAGCAGAGGTCATTTCAAAAGGCTTGGAATTCGGCGCTATCTCGGGTGGAAAATTTGACATCACCATAGAGCCGCTTTCCTCACTTTGGAACTTTACCGCAGACTCGCCCTCCGTTCCCTCCGCAGCGGCCATTGAGGAGGCAAAAAGCCACGTTGACTATAAAGCCGTTTCGGTTTCGGGAAATACGGTAACTTTTGCGAACGACTATACACGCATTGACCTCGGCGCAATCGCCAAAGGCTATATTGCGGATAAAATGAAGGACCTTCTCATTTCGCGCGGAGTGGAGAAAGCTATAATCAATCTTGGTGGCAACGTCCAGTGCATTGGCGGAAAAACCGATGAGAGCGGTTTCGAAGTCGGAATACAGTATCCTTTCGGCGAAGGCTCCATAGCAAGCGTTAATGTGCGTGACTTGTCCGTCGTGACCTCTGGAACATATGAGCGATACTTCAAAGAAAACGGGAAGCTCTATTATCATATTCTCAATCCAGAAACCGGCTATCCTTATGATAGCAACCTGCTATCTGTTTCAATTATCGGCGCAAATTCCGCTACCTGCGACGCTCTGAGCACAACCTGCTTCGCGCTGGGCAAAACAGCCGGTACAGAGCTTATCGAGTGCACGGACGGATACTACGCCATCTTTATAACCGACGACTACAAGCTCTATTTTACCAAAGGCGCAGAGGAAGTTCTGAACATAAAGCAGTAAACTTGTTAGAGAAAATTTCAAACAAAAAAACGGCGAAATTTGTCGCAAAACAAGCATTTTAGTGCTTAATTGATGCTCCAACATATTTTTCTTGCCAAAACAAACCGTCTTTCTCTATTGCAAAATTAATCGAAATACATTATAGTACGGTATTGTATATTTGAAAAGCCAGCGAACAACTATTATGTATCTCACTTTATTCCTTTGACGATTTACAAGATTAATTGGCAAACGTAAGGTGCTGATATTGTTGGTTGACTTATTTGCTGCGACTTTTTTGTGAATTTCTATAGAAAGAGGTTCTCCCAGTGATTTATATTCCGCTCTCTCGAGCACGTACCGGAATGACTCTTGCAAAAAGCATCTCAGCGCCAAGCGGATTATACGCTCTTCTGCAACGCGGAGAAGTGTTGTCACCGGCTATTATTGCAAGACTTGCCGCCCATGATGTTGATGGTATATATATCGAAATGGAAGGCAGCGAGGGTATTGAGCCATCGAGCATAATTCGTCCCGAAGTCAAAATGGAGATTACATCAGAATTTCGCTCCCTATATTCCAACTATTTTAAGCGTCCTTTTATTTCGAGCTCGTCTGTTGAATCAACAAAAAGAGTTGCGGGTACTATTGTTGACAGTATTCTTAACCGAGAAGACTATCTAATGGACATGATGGAAATCAAGTCCTATGACAATTATACATATTCGCACAGCCTAAACGTCGGCATTCTCAGCACCATGCTTGCCAGCGAACTAGAGCTACCTCGCAGCCAACTTGAATCCCTCGCCACGTGTGCCTTAATGCACGACATTGGAAAAATAGATATTCCTATCGAAATTATTAATAAAAACGGTCCCGTTACAGATTGGGAGTTTGACATCATCAAAACCCATCCCCAAAAGGGCGTTGAACGTCTGCGTAAGTGCTTCAACATCTCCCATGAGGTTTTATCCGGAATTCTGAGCCATCACGAAAAGATGGACGGCACCGGCTATCCCTCTAACTACGAAGGCAGCCGCATCCCCCTCTTTGGGCGTATTCTGGCGATCGCCGATGTTTATGACGCACTCACCAGCCACAGAAGCTATCGAAAGGCATGGCAGCCAAAAGAGGCCATTGAATATATTATCGCAGGTTCCGATGCTCAATTTGATTGTGACCTGGTTCAGATCTTCATGCATCTCATCTGCGCCTATCCCACAGGAAGCATCGTCAAGCTGTCCGAAGGCTCGACCGCGGTTGTGGAAAAAAACCACTCAGAAAATGTCTTTCGTCCAAGTGTTCGGCTTCTTGAGGATACCTCACTTGGAGAAAAAGGTACTGTTTTAAATTTATCCGAGGATGCTCGCTATCTGCATCTAACCATTGATTCAATATTGGGCAATTCCGACGACGACTCCTTTGAAGTTTCTTTTTTGCAAGATAATCCCCAGAAAGCAAAAGAAGAATAACATAAAAACGAAACCGAAGCTCGCTCATGAGCCTCGGTTTCGTTTTTATAACATAAGAGAGAAAATTCGCCTATGCGGCAGGTTCTTTTGAAATGGCATTTTCTAATTTTGTCAGGAGCTTGCCAGCATAGCCCTTATAAACAAAGACAAACACGGCAGTGGAAACAACAACGCCTGCCAAAACATCAAGCGCGGAATGCTGCTTCAAAAACACGGTGGCAAGAATAATCAACACGCAAAGCAGATAGTTGAATACCTGAATCCACACTTTCGGCTTTAGGGTTTTGCTTTTGACAATAGCGAACCAAGCGCAGAGTGCACCGACAACGTGCATACTGGGGAAAACATTTGTGTTTGTATCAAATTCCTGAGTCCATTTTATAATCTGCGCGGCAAAATTTGCGTTGTAGCCGGAGGGACGGAGGTCTTGTCCGTTTGGAAACACCGAGCAAATGGTGGTGCTGATGAAGAACCCGAAAATCATCGACAGCATATAGTGCTCAAAGGCTTCGTGGTCATAGAACAGAAAATACAATCCAGCGGCAACCATATAGATAAACCACGAAAAATACGGAAAGATAAACCATTCGCAGAAAGGTATTATATTGTCAAGTTCACAGTGGATTGGGAAATAATCTGTTGTAATTGCCAGTTCCAGCGCAAAATACCAAACGAAGTGAATCGGCAGGTATAGCATCATAATCCACTGTCGTTTAGTGGGTATTTTATTTATCATTATGTAGCTCTCCTCTTGCAGGGTAATCGTCCGACTTTGTTTAAACAGCCTCGCATATAGTAACATAAAAACCCGGTGATTTCCACATTTTCTTATGTATTATATCGTGCAAAATATTCCTCGATGGTAGCCGTAGTTTCCGCTACCTGTTCTTCGTATTTTACTGACGGCTCATAGGGAATAGGCTTGCCCACTCTTATAATTTTTTCTTTCCAATTTACACTGGTGGGATAGAAATATACAATTTCCTTTTTTCGGGCATAGTAAAGCCTTCCCACAGAAAGAAACCCGTCAAAAATTTTTTCTCCGTATTTGCAGTAGCCCGTAGGATGCTCGGGAAAAAGCAAAAGATGCTTGCCATCTGAAAGTGTTTTTACGCTTTTTCGAAGTGTTGACATTACCCCCGTATCGTGATAGACCGGCACACAGTCGCTCCCGTGCAAAATAGTGGATATTAAAAGGGCATATATGTACGCAACTGTATAGCTGAATATCGGAGAATACCACTTGCGCAAATCCCACCAATAGTCCTTGCGGATATATGCCGGTGCTTTCTTTAGAGATAGCACCTCCGCATTTATCCAGGGTCTTATTTCATTGCTAAGCTCAAAGTGGGCGCACATAGCAATCGGGCCGAAAGCTCTGTCGTGATTGCAAACAAAAACGGAGGGATTTCCTTCAAACGGGACTTCCCAGACCGTTTTCATAGGCTTTGTAAAAACGAGAATCATTTTGCGCAGAAACCTGTAAAATCTGCCCTGTTTATGGTTTGGGACGTTTTCCGTTTTTTCTTTCTCTGCTACTACCATTAAATATTCTCCTTGCCGTTAAAACAGCAAAAATTTTTGAAAATGAAACCGCTATTTTTTGAGAAGCTTATCCCGCTGCTTATAATCGGGTAGCACTGTTTTTATCAGCGCGTAAAAGTCGCTTCCGTGATTGTGGTGAACGATGTGGGCAAGCTCATGTACAACGACATATTCAATTGCGCTCTGCGGATACATCATAAGCCTGTAGGAAAAGCACAGCCTGTTTTTTGAGCTGCAACTACCAAAGCGCTTCGTTGCTTTGGTAATCTTTATACCCGCAGGGGCAAGTCCCATTTCCTGCGCATAATGCTCAACAAGCGGAGGAATTTCTTTTTTTGCCATTGCAATCAGCTCTTCACAATCCTCTTCGGATAGCTCTGGACGGTTCTGTGCGCGTAGGCGCTGTTTTTCCAAATGCGAGTCAATCCAGTCTGTGTGGCTTTCCACAACGCTTTGGATATACGCCTTTGGGCAACGGCGCGGCGCACGCACCAAAATTTTAGCGTTATCCGTTATCTCGAGCGCAAGCGTTCGCCGCTCAGAGCGGATAATTTCAAAATCGTACGTCATTTTTACCTCTGTATTAAGCAAAGCTTCTTGCTATTTTAGCTTAAAAATTCGATTCGCGGGTCATTTTTTCTGTTTTTAGAGTGTTTTCCACGCTTCAGAAAGTTCCTCCGCAGCTCTCGCTGATTTTCGCAGGTCATCCGGTGCGCTTGCCGAATAGGACAAATTGAGCTTCAAGTCCCAACCCAAAAAGTCTGTAATGCACCTAAACTGGTCATGTATCAGCTCATACTGTTTGTTTGAAACAGCGCTTCCACCAATGGCGACAAGTCCGACTATTTTGTTCTGAGCCTTAAATTGAGCCGTTTTGGAATAAAATTTGTCCAGCGCGGCTTTCAGTTGGGAAGATATTCCCCACCAATACACCGGAGTTCCGAAAATTACAGCATCTGCCGCATATACTTTTTCTATAAAGCACTTGGTGTCGTCGCACGCCACGCAGTGTCCACCGTTACTTTTGCAGGCATTGCAGGCAGTACAGCCACCAATTTTCAGCCTTGCGACGTCGATTATTTCGACTTCGTGCTTAGTGTTTTTCTCAGCGCCTTCAGCAATGGCGCAAAGTGCGTAGCTTGTGTTGCCGTTTAATCGGGGGCTGCCATTCAAAATCAAAATTTTCATTGTATCTCCTCCGGAGCTTTTGGGCAAAATTTTACTAAGCTCATTTTGGCTTACACTTATATCTATTAAAACAATCCGGTAATTACTCCGTTTTCATCAACATCAATATTCTCCGCAGCGGGAGCCTTCGGAAGTCCCGGCATTGTCATAATGTCTCCCGTAAGCGCAACGATGAAGCCCGCTCCTGCCGAAACTTTAAGGTTTCGCACCGTAACCTTAAAGCCACGTGGTGCACCCAGTTTTTTCGGGTCGTCCGAAAAGCTGTACTGAGTTTTTGCCATGCAGATGGGCAACCCGCCAAAACCGAGCTCCGTAAGCTGAGCTGCCTGCTTTTTCGCGTTTTCGGTAAGCTCGACTCCGTCGGCGTGATAAATTCTCTTGCAGATGGCTTCCAGCTTTTCCTCGATGCTCTTGTCGCAGTCATAGGAAAACGCAAAATTGTTTTCCTTTTCGCAAAGGCGAACGACCTCGCGCGCAAGCTCCACTCCACCTTCGCCGCCGCGTCCCCACACCTCGGAAAGTGCGACGTTCACGCCCTTCTCGCGGCACTTTTCCTCGATGAGCTTTAGCTCCGCTTCTGTATCCATCGGGAAACGGTTTATGGCTACTACGCAGGGCAATCCATATACCTGCGTGATGTTATCAACGTGCTGAAGCAGGTTGGGTAGACCTTTTTCCAGAGCTTCAAGGTTCTCAGTAGACAAATCAGCCTTTGCCGCACCTCCGTGGTGCTTGAGCGCTCGGACTGTTGCCACGACAACAACCGCAGAGGGGGTAAGCCCTGCCATACGGCACTTAATATCCAGAAATTTTTCCGCGCCGAGATCCGCGCCGAAGCCAGCCTCCGTAACGGCGTAGTCGCCGAGCTTGAGTGCCATTCTGGTTGCGATTACGCTGTTGCAACCGTGAGCAATGTTTGCAAAAGGTCCGCCGTGCACGATTGCAGGTGTATGCTCAAGTGTCTGTACAAGGTTCGGCTTGAGGGCATCCTTCAAAAGTGCCGCCATAGCGCCCGAAGCCTTGAGTTGACCTGCCGTAACCGGCTTATCGTCATACGTATAGCCAACTATTATTGAAGCCAATCTGTTTTTCAAATCGGTAATATCCGAAGATAGGCACAGAACCGCCATAACCTCGGAAGCGACGGTAATGTCAAACCCGTCCTCGCGCGGACAGCCGTTTACTTTGCCGCCTAAGCCGTCAATAATATTTCGAAGCTGGCGGTCGTTCATATCGACTGCGCGCCGCCAGGTTATCTTTTTAGGGTCGATGCCCAGAGCGTTGCCCTGCTGAATGTGGTTATCGAGCATTGCGGCAAGAAGGTTGTTTGCCGCGCCGATTGCGTGGAAGTCACCTGTAAAGTGGAGGTTAATATCCTCCATAGGAATAACCTGCGCATATCCGCCGCCAGCCGCTCCGCCCTTTACTCCGAAAACGGGGCCGAGTGACGGCTCGCGCAGAGCAACGACAGAGTTTTTGCCGATTTTGCGAAGTCCGTCCGCCAAACCAACCGTGGTGGTTGTTTTTCCCTCACCCGCAGGGGTCGGCGTGATTGCGGTAACCAAAACAAGCTTGCCGTTTCCCTTCTGAGTTTCGTTCAGAAGTGCAAGGTCAATTTTGGCTTTATAGTTTCCGTATTGCTCGATATATTTTTCGTCTATTCCGCAAGTTTTTGCAATCTCCGTAATCCTTGACGGAACGGTTTCCTGAGCAATTTGTATATCGGTTTTGAATTTCATGACACACTTTTCCTTTCGGTATTTGGTCGTTTTATCATTCGTCGTATTTTTCGGCAATCCGCAAAATATTCCACACGCTTGCTGATATAATTTTCGCACGCGGACATTATATTGCGCATATGTCGTCACTGGCGGCACGCGCAACATTAAAATTATAAATCATAGCGCCACTCTGGCTATAATATATAATTCTGGCCCAAAAATCAAGAAGCAGTGCAAATCTACTTGCATAAGCCATCAGAATTTAACAAATGAGCCGCTTAAACTTGCTATTTTCTTCCTTGCGGTATAGAATTATTCCATATAGTGAAAAGCATCTGCAAAAACGGAGCTTTTCGTTAGCCTTTGGAGGTTACAATGGGAAATAACGTTTCGTCGAGACTCGACTCAAAGCAGAACTGGTGGATGGCAATCAAGTTTTTGTTGTTTTCCGCTTCAGCCGGAGTTATACAGTTCGGGTCATTTACTCTGCTTCACGAGTTTACTCACCTCGACGCATTTACAAGGCTTGATGAGCTGTTCGGAAACGATTACGGCTTAACATACTTTATCGCACTCGTCCTGTCTGTCCTGTGGAACTTCACCTTGAACAGGAAATTCACCTTTAAATCCGCAGCGAACGTCTCTATCGCAATACTTAAGGTTTTTGGCTACTATCTTGTATTCTCCCCGCTTTCCATATGGTGGGGTGTCAAGCTTACCACCCTCGGCTGGAACTACTACTTAGTTTTGATTGGAACAATGCTAATAAACCTTATAACAGAATACCTATTTGATCGCTATGTGGTATACAGAAACAATATGTTCACAAACGACGACGGTCAGCGTGAGCTTAACAAAAAAGCGGAAAACACCGCTTCTGACCGCATTACATCCTGATACGGGAGGACTTACATGGAGCTTAACAAGGCCAACATTAAAAAAATAATTCTAATCCTGTTTGCGGCAATAGCATTTTGTATAGGGCTTATTAACCTTTCCGGCGTATGGGATGCAATAGCAAGTGTTCTCAGTATGTTTACCCCTATCATTATAGGGCTTTGCATTGCATTTTTGTTAAACCCGCTCACCTCTACAATAGAAACTAGGATGTTGAGCTTTCTTGCGAAACGTTTTCCCCAAAAGGGCAAATCAGTCGCTCGCGGGATAAGCATCGTCATGGCTATCATTATTGTCTTGGGTGTAATTGCTTTGCTCATTATTCTGGTCATACCATCGGTTAACAGTGCTTTTACAACAATTTTCAATGACCTTCCCGGTCAGATTATCACGCTTGCCGAAAAGACAAATGTCCTTCTAGCAAAATTGGATAAATTCGGTATCTATTACAGAATACCTCTTGGGGAAGCGGCTGATTGGACAGCGCTAATAAACCAGGCCAAGGATAAAGTCCAAAGCGCATTTGATAGCGGAATACTGAACGATATTGCAAACACGACGATCTCTGTGGTCAGCGGATTCACGAGCTTTCTTCTCGGTCTTATCCTTTCCATTTACGTGCTGATTCAAAAGGAGCAAATCGGAAAGTTTTTATCTCGCTTTGTCAGAGCCTACTCCAACGAAAGAAACTCCAAGCGCATCTTCAAAGTCACTCATCTAATAGATGTCTCTTTCCGCCATTTTGTTACAGGGCAGTTGACGGAAGCTCTCATAATCGGAACGCTATGCTTAATCGGAATGCTGATTTTCAACTTTCCCTATCCGGCTGCGACCTCTGCCGTCATCGGGCTTATGGCTCTCGTCCCCGTTTTCGGCGCATGGATAGGCGGTATTCTCGGTGCACTGCTTTGCCTTTCAAGAGGCTTTCCAACGGCGCTCTTATTCATCCTGTTCCTCGTTCTTCTTCAGCAGCTTGAGGGCAACTTCATCTATCCCAAGGTTGTCGGAAAATCCGTGGGACTTCCCGGCTTACTTGTGTTCGTTTCCGTCATTTTGGGCGCAAGTATCGGCGGAATCCTCGGAATCATTTTGTCAGTTCCGATTTGCTCCATTCTCTTTGTGCTTGTCAAAGAGGCTGTACACAAACGCCTTGGAAAGGAAAATATACTTGACGGGCTGGAGGAAATGGGTTTAGCACCTCCGCCGGAGGAAGACCCCAAATAAAACACTTAGGGCACGTTGCAAAACTTCCATTTTGCAACGTGCCCTTTTACTTATTTATTCAAGCGGCAGGCTTAAAACGTTACCTCACCGGCATAATTTGTTTCGAAAATCCTGCGGACTCCCTCGGATTCGGAGGTCTGCCCCAACGCCCACATAAGCTTTGTGACCGCGGCCTCAGTGGTCATATCAAGACTTTGGATAGCACCCGTGGCAATAACCTTTCTCCCCACCTCGTAAAGTGAAAAGTCGCTCTTTTCGTAAAGGCACTGACTGCACACCACAACGGGAATACCGCTTTCGACAAGGCGTTTAATTGGCGCGGAAAGGTCGCGGCGAAGATAGTGAAGTCCTCCCGCTCCAAAGGTTTCCAGCACCACTCCACGATAATTCATATCCTTCAGGCAGTCGAATATTTTTGGGTTTGTGCCCGGAATAAGCTTCAACAAAAAAACGTCGTTGCACAGCTCGCTTCGAAGCTCGCACTTTTCGCCGCGAGGCTGAAAACGCTCTGTAACAAGCCGAATTCCGTCCGCAAAAAACTCACCTCGGTTTTGAGAGTTCACGCTTTCAAACGCGTCAAAGCCCATAGTGCGAACCTTGACTGCGCGGCAGCCGCGCATGAGCTTGTGGTTAAAGGCTATGGTCACACCTATTACGTTGTGGTCGATTGCGGCAAACGCGGTCGCAAGGTTTGATTGCGCATCCGAAAGCGGTGACCCAATCGGTATCTGCGAGCCGGTGAAAACAACCGGCTTGTCAAGATTTTGCAGCATAAAGGTAATCATCGATGCAGTATACGCCATCGTATCCGTTCCATGTGTTATGACAAAGCCGTCATAGTCGGGCAGCGCTTCATATATGTTTTGGGCAATGATTTTCCATTCCTCGGACTGTATGTTTGAGCTGTCCAGATTAAGAAGGGCTTTATATTTAATGTCATAGTATTTTCCAAAGTTTTCGAGCGCGCCCATTAGCTCTGCCGGTGCTGACTGCGGAACCATTCCGTCCACCCCCGCTTGGGAGGAGATTGTTCCTCCTGTGGCAAGAATCAAAACCTTTTTCATCGCATATTCTCCATTCTGCATATTATGCAGAGTTTAATTTCCGCTATGGTTCAAGTGGCAAAAGCTACTTGTTATATCTATTGGTGCTGTGCAAGAAAGCCGCCAAGGATAAGTCTTCCAAGGTCGGAAAATCATTCCAATCCACTATCGTAATTATTTACAATATGTGGATTAATCCTAGTATATTTTACCACAAATATGAATGTATTTCAACAAAAATCGTAGCCGTCATTTATGATTTATGACATAAATTTGCGAAACAGCGGTTCTGCAAAGAATATTCAGTTAGCGTATCTTGTTGCACACCATATTCATAGGATAAATCCATTACAAATCGTCAAACAGTTATGCTCTATCATTTTCATAGCTTCTGTACGCCGATATTTTAACCGACGCAGAAACGGGAGGATCTGCACAGTCACCATTTTCCATTTAAAAGAGAAATATAATAAATCGAGGTGTGTGTAATGGATAAGCATGTTAAAAACGAAATCGAAGCTTTAAAAGAAGCTAACGAAAAAAGGAAAAGAAGTCTACGTGCAACAATAACGGTTCCGATAATTATTTATATCAGCATAGCTGTTGTTGCTTTAGCAACAGTTGGCGCTTATATGAACTATCACAGTACCAGCGAAAGTATTACTACGTCTATGGTCTCCGCTGTCGATCTTGCTCAACAAGCCGTATCAAATAAAATAAGCGGAGTTACAGTCTTGATTGGTGAGCTTTCTTTAGAAAGCACGATTTATAGTTCCGAGGTTACCAATGCGGAAAAATCTGCTTTTCTCGCAAAAAAAGCTTCGGATTATGGCTACGATAATCCGTATATCATCTCAGCAGATGGCAAAAGCATTGTGGATGGAACCGATCACTCCAGCACCGAATACTTCAAAGCCAGCATGAGCGGAAAAATTTTGTTGTCTTCACCCTCTATCGATGCTAAAACTGGTGACCTTGTAATGACGCTTTCCAGCCCAATTTGGGCAAACGGAAAAACTGGTTCATCTGTTATAGGCGTACTTTGTATAGCCGTTCCTCAGAGCATCATCAACGATGTTGTTGATGATCTACACGTAAGCGCAAACGGCGCCGCATACATCATTGACAAAGATGGCTACACCATTGCGGATCCAGATGTTAAGCTTGTCTCAGATAGAGAGAACATAGAACAACTTGCAAAGTCCGATCCAAGCTGCCAGACGCTTGCTGCGATCCACACCAAAGCAAGAACCGGAGCTAACGATGTTGGAAACTATACATATAAGGGCGTCAAAAAACTCCTCGCTTATGCACCCATCGAGGGCAGCAACGGATGGACACTTTGTGTTCTTGCTCCTCAAAAAGATTTTATGAGCGGAGTAACAACCTCCATCTATATTTCTATAGCTTTGGCGGTGATTATTCTCTTATTCGGAATATTCGCAATCATCTATATCGTAAACAAAGTTGTTGCCCCAATTTCCCTTATTGTCAAAAGGCTGTCAGGACTTGCATCTGGCGACGTCAATTCTCCTTTACCAGATTTTGATGCTTCAACCAACGAATTTGCTCTTTTGAAACGTTCTTTAAATAGCACTTTAACTAATACAAGTTTAATAATCAACGACATGGACTATCTGATGTCAGAATTTGCAAGCGGAAACTTCGATGTCTTTTCGAAAGCTACGGATAAATATGTGGGCGACTACAGAAACATCCTGCTTTCCTTTAGGACACTGAAGCGTGGCCTTACGGAGTCGTTCCAAAACATTTTGCAGGTTTCCGAGCAGGTTTCCGCAGGTTCTTCACAGGTCAGCTTCGGCGCACAGTCTTTGGCACAGGGCGCAACCGAGCAGGCCAGCAGTGTACAAGAGCTTTCAGCTTCAATTGCGGAGGTTTCGCAGCACGTTAAGCGTAACGCCGAAGACGCAGAGAAGGCAAAAACGCTTACCCTTGACGCACAAGGAATTATGCAGGGCAGTGTAAGCGATATGGAGCTTGCCCGTCAGGCAATGGAAGAAATCTCCGACACCTCCAAGAACATCAGCAAGGTCATCAAGACTATCGATGACATCGCGTTCCAGACCAACATTCTTGCACTTAACGCAGCAGTTGAGGCGGCAAGAGCAGGCGCTGCCGGCAAGGGCTTTGCCGTCGTTGCCGACGAGGTCCGCAACCTTTCTCAAAAATCCGCAGAGGCTGCAAAAAACACCACAGCTCTCATCGAAAGCTCCATCGAAGCTGTTGAAAAGGGAACTTCGCTTGTTAACAAGACAAGCGTGGGCTTCTCCCAGGTTGCCGCAAAAGCCTCAGAGTCCGGCAAGCTTGTCGAGGAAATATCCATTCAGGCGCAAGAACAGGCTGCCGCAATTTCTCAGATTGCAATCGGGATTGAACAGGTGTCCTCTGTTGTTCAAATGAACTCCGCAACCTCTGAAGAAAGCGCTGCCGCAAGCGAAGAGCTTTCCAGCCAGGCTGAGGTTCTCAAGAATCTCGTTGACCAGTTCAAGCTGGCAACGTCTTACAGCGGCGAATAACACTTTATCATTTCACGATTCTTATACTCCCGTTGAAAAACACTTCCCCAAGCCGGCACGGTCGCTCAATATGGGCGACCGTGCTTTTTCTATTGTCCTAAAACATTTTTTGGGATTCCTTGTTTGTTTTTTCAAGTATCGGAAATAATTATTTCAGAACATCCCGCTTAATTTTGTTTCGATATTTATGGAGGCCGAAAATGGACTATTTGAAACACGGAAAACGAAAAACAATCGGCGGTAAGGAGCTAACCTTTATCCGCTGCGACAAGGACGGTAACATCATACCGGAGGAGGCGCTCAAAAATCTTAGCATAACGAACGCGACGATAGAGCGCATCGTAAGCGAAGTTGCCGTAAGAACTGCTCCGGTAAGTGCTGACGGCTATTTCGAGGACGGCATCATAACCGGGTAAGGCACCCATCATTCGCGGGTTTTTTGACGGATTGCGGCGGCACATTCAGTGCCGCTTTCGCATTTATTGACGGTTAATCGCACATTTACCACTGCAAAGGGGTTTCTAAATGGCCAAAAGCAAGATGCACAAATTGACGCAGGACGCGGAAAAAATTGTAAAAATGGCGCTGTATATTCGAGTTTCCACCGACCGACAGGCCGAGGAGGGCTACTCCATCGAGGTTCAGACGGAAAAGCTCATCGCTTTTTCAAAAACGCTGGACGGAGAGGTTTCCTATGAGCTTTACATCGACGACGGCTTTTCGGGTGCGTCGCTTGAACGCCCCGCAATGCAGCGAATTGTTCAGGACGCGAAAAACAAGGCAATTACCCATGTATGCGTCTATAAGCTTGACCGATTAAGCCGCTCACAAAAGGACACCTTGCACCTTATAGAGGACGTTTTTCTCCCGAACAACATCGCTTTCATCTCGATACAGGAGAGCTTCAACACCGCAACCGCATTCGGCAGGGCAGTAGTGGGAATACTCTCCGTCTTTGCGCAGCTCGAACGTGAAAACATCTACGAGCGCACGCGAAGCGGTATGCAAAAGCGCGTCGAGGCCGGATTCTGGCCAGGAGGCGGTGGTGTGCCCTTCGGGTACGATTACGATTTGGACAAGGGAATTTTGGTTCCAAACAGCGACGCTGATACGGTTCGTCAGGTCTACGACCTGTATCTCAGGGGCTACTCTCTGCAAAACATTGCAAACATTCTTGGACTTAAATACGAAAAGCTCGCGGCGCAGATTATGCTTCGCAAAACCAATATCGGCATAATCGAATACAACGGCGTTGAGTACCGCGGACTGCATGAACCTATTGTGCAGCCGGAGGTCTATGAAAAAGCTATGGCACTTCACGCACAGCGTTCCTCAATGCGACTCGTTGCCTCAACAAAGCATCTGTTGACGGGGCTTGTTTTCTGCGGTGTATGCGGAGCAAAGCTGCGTTATCAAAAGTGGGGAAACGCGGGCTACAAGCTGGTCTGCTATTCACAGCAAATTTCGAAGCCCTATCTTATCAAAGATCCAGACTGTGACAACGAAACTGTATGGGCGGAGGACATTGAGCTTGCAGTTGTCGCGGACCTGATGGCCATGACAGCCGAGGAAATAAGCGCCGAAAACGCGAGTTTGCCTGTTTCACTTTCGGAAACTCTGCAAAAAAAGAAGTCGGCGTTGGAGCTAAAGCTTCGTCGTCTCTACGATTTATACGCAGAGGCGGGCAACCGCATTTTGCTGACCAGCATTAACGAGCTGACAGAGGAGATAAAAAAGTTAGGCGAAAAAATCGAAGAGGAAGAAAGTCGTGGACTCTGGACACGCCGTGCCGAGGTTGCCAAAGAGCAGCTTCGAAACATCAAGGAAACGTGGAAGTACATGGAAGTTCAGGAACAGCGAAACCTAATCTGCTCCGTAATCGACAAAATCACGGTAACGCATAGTTCTGTAAGGATAGACTATAAGTATTAGGAAACGTCGCTAATAAACGGCGACCAGACCGGAGACGAAAGAAACGCATACTTTTTTATTGAACAGCGAACTGGAAATAACAGCAATTTCGGCTCCCTCAGACGAGGGATCTGGCGCCAAAGGCGACTGAGGGAGGGGGGAAATCAACGAAAACACCCTTAATCGGGAGAAAAATCACTCCCTCCGGCACTTCGTACCACCTCCCTCGTCCGAGGGAGGCTATGGGAATTTCCTTATGTCTGCACTCTGAACGCCTCTAATAAGCGGTGGCTTCATAAACCGCTCCGTGTTTTCAAAGTGAGCTTACTAGCGGCAGGCAGGGTTCTTGCAAGCAAAACGTCACAGCCCTGAAACGGTTAGAGATACCTTGCAGACGACGAAGCGCTGCCCGTCGCTGTATGAGGGCGACGGGAGACAGGTGGTTAATGAAGGCCCGCAGACGAGGAAGCGCTGTCTGTCGGCGTATAAAAATACGCTAAGGCGGCGCTGACGAAGTAAGCAAAAAAGCTTTAAGTATCAACGGCTTCAGCCGTTACACTATCAAGCAAATAATTGACTTTGCTTTTTTGCGGTGCGAGCCTTCTCGACACCAGACATTCATCCCGATGAACGTCCGTTGTCCATAACGAGTCTGCTTGACACAAGCTTGTTTTTGAGTTAAAATACGCAGGTGCCATATGTCACGCACAAATTGAGCGTCCGCTTCACAAATAAGTGCCGAGTACTTGCCTCCCCAGCCTGAAAAAACTTCATACGTCTCCGTAGCTCAGCAGGATAGAGCGTTCGCCTCCTAAGCGAAAGGTGTTCTAAAACCTCCGGCACCAATTTCATATTCGCGTTCGTAGCTCAGATG
>CAZLLK010000011.1:0-56040 GCA_964560435.1 uncultured Oscillospiraceae bacterium
TTCTACATTTGACTGCTTAGAAAGCAAGCCAATGCTTTCTTTTGAAATATAGGTGTCGCATGGAACAGTTCTTTTATAGTCATAAAAATCAAAGGATTATTTCCTTTTTCATGTGCTTCGTTATCATTGCAATGATGTTCGCCTGTATTCCATTTACCAAAGCTAAAGCTAATCCCGCTTTGGTTATTCCCGCTGCTGTTGTTGCCGATGCTGCTGAAATGTTATTGATTATTGGTATTACTGTTACTACTGCTGCTATTTTATATAAGGTTACCGAGGAGTTTCTAAAACAAAATCCAGTTGATTTGGAATGGTTCAATAATGTTAGGCTTCGTAATATGCAAGACCCAAACGACCCTAATTTTAACGGTAAAAAAATAAAGTTTATTCCCGGAGATGTCGAATTCATTAGGCGTTTTTATGAAGATGCAAAAAAGTTTTTTAAGGATAAAGAGGGAGTGGTTTCTGTTGAATGTGACGGGTATCAATATGATGGTACAAATTACATTCCTTATACTACCGATGTTAATGTTTTATTTAACAAAGCTCCGTTTCGGACTGGCGATTCTGTGAAAGTGGTTGGTGTTACTACTAATTACACTTATAGTGCTGTTGCTCATGGTACTGGTATTAAAATCTTATATGATGGTAAACCTGTGTTGTACTATAACGATAATGTTCTACATTTAGATTATGGTGAAAATATCGATACGTTGTCTTATCAAGAGTATAGGTGGGGCTTTTATAGTATAACGGCTACTAATGGTAATCAATTTCTAATGCCTTATATTGTAGGCAAAGAAACTCATAAGCCAGCGTATTACAATGGTGCTACATGGTCTGCTTTGGCAATATATAATTGCGTATATCAATCTGGTGCTACTTGTATTATTAAAGGTCATTCTAGTCCAATAACTATTCCTTATCCTTACTCAAATAATCCTAAATACAATCCCAATACCGTAGTTAATCATATGATTTCTGCAATTTCAAATAATAATGGTCTTGAGATTGATACTCGTCCTATAACTGAAATCATCACTAAAAACGATGATACTGATATAACTGGTATTGACCAAGACGACGCTTTAGATGATGCGGGTATTAAGGATGATATTATTTCAGACCCTACTAGCTTGATTACTCCGGCACCGCTTCCTACTCCGTCAACTGGTGATGATTATTACAAGCCAGATATTACTACTGTTCCTGATGTCGGCGGTCTTTGGCATTATGTAACTGATTTCTTAAAGGCTGCACTTATTTGGATGCAACTTTGGTACTCTGGCTTTATTATGTTGCCGGTTGCGCTCAAAACAACTCTATTTGCGCTTTTAGTTATTACTATTGTTATCGGTTTGTTGGGGGTGTTTTTGAAATGAGTTTAAAGAGTATTCCTATTACTGATTTATGGTTTATTATTCCTAGCGATATTATGGTTGTTTTGGGCGCTGTTTTTGTTTTTCTTTGTGCTCTTGCTATTTGGCGAATTATTAAGTAGGCGGTGCATTATGGCTAATAATTTTACTTCCCTCTGGAATATGGCTTTTTCTTGGTTGGGTTCTTTGCTCACTATGAAGCTTCCTATTTATTTTAGCGGCACTGCATTATCTCTTTTGGATATAGTCATTGGTACGGTTGGTATATTTGTTGCATTTGCTTCTATTCGCGCATTGGTCAAGTCTGGATTTTCTATTGCTGGTAAGGACTTGACTCAAGAATATAGACATCAACAGAATATTAGGCGTCTGAACGATAATACTCATGCTGAATATGCGAACAGACAGCAGGGAATAGCTTATATCGATAAATTGGACAAAGGGGGTAAATTGTAATGCTCGAAGTCTTACGCTCTATATTCGGCGCTTATACGCCTGTTACATATACTGTCGGTTCTGATACCATTATTCCGGCTGGTCTTGCAGGTGTGAACATGGAATATGTGCTTGGCGGTGCTTTGTTCGGTATGTGCTTGTATTGCTGTTTTCGCTTGCTTGGTATCGTCTTGAGAGGGTTTAAATAATGGCTAATTTTAATTTATTTGTTGTGAATATGTTAGGTGCCATTTCATCGTTTCTTATGGCTGAACCGTTCATTTATTTTGTTGGACTTGCTATGCTTGCTTTTGTTGTTCAGATATTCAAATCATTGTGCCATTTGTCTCGGTAATTTCGTTGCAACGATTACATAAATTCAAAATTATTAATTAAGAAATGAGGAAAAAAGATGGTTGCTATTCTTGCTGCTGTTACTTCCACTGTTACCGCTGCCGTTGGCTGGATGGGTTCTTTCCTTGGCACAATCACTGCACCTGGTAACGAGATTCTTCTCCTGTTTTGCGTTCTTCCTGTTGTTGGTCTTGGAGTTGGTCTTACTCGTCGTATGCTTCATGTTTAAGGGGGATAAAATATGCCTCCTGTTACTGAACCTACAGCGATTGTAAAGCTTCTGACTGCTATTGGTGGGGTTGTGACCGCTGCCGTTGGCTGGATGGGTTCGTTTCTACATACGATTACAACGCCCGGCAATGAGATTCTTCTCCTGTTTTGCGTTCTTCCTATTGTTGGACTTGGTATCGGTCTTACTCGTCGTATGCTTCACGTATAGTGAGGTGATGTTATGGGCACCGCTGAAGTCCTCTCTGCAATCAGTACTGTTGTATCTGCATCTGTAGGTTGGATGGGGCAATATATGAATTTTATTGCCACTTATCCTATTGCACTTGTGTTTACGGTACTCCCAGTTGTTGGATTTGCTATCGCTATTGTAAAACGTCTGTTGTCGTTTTAGTTTAAAGGCAGGGAAGTGCTTCTCTGCCTTTTTATTTAGGAGATTGTTATGAGCATTACTGCAATTATTATAATTTTATTGGTCATTGGAATATTTGTTTTTCTTCGTTGGGCTTATAAATATAATAATCCTTTTAAGCTTTATTTTGTTATGGGTAAAAAGGGTTCGGGTAAAACAAGTTTCTTGTGCAAGCTTGCTTTAAAATACATCAAAAAAGGTTGGGTTGTTTATACGAACGTTTCGGATCTCCGTATACCAGGCGTTAGAATTATTGATGATATTTCATCGTTGGGCGATTATGTTCCTGTTCCTAATTCTCTTTTGCTCCTCGATGAAGTTTCTTTAATTTGGGATAATCGCCACTTTAAAAATTTCAAGGATTGCACAAAAGAATTCTATCGCCTACAACGACATTACCGGTGTGTGTGTTATCTTTTTTCTCAGACCTTTGACGTTGATAAGAAGATTAGAGACCTTTCTGACCGAATGTATTTGTCTACTCAGTTCCTCGGCCGTTGGTCTTTGCTCCGTGAGATTGATAAGCAAATTGTCATTACCGAAGCTTCACCCGATGCCGAAAGCCGTGTATCTGAAAATCTTTCTTTCTGCGGGATATTTTCTTGGAGGTTTATTTATATGCCTAAGTACCAAATTTATTTTGATTCGTTTGTTCTTCCTGTTCATGATGAATTGTCCTATCAGGCTATTCCATCAGATATTATTTTACCTCTTACGGCAAAACAGCAAACGCACCAGCGCATCAAACGATGCGCAGCGCGTTTGCGTAAAACTTGTTCTATATATTTGTTGAATTCGCTGATTTGGATTTTTACTATTTATTACCGTTATTTCTATAAGGGTGATAATAAAAAACCTATTCATGAATTTAAAAATCTTAATGAGTTCTGGAGTCACTCAAAGTAATGAAATTAAACAAAACACTTTTTTTAATGTAATTTGGTTGCTTAATTATGTGATTTTGATTTCTCTTGAAATTCCATTGGTTTCCGGTCTTTTATTCGGTTTACATATCCCCCAAATTAAACAAAATCTTTATTTTGTTTAATTATTGGCGTATTTGCCAATAGACTGCCCTGCTTGATATATGTTATAATATGGTCATCAAATATTGAGACGCGAGCGGCTTTTTTCATTTAAGCGGCGCTGCTGTTAGTTATCGCTTTTCAAAGGAGCGTTTAATTATGGATTATCGTACCGAATCTCCGCAAATCCTTAAGGATTTTCTCATGTACCACGAAACCATCAAAGGTCATTCGTCGAAAACCGTCGACGAGTATTTTCTGGATTTGCGCACTTTTTTTCGCTTTCTCAAAATCGAACGTGGCATTGTTCCGCACAAAACCGAATTTGAAGAAATCTCTATTATGGATGTCAATCTCGAATTTGTGCGCGTTGTCACGCTGAATGAGGTTTACGACTACCTCGCCTTCCTCGCACGCGACCGCGTTGTCAACCAACGGAGCCGTTCAAAGGAGTTTGGATTGTCAGCTACCACTCGTGCAAGAAAAATTGCGTGCATTCGCAGCTTTTACAAATATATGACAGTAAAAGCGAAACTACTTGCAGAAAATCCCGTAGCCGACCTTGATTCCCCCAAAACGCCTAAGACACTCCCCCACTATCTATCCCTTGATGAAAGCCGACGACTGCTAAATTCGGTAGATGGTAAAAACAGGGAACGAGACTACTGCATTATCTGCATTTTTTTAAACTGCGGTTTACGAATTTCGGAAATCGTTGGTCTTAATGTCTCGGATTATCACACCGATAGTCTGCGCGTAATCGGAAAAGGTAATAAGGAGCGCATCGCATATCTTAATGATTCAACTATTAAGGCACTTGAGGACTGGCTTATTGTGCGCAAAAGCATGGTTCCTGCTCACGAACCTGCCCTGTTTGTATCTAACCGACGTACCCGTATTTCCCGGGAAATGGTACACAGCATGGTCAAAACCAATCTTCTTCGCGCCGGTCTTGACAGAACGCAATACTCATCACACAAGCTTCGCCACACCGCGGCTACGCTGATGCTTCAAAACGGAGTTGATGTGCGAACACTCCAGGAGGTATTGGGTCACGAGCACCTGAACACTACCCAGATTTATACGCACGTTGACAATTCCGAGCTCAGAATTGCCGCCGCCGCAAATCCTCTTGCCAATTTTGAGCCTAAAAAATAATAGAATTTAAAAAATAAATATAGTTGCATCGTTCAAATCATCGTTATTACAGAAAATTAAAGAACGAAATAATATAATCGCGTCCCCTTCCCTGTTAAATATACTCAAAACGGATGACACTGTCAATTTTACACAGTGACATCCGTTTTATTAGGGTGAAAATTTGTAATAAGATTGCATCATGTTGTTAATAAAGATTTTATAAAATGACGTTTATTTGACGCCAGCCATTGCATTATGGGCTGACCTTCTTGCCCCAGACTTCAAACAATACTCGTTGAAATGTTCTCATTTGATAGTTCCGATTGTTGGATGTTGTGATTGAAATTGGCGTATTGCAACATTTATGCATGGCGAACCAGACAGATTATCCAAAGTTTATATACCTATCTTGTCGGTTGAAAAAATATATGTTAGAATTAGCAATAATTAGTAAAGTCAGTGGACTAACTAATTATATATATTCATAGCGTGAAGCATAAAAGGAGGTATCCGCTTATGGAACTGGTTACACAACAAACGATTCGTGCCGGAAACTTGAGGCGGATTTATCAACTGATCGACCGAAACAACAATATCTCACGGGTAACTCTTGCAAAGATTACTAAACTCAGCAAGACAACCGTATCCTCTCTGGTGGACGAGCTAATAGCGGGCGGCTATGTGGTCGACTGCGGTGCCGGTGTAACTACGCGGCAAGGGAGAAAGCCCAACATGCTGCACATCAACGGCAAAGGAAATGTGGTTGCAGTTATTAGCTGGCGGCGTAACAGGCTAGATTTAGCGTTGGTGCAGGCAGACAGTAAGTTGTTTCTGCGTGAACAGGTTTCTGTCCTAGAGAACGAGGACAGTGTACTAAGAATTGCAAAAGCCTTTTATGAAATTTTGTTGCCCGCAGTGGGCAATTCCAGATTGATGGGCGTCTGCATTGTTGTACCGGGTATTGTGGATGATATACAAAAAAGTATCCTCTCTACCGTAATCGGTGTAAGCTCACAGGATTCCACCGTACAGCGTTTGGCAGAGATGCTGCGTGGTTATCCACTCTGCATTTTGAACGACACCGCGTCCTTTGCTTATGCTGAAAACGTGTTCACTCGCATTCAGGATCAATTTTACGCATATGTCAATGTGAGCAAGGGCGTGGGTGCCTGTCTGTTTGCTGATGGACATATGCTACGCGGAGCAGGCGGCATAGCCACGCAGTTCGGCCATTTTTCCGTTGATCGCAACGGTCCCATATGCGCCTGCGGTAATCGTGGCTGCCTTGAGCACCTTGTTGGTGAGTATGCCTTGAACGAGCGGGCTCGAGCTTGCGGGATGAATATCGAGTTGTTGGGTCAGCGCCGACTGTTGTATAGCGATGTTGGAGAAATGGTTGCCGCGGGTGATCCGGCTGCGCAAAGGCTTGTGTTGGAACTTGCGCAGGATATTGCCTTTGGTCTGAGCAATCTAATCTCCATATTCAATCCTTCGTTGGTCATCATAGGAGGTACAGGCGTCAATCTTGGACCTGAGTTTTTAAATGACATCCACACGGAGCTCGCTCATATGGGCTTCCAGGAATTCGTTTCCCGTTCGCAGCTACGGTATTCGAAACTGGGGTTAGATTCCGAGCTTACAGGCGCTGCTCAGTATTTTATCGATCATCATTACAGTTTTATTGGCGATATGCACGGTGATCTGTTTTTGCGCTAAGCTGCATTGTGAAAGAGAGTGATTAAAATGACAGAACGCATTATAGGCGTGAATTCCAACTGTTACCATGGCTATTCTATCGAGGAGGCACTGGAAGGTATCGCCGCGGCAGGATTCCGCTATGTTGAACTCACTGCCACCAAGGGCTGGACGGAGCACGTTTTCCCCGACCAAAGCTTTGAGCACTTGTGCGCCGTAAAAGACAAGCTTGAAAGTCTCAGTCTGACGGCATTTTCCATGAGCGGTCACTGTAACCTGATGGACCCCGAACGCTTGCCTGATTTTGCGATGAATATGCGTCTGGCCCACTTTTTTGGCTGCCGCTACATTGTCTCATCGGTGGGAGAAGCTCACTTGAAGGATAACGCTACCGCTTCTGATGAGCGTGTCTCACATAATATCAAAGCGCTTATACCGGAGCTTGAAAAATACGGACTTACGCTGGTTTTGGAACTGCACGGCGAGCACGCGACAGGCGCTATAATGCGTAGAATCGTGGAGCTTATCGATTCGCCTCTTGTGAAAATCAATTACGACACGGCGAACTGCCTGTTTTATGGCGGCGTAAAGGCGGAGGAGGACGTGGATGTCTGCATGAAAGACATCGCGTATTTGCATCTGAAGGATAAAGCGGGAGACCCCACAGAATGGAACTTCCCCCCTCTTGGCATGGGATACGTGGATTTTGACACGATTTTCCGTAAGCTGGCGGCCGCCGACAATGACGCCCCGTTCAGCATTGAAATAGAATTCACGCAGGCTGGGCCAAAGGATCTATCCGAGGTGAACGAAGCTGTTCGGCTTTCGGCCGAATTTCTGCGGCAACGCAGCATTTTGCGGTAGCGCGTTTCCGAACATTTGATTCTAACGTAGGCAAAAAGGCCTATGAAGAATATAAATTTTAGGAGGATGAAAAATGAAAAAAATTCTTGCATTGGCGATAGCACTCTGTTTGTGCCTGAGCCTGGCTGCCTGTGGTAGCAAAGCCCCTGCATCCGCTTCCCCCGACGCATCCGCTTCCCCCAGCGCTGAGGCAAAAGACCTGACCTTCGGTTATATCGCATATGATATGTCCGATATCTGGAACGAGTATTCTGCGCGCGCGTTTGAGTATGCCGCTGAGCAGAACGGTGTCAAAACAATTGTTCTCGACTCCAAGAACAGCCTTGAAGAATCCGTAACCGCAATGGAATCCCTCATCCAGCAGGGCGTTGACGGCATCTCTATCTTCCCTATCTCCACTGAGCAGGGCGCTCAGCTTGTGAAAATGGCAAACGAAGCCGGTATCCCCGTGACCGTTGAAAACTTTGCGATGGACACTGAAAATCCTGGCGACTACATTGCCTCTGTTGCTTGCGAGTATGACAAGATTGGTGAAGCTGCCATAAAGTGGATCGCTGAGCAGAAGGAAGGCGCAAAGATTTTCTACTGCGCAGGCCAGAAGGGAGCAGGCGTGTACGAGAAATATCAGGAAGGCGTTGATCGCGCACTTAAGGATCTTAACGGTAAGGCCGAGGTCGTTTCCGTTCTCCACGGCGACTGGCTCACCGACAAGGCTTATAACGTCACAACCGACCTCATTAGTTCCGGCACAGAGTTCGATTACATCTTCGCCAACAACGACATGATGGCTCAGGGCTGCTATCAGGCACTGAAGGATGCCGGTAAGAGTGGTATTCCAATCGTTTCCACCGGCGGTTCTCCCGATGGTTTCAAAATGCTTCAGGACGGCATTGAAGCGGCAAATATGACTGCTCCGGTTTCCGTACAGGGCGTTAAGACCTTCCAGAACCTGTACAACAAGGTCGCTTTAGGTAAAGATCCCACTGAGAAATTCACCGCTCTGCCTGTTATCCCTGTCGGCGCAGAAGACACTAGCGCTTACATAGCATGGGATGACTATGCTGCAGCTTACAAGTACCTCTCCAAATAAGAAAACTTTTTCCGAGTAATTAACAGCACACAACAGCATAGATAAGAACCGTCGGCCAGCACCGGCGCCGGGTCAGGGCATTGACCTTGCTTAGGCAGCCCGGCACCCTCTGGCTGGCGTTTTTTTCTAGAAGGGACAAGTGAGAGCAGTCATGACGACGGATTATAAAAACCAAAAGCCGGTCATCTCAATGCAGGGTATAACAAAGGAGTTTTCCGGCGTTTGGGCGCTTTCGGGTATCACCTTTGATGTGTTTCCCGGTGAGGTGCACTGCCTTGTGGGAGAAAACGGGGCAGGCAAATCAACCTTGATGAAGATTCTTTCGGGCGCATATACTCCCACCGGTGGCCTGATAGAGGTGGATGGCAAGCCCTATAAAAGGCTTGAACCTAACCTCTCTAAAGACCTGGGAATCAATATCGTATATCAGGAAAACGACCTCGTGCCAAGCATGGATGTGGTCGAAAACATTTATGTTGGTAACGAAAAAACCAAGGGCTTCGGGCTTATCGATTATAAGGCCATGGCCGAAAGCACCCGAAAACAGGTTGACGAGCTGGGTATCAAGCTGAAGCTGAATACAAAAATAGAGAATCTTTCAGTTTCCGATCAGCAGTTCGTAAAAATATTGAAGGCGCTTTCCGTGCAGCCACGTGTACTCATTATGGATGAGCCTACCTCCATGTTCAATGTGGAGGATGCCGCCAAGGTGCTTGAGCTTACAAAGAAAATTGCGGAAAAGGGCATCGGCATCATTTATATTTCGCACTTTTTAAACGAGGTGGTGCAGATATCTGACCGCATCACCGTCATCCGTGACGGCTCGGTGGTTAGCACCTATATAAATGAAAACAGAGACACCGCCATTACTTCCCTGACGCAGGATATGGTGGGACGCCCCGTTGACCTTATGTATGTCAAAGAGAAATGCTCCATTGGCGATGTTATGCTTGAGGTGCGGGATATGCAGCTCGCACCAAACAGTCCCGCAATAAACTTTAATGTGCACAGCGGTGAGATTTTGGGCTTTTCCGGAATGGTCGGCTCTGGCCGAACGGAGATGATGCGGGCGCTTATTGGTGCGGATTACTGTTATTCAAAAAAAGTGTTTGTCAACGGCAAGCATGTGCGCGTCAATAATCCGAGCGAGAGTATAGATGCCGGATTTGCCTTCATCACTGAGGACAGGCAGAAGCTGGGACTTATCATGCAAGCCAGCGTGCTGGAAAATGCTACAATTTTGGGTCTGCGTGAAAAAATTAAAGGTTTTTTTGTCAATATCAAAAAATTCCCCGCCCTGATAGAACCGCTACTGCGTGAGCTGCGGGTGAAAACTCCTTCGGTGTGGACGGAGACGATTTACCTATCAGGCGGAAATCAGCAGAAGGTCGTTCTTGCCAAATGGCTTTATGCCGAACAGGAAATTTATATTTTCGATGAGCCTACTCGCGGTATTGATGTGAACGCCAAGGCGGAATTCTACAAGCAGATGAGCGAGCTTTGTCGTCAGGGCAAATGCATCCTAATGATAAGCTCGGATATGCCAGAGCTCATCAGCATGAGCGACCGCGTACTCGTGGTGCGCGACGGTACAATTGACTGTGAGCTTACCGGCGGCCAGATAAACGAGCAGGAGATCATAAAGCAAGCGTTAGGAGTAAAGAAAAATGGCAGATAAAACGATAAAGCCCTCTTTAGTGAATAAGTTGCTGCATGACCAGCGAATGTTGCTTGCTATCGTCATCGTAGTCATAGTGGCGGTTATTTCCATTATTAACCCCAAATTTATCGCTGTCGGCAATGTTATCACGATTTTTCAGCAAATCAGCGTTTTAGGCATTCTCACCATGGCCATGAGCATACTGCTCATCAGCGGCGGGATTGACCTTTCCATAGGGAACATCATGGTGCTCAGCGCTGTGGTGATGTATGTTGTGCTGAACCAAGGAATGCCTGTTGCTGTAGCCGTGGTGGCGGGTCTGCTCACAGGTACGCTATGCGGTTTGTTCAACGGTTTCATTATCGCCAAGAGCAAGTGCATCCCACTGGTCATCACACTCGGTACAAGCAAAGCGTTTTACGGTCTTGCGCTAACTGTCTCGGGTGGACGCATTATGAACTTCGACGGCGTATTCAACGGACTCAAAGAAAAGATATTCGGCCTTTTCCCCGTTATGCTTGTGGCACTGCTGGTAATGACGCTGTTTGCATTTGGCCTGATGAAATACACCAAATTTGGCCGGAGAGTGGTTGCTATGGGAGGCAATGAAAAAAATGCTTTCCTCTCTGGAATCAATGTTGGCCGCTATAAAATAGCAGTTTACGCCCTCTCGGGTTTGTTCTGCGCAATTGCAAGCATCATTTTTGTAGCGCGCATCGACTCCGTTACCTCAAACGCAGGTATTAACTATGAAACTAACGCATTGGCAGCAGCTATCATTGGCGGAATTACCTTCGACGGAGGCACCGGAACCATCGGCGGCGCATTTCTTGGATGTCTGCTCATGGGCGTTATTAGCAATGCAATGAATATTTTGGGCGTTGACACCAACGTGCAAACCATCATAACCGGTGCAATTATTGTGTGTGCAGTTGTACTGAGCAACATCAATAACATAAAAAAGAAATGAATTGGCTCAGGAGGAGTGGAACTATTGATCAATGTAGCAATTATGGGCGCGGGATTTATGGGAACGACCCATCTGAACGCCTATCAGACAATGAAAAATGTAAGTGTGACCGCAATATGCGATTTGAACGAGGAGCAAGGCAAGGTTATGGCTGCCAGAGCTGGTTGCGCTTGGTTCAATAACGGAGAAGCTATGCTTGAGCAAGTTCCGGTGGATGTGGTGGACATCTGTCTGCCAACATTTTTGCACGAGGAACATGTGTTGCTAGCCGCCCGTTACCGCAAGCATATTATATGCGAAAAGCCCGTTACTCTTAGTATGGAATCCTATGACCGCATGGCGGACGCTGCCAGCGCGGCTGGCGTACAATTTGCTGTAGGACAGGCCGTACGTTTTTGGCCGGAGTATGTCAAGGCGAAGCAGTTGTATGACGATGGCTGCTTTGGAAATATTAAATATATACGTGCCAGCAGGATGTCGGTACACCCTGCATGGAGCGACTGGTATCGTCGTCCCGAAAACAGCGGCGGAGGACTTTTCGACCTGCATCTGCACGATGTGGATTATCTGTGCTATCTGCTGGGTAGGGTGAACACCGTATATGCCATTGGAAAGAAAAACGAATTAGGCTGCTGGAACCACGTAACCTCCTCCCTCACCTTCGAAAACGGTGTAAACGCTGTAGCCGAGGGCATTATTGAAATGCCGCAGGGCTTTCCCTTCACTATGGAGTTTACCATTGCAGGCGACAAACAGGGCATGGAGTATCGTATGCGCGCCGGTGCGAACCTTGAGGACGTAGACAATGCCGTACGCAGAAGCTGTTTGTACGGTATGGGTGAACAGCCCCATCTGCTGGACATTGAACCGTACGACGCATATGGCGCAGAATTGCAACATTTTATCGGCAGTATTGAGGCCGGCAAACCCATTAGTGTTATTACGCCTGAGGACGTCCGTCATGTGCTTAACGTCATTCTGGCAATCCGCACTTCGTTGGAGAGCGGCGAAGCAGTTCATCTGTAAACAGAAAGGAGCAATGCCATGAAACAGGGTGTTAGCCTTTTTTCATTCGAAGAGAATGCAGACCTGCAAAAGGTGTTTGCCTCAGTTAATCAAGCTGGCTATGATGGCGTTGAACCAGTGATGAGTGAGACGGGATACCTTACGCCGTACACCACGGAAAAAGAGATACTTGCTATCGGCCGAATGGCTAGCGATATGGGGCTTTCCATTCCTAGTGTTGGAGTATGGAGCCTGTGGGAAAACAATTTGGTGTCAGACAGCGAAGCCATCCGGCAAAAGGCATTTTCTATTGTAGAAAAGCAGATTGAAGCTGCACATTTGCTCGGGGCGGACACAATTCTTGTGGTACCTGGTTACGTGGGCTGCGAGTTTGCCAAAAATCCAGAAAAAATACGCTATGACATCGCCTATGAGCGCAGTCAGCAGGCCCTGAGTCGTTTGGAACCACAGGCACGCGCAGCTGGAGTCGCCATCGGTATTGAAAATGTGTGGAATCGCTTTTTACTCAGCCCGCTGGAGACTGCACGCTTTCTGGATGAAATCGGATCCGAATGGGTCGGTATGTATCTGGATGTAGGCAATGTGCTCTATATCGGTTATCCTGAGCACTGGATTGAGCTTCTGGGCAAGCACATCAAAAAGCTGCATTTATGCGACTATCGGGTAGGCCAGGCGGGTATCGGAGCCTTTGTTGACCTCTTTGCCGGAAACGTAGATTTTAAGGCTGTGGCAAATGCAATTGCCGGTATCGGTTATGACGATTACATCACGCTCGAGATGCTGCCGAACTACAAGCAGTTTCCGGAAGCAAGCTTGTTTTCCAACAAATATGCGATGGATGCCATTGCACAGATGATAAACAAAGGGCTACTCTGCTGAACAGCAGAGTAGCCCTTTCTGAGTGTCAAAGAAGTCCCGCACCCAGAAAACAGTGGAGAAGAATTGAAACGAAGTTATTCAATTTTGATATTGTGCACAGAGGAAGGCGGCACCGATTATTCCTGCGTCATTTCCAAGCTCGGCTTTTATAATTGGCGTTTTAGGGACCTCTTCCAAGGCATGAACGGACGCATACACTTCTTTTCTGAGAGGTTCAAGAAGATAATCTCCCTGATTGCTGACTCCCCCACCGATAATGACAATCTCCGGTCGAAGCAAGTTAATAAAGCCACTTATGCCAGAAGCAAGATAATGTATAAAGTTGCTTACGACCTTAGTTCCCGCCTTATCGCCCTTTTTCGCTGCATCAAAGGCTGTATGTCCGTTTACTTTGCGCATATCATGTTCGCACATTTCGTGCATAATTGAGCAGGGGTCTGCCGCCATGGCGCGAATAGTGTCACGTATGAATGCTGTCACCGAGGCGTAGGCTTCAAGGCATCCTTTTCGTCCGCACGCGCATGGTTCACCGTCCGTTACCAAGGTTACGTGACCGGGCTCGCAGCCATAGCCGTTGCCACCGAGGAATATTTTTTTGTTTAGTATTATTCCCCCGCCGACACCTGTGCCCAAGGTTAGCATTAGGACATTGTTATAGTTCTTAGCCGCACCGGCTATTGCCTCTCCGTATGCCGCGCAGTCGGCATCGTTTGCAACAAAAACAGGAATATCTATATGCTTTTTGAACTCACCTATTACGTCTGCGTTTTTCCAGCCAAGATTACCTGCTAACATCACATTTTGTGACACGGGGTTTATTGGGCTGGGCGCTCCAATTCCAATATGCTTAATATCCGCAATTGTCAGGCCAGCCATTTCTAGAGCCTTAACTGATGCATCCGCCATATCGGCAACCACTACATCAAAGGGACGGCGTGCAAGCGTCGGGGTACTGTGCTTTGAGACAAAATTATAGTTCTCATCAATTACCCCAACGGCAATATTAGTGCCACCTAAATCAATTCCCAAATAGTAATTCATATATTATCCCTCGCTTATAGATTTGCTTATTCATAAGAGCATATCCTTGTTCTGTCGACAGAAGGACTAAACCGCTTATATGCTAATAATCTCTCCCTGTAAAATCACGGTTTTAAGCTCAAGATTTTTGTCAAGTATAAGCAAATCCGCATCCTTTCCGACTTCGATACTGCCGATTTTATCAGCTTCCCCGATCGCCTTTGCTGGATTAATTGTTGCAGATTTGATTACCTGCCTTAGAGGCAAGCCAAAACCCACGAGATTTTTGACTTCCTCAAGCATATTTGTTGTTGACCCGGCAATCGTCCCGTCAGATAGTCGAGCCTGTCCGTTTGCAACATTTACCGGCTGTCCTCCAAGCTCGTAAATTCCGTCGGGAAGTCCTGCAGCACGCATTGAATCGCTCACAATTATCGTCCTGTCCTCTCCCAAAATTCGAAATGCAATTCGGAGAGCCGCTGGACTGACATGAAATCCATCGCATATAAGCTCCGCCATAACGCTATCATCATCGAAAACGGCGCCGACAGTGCCAGGCTCACGATGACTAAACCCCGGCATTGCGTTAAATAGATGCGTTGCGTGGGTAATACCCTTTTTGAACGAATCCCTTGCCTGCTCATAGTTTGAGTCGGTATGAGCAATGGATACCGTGCAGATTTTGCTTGCGTTTTCAATGAACTCATCCGCGCCCTTACATTCTGGTGCAATGTCAACAATCTTGATTGCTTCGCCAGAGAGCTCAAATAAGCGTTTGAATTCGTCCCAGCTCGGATTTTTCACAAATTCCGCATTTTGCGCACCTTTTCTGTTAATGGAAATATAAGGCCCTTCCATATTGATCCCGCGTATTGTCGCGCCCTTTGAAGGCTTTTCCATACAGCTTTTTATGTTCATAAGCGTCGCTTCAATTTCCTCGGTTGAAACCGTCATGGAGGTCGGGCAAAATGATGTAACTCCATGAGTTACCAGATTTGCGGCTATTTTGGAAACTGCTTCGCGCGTGGCATCGCAGGTATCAAAGGAGGCGCAGCCGTGAGTATGAATATCCACAAAGCCGGGAACAACAAGGGCTCCGTCAAGGTCAATTGCTTCGCCCGACGTATTAAGTCCCCTGCCAACAGCTATGATTTTCCCGTTTTCAATTTCAATGTTTGCCTTAATAAGCTCAAAATCCTTGTTCATGACTTCTGCGTTTTTCAGTATCAATCTAAGTTCCTCCGCATTTATGCACATTTTCCATGAGAAAATTATATCAGGCTGTGAAAACGTATACCGCTGAGCGCCTCATCGTCTGCCACAACCGTCAAATCAGGATGAAGCTGCAAAATTGACGCCGGAACGAGTGGAGTAACAGGCCCGAACAAGGACTTTTCCAGTATGTCTGCCTTTCCGTTTCCACTGACTGCAAGTATGATCTTTTTCGCCTGCATTATGCTTTTTATCCCCATAGTGATAGCGTATCGAGGAACATCATCTGTGCTTTCAAAAAACCTTGAGTTGGCAATAATTGTCTCATCCTTCAAGGCTATTCTGTGGGTCATGTTGTCAAAGCTCTCGTTTGGTTCGTTGAAGCCGATGTGACCTGTATTGCCAAGACCGAGAAGCTGAAGGTCTATTCCGCCGAGAACGGTTATGAGCCTGTCATAGGCTTCGCACTCTGCCTTTATATCAGTGGCGAGTCCGTTTGGGATATGAATGTTCTGTTCGGGTATATTGACGTTATCAAAAAAGTTCGTATGCATATAGTAGTGGTAGCTCTGGGTATGTACGGGAGCAAGTCCGCAGTATTCGTCAAGATTAACCGTGGACACTTCGGAAAAATCAATGTCACCCTTGCGGTACCATTCGATAAGCTGCTGATATACTCCCAAAGGCGTTGAACCAGTGGCAAGCCCCAAAACGCTCCTTGGTTTAAGTATGACCTGTGCCGAGATGATGTTTGCCGCCTTGCGGCTCATGCTTTTGTAGTCAGCTGCCTGAATAATTTTCATTGTTACGCCTTCCTTAATTTCTTTTTTTCTATTTTAGGATGGAATAGTTCTCGATTTGAGAATCTTGGCAAACTTTATACGCTGCAAGCCGGAGTCGCAGGCTGAGTCAAATACATTGTTACCCCCAGTTTTTTAGACTAATGTAAGTCGGGTCATTAACATCGGACTCCCCCTGCGACGTGAAGATTTCGCCGCCGCATGAGGAGTCCGATGCGTACATACCTATTAGATAATTATACGCGTCGCCGAAGGCGCTGTCTAAAAATCACCGAGCATCACCTCGTCAACGGCATTCATAATCTTTACGAGCTTTTTGTTGTGTTTTCAACAGTTCCGCCCCTTGTTTCCGCTAACATAATTATACTATAATGCAACATAGTTTGCAATTATAAAGATGCTGTTTCGACAACGACTTAACAAATATTATTAATGCGACTTTATCCGAAAACCCTTGTGCCACAAGAAATATCTAGGTTATCAATTAAAGCCGTTAGTTATATAGTTGTTGTGGGCGATAATAGTAGAAAATACTCTGTCATGTTTTTCGGGATTATTATGTCAATTTCTATTCCGCGTGTTGCAATTGAGAGCAATTTCCTGTAAAATACCTATATTATGCAGCTTACGGAGGATAATGCTTAATGGTTTTTTCTAGCATACTGTTTTTATTTGTGTATCTCCCTGTGGTTCTGGGCATTTATTATATAGTCCCACGAAAATGGCGTAACCCTTGGTTGCTGCTTTCGAACCTCGTTTTCTACGGCTGGGGTGAACCTGTCTATATTCTCCTTATGCTGTTTTCGATGGTTTTCAATTTCTTCGGCGGAAAGTATGTAGACAAATATAGGAATGTAGATCATAAAAAAGCGAAGACAATTCTCGTTTTCATTATCATCGTTAACCTTGCGATGCTTGCATTCTTTAAATACTATAATTTGTTTGCCAATACGCTTAGCATTATTCCCGGTCTTGACATTCACACTTTGAGTATCGCACTGCCAATCGGCATTTCGTTCTACACCTTCCAGAAGATGTCCTACTCGATTGATATATACCGCGGTGACTGCGATGCTCAAAAGAGCTTCATCAGCTTCGGTACTTTCGTAACCCTGTTTCCGCAACTTATCGCCGGCCCGATTGTCCGCTATAAAGATATTGCGTCTCAACTCAATTTCCGCGCCAAATCCGCGGACCAGTTTGCAAGCGGCGTAAGGCGTTTAACGGTCGGACTTGCAAAAAAGGTGCTGATTGCTAACAACATCGGTAAGCTTTGGGACACATATTCTGTAATGGCTGCGTCAGACCTGAGCGTTGTCGGTTCTTGGCTCGGAATTATCGCGTTCTCTCTCCAAATCTACTTTGATTTTTCGGGATACAGCGACATGGCTATCGGTCTTGGCCGTATGCTGGGCTTTGAATTTTTAGAAAACTTCAACTATCCGTATATTTCAAAAAGCGTTACGGAATTCTGGCGTCGTTGGCATATCAGCCTAGGTACATGGTTCCGCGACTATGTGTATATTCCCCTAGGCGGAAACCGCAAGGGCAAATACCGTCAGTTGCTTAACATCACTATTGTTTGGGCGCTGACAGGCTTTTGGCACGGTGCAAGCTGGACGTTTATGCTCTGGGGCTTGTATTATGCGGCATTTCTTATTTTTGAAAAGCTGTTTTGGCTTGAAAAGCTTGAAAAAGCACCTAAATTTGTCGGTCACGCCTATACAGTCCTTGTTGCAGTCTGCGGCTGGGTTCTCTTCCAGCTAAGCTCTCTTGCAAAATGCGGTGTATATTACAAGGCAATGTTCGGTTTTGGCAACGGCGGCTTTGTTAACCCCGTGGACGGCTTCTATGCTGCGTCATTTGCGATTGTGTTTGCTATTGCGATTATCGCGTGCACTCCCCTTGCGAAAAATCTTTACAATAAGCTTTCCGAAAAGGCAAAAGCTGTTGTAACACCTGTTCTCATTGTTCTCGGACTTGTGGTCTGCACCGCATATCTTGTTGATGCGACCTATAACCCCTTCCTGTATTTCCGCTTCTAAGAGGTGAAACGTATGATAAAACACTCATCGTGGGTTCAAATAATAATATTTACTGCGTTTATTGCTTTGTTTTTTGTTCTTAGCCTTGCATTACCGGACAAAGGCTTTTCGGAACGAGAGAACAGAGAGCTTACTAAGGCACCGTCATTCAGTTTCGAGGCGCTGTTTTCCAAGAAGTTTTCTACGAAATTTGAGAACTACACTACCGATCAGTTTCCGTTTCGCGATAGCTGGACTACCCTGAAAGCAAGAGCAGAGATTGCAACAGGTAAAGAAGAAAACAAGGGAGTTTATCTATGCGACGGCGACACGCTGATTGAGGCCTATGAAGCTCCTGACCAAAAACAACTCGATACGAACATCTCGGCGGTGAAAAATTTTACCGCGAATGCCGATGTCCCCGTCTATTTTGCACTGATTCCGAGCAATTCCGCGATACGCTCCAATCTTATTCCGAAAAACGCTCCGAACGACAGTCAGAAAGACGTAATCGACTTTAGCTACGCAAACTCAGGAGCAAAAGATATTGATATTTACAGCGCGCTTGCCTCTCACGCAGACGAATACATCTTTTATCGCACGGATCACCACTGGACGAGCCTTGGCGCTTATTATGGCTACGAGACGATAATGAAATCAATGGGTTACACCGCCACTCCCCTTTCGTCCTTCGCTCCCCAAACTGTTTCGGATGAATTCTATGGCACGGTATATTCAAAGTCCGGCTTTAGTTGGGCTAAGCCCGATACAATAGATGTTTTTGCCGAGCAGGACGCGGCAACCGTGGTGATGAATTATTCATCGAATGAGCCTGTTTCGGGAACACTATATGACAACACGTTTCTTCAAAAGAAGGATAAATACTCCATGTTCATGGGCGGAAACTCACCGCTTGTAACGATTAAGACCAAAAACACGGATGCCCCTTCTGTTCTGATACTTCGCGACAGTTATATGGACTCGCTGATTCCGTATCTCCAGAGCAATTTTTCCGAAATCCACGTTATAGATTTGCGATACTACAAAACACAACTAGTTGAATCTACGGTTAACGACTATGTCAAGAATAACGGCATTGACGAAGTTCTGATTTGCTACAGTGTTTACAATTTTGGCACTGACACAAACGTGTTTTTACTAAGCTAAAAATGAAAAGAGAGCGTCATCCAAGCGGATGACGCTCTCTTTTATTTATCGATTACTTTATGTCGGTACCACCAAAAATGCTGACAGCTCTAATAAGTACCGTAGGAGCATTTTCTCCCGCTTCAGAGTTGAATCTGTTATCCACTCCGCCGAATATGGGGGTGCTGTTTACGATTACCTTAACATTCTTTGGAAGTATAACGTCTGTGCCACCGAACACAGTATACGAATTTATAATGCAGTCACGTCTGATAACTGCGTTTTGAAGCTTTAGATCAACTCCACCGAAAATTGCGTAGACATTAGCTCCACGAAAATCAACGCCGTTGAAATTGGGAGTGTTGCCGCCAAAAACCGCAAAATAGTTTTCGCCCTGATTTCCTGCAAAGATGCCGTTGTTACCTTCTTTGTTCATTCGTATGGGCTTTTTGAAAACAATGCTTAGACCAAAAACAATAATAACATAAGGAACAATCAGCTCATACCCCAAGCTGTCTTTGAAAATATCTTGTTCAGAAAGCAACATCAACACGCCCACACCTACTCCAATGGTATTGAACAGGTTTAAGCCACTGTTGACTATAGAAAGGACACAGGGGACGATGATAAATAATGTCCACCATCCGTTAAAAGAAAAATCGATATTTTCCAAGTAGCCCAAAGCCTTAGCACCGAAGAATACTCCGAACGCTACAATGATTATTCCCAGAATAATCGAAACAGTACTTTTTTTCATGCTGCTTTTCTCCTTGAAGTGTAATTGAATAAATTTTGAAACAAGCGGCAAACAGCGTTTTGTTTGCCGCTTGGAACGTTTTGAATTGAATTATCAGTCTTCGTTTTCCCAGTTATGCCAAACGTTTTGAACATCGTCGTTATCTTCGAACATCTCGAGCATTTTGTTCATGTTCTTAACATCGTCTTCTGATGTAAGCTTGATGTAGGTCTGCGGAACCATCTCGACTTCTGCTGAAAGGAACTTGTAGCCTTGCTTTTCGAGAGCCTCTGCAACCGACTGGAAATCATCCGGCGCGGTATAGACTACAAAAGTTTCGTCCTCTGTAACGCAGTCGTCAGCTCCCACATCAAGAGCTGCCATCATAACCGTGTCTTCATCGAGCTTTTTGTCCTCGTTGTCTATAATGATAACACCCTTTTTGTCAAACGACCACGAAACGCAACCGGCCATTCCCATGTTCCCGCCGTATTTGTCGAAATAGTGGCGCATTTCGGATGCGGTTCGGTTGCGGTTATCTGTCATTGTTTCAACAATAACAGCGACGCCGCAGGGGCCATAGCCCTCGTATGTTATGCTCTCAAAGTTTGAAGAATCACCGGCGCCCATGCCTTTTTCGATGGCGCGCTTGATGTTGTCGTTAGGCATATTTGCAGCCTTTGCCTTCATGATAACGGTAGCAAGACGGGAATTGTTAGCGGGGTCTCCCCCTCCACCCTCTTTAACGGCTACAATCATTTCTCTAGCGATTTTTGTAAATGTTTTGCCGCGTTTTGCGTCCGCAGCGCCCTTAGTTTTCTGAATATTATGCCACTTAGAATGTCCAGACATATCAACAGCTCCTCTTGTGTTTTGCAGTCGATATTCTATCACACAATCAGTGTTGGCGCAAGCATTATTCTGGAAGCTACCCTTCTTTTGCTATTTTGCCCTTGGAATAAGAAGCGGTCTGCGAGAAATTGAAAATTCTTCACCCGATTTGTTTGCGTTTTCTATCATTTCCATCGTTGAACCGTATTTTTTAGCGATATTCCAAAGGTCGGATTCTCTTTCGGAGCATAGCACAACCAGCGAGGGACGGTTTTCGTTTCTCGTGGGGCAATCTTCGTCGAATTCAAGGCTGCAAACAGCGCAAATCTCCGAATATTCCCTTATGTTGTAGCCGATTGTAATGTCAACGCTGATTTCTGCGTTTTGCGCCATGCCGATAATTGTTGGTTTTTCGCAGCAGACCGAGAGTATGTTGAGGCGTTGGTTTTTGCAAAGCTCAATGTTTTCCTCGTCGGAGAGCTTAAGCTCAATTGCTTCAAGCTCACAGTTTTCGCATAACCCGACGCCGCCAATGATCACCTGACACGATATTTCGCTTCCGTCTACTTGTGTGCAAACCTCCGATATTGCGGCATACATTATTTCGGTTAGCTGTTCCCTTGCCGATACCTTACATCTCATATTGAGCATAAGTGATTTTTCGGGTAGACAGCTCATGAGCTTCGCATCAACGGTTTCAGTTATTAGTCTATATTCGTTGCTGTAGGCATCTGCCACGTAAGTCGAGACTTTTGCCTCCTTGCTGACCGTCTGTGCAACCATATGAAGCTGTGCCGAACAAACAAAGCCGTTTTCCCGGCCTGCAACCATAGTGAATTCGGCATCTTTCATCTGGATATTAACGGAATTAGCTATATTGTCTCCATATGTATCCACTTCGATTATCTGCGAAAACTGTGAGGAAAACAAGCTGTCAAACAAGCTGCCGTCAGTTTCGTTTAAAAACACCGCCGTGGTGTTGGCAACCGCCTTTATGACCACCTTGTTACCTACAGCTTTTGCGTCCTGAACGCAAATTTCCGTTGACGCGCTTAGCATTTTTGCGTTTTGTTCCTTGTCGGCAGGCAGCCTGTATTCATCGGAGATGATAAAACTTTTTTCGCGGACTCCGACGAAAAGCGTGTGCAGGGCTTCCTTTTGCAGAATATATAAGGGAGCTTTTTCTCCTTCCGATAAGTTGTCCCAAAGCACGAATTTATCCGGTACGAAGCAGCTTACTGAAATGCACGCATTCGCTCTTAAAAGCAACTTGCGAGGATTAAGCGTTCGTGCGTCCAGATTGCATAGCTCGCACCGAGTAACTATTTTTGAGTTTTCGTCCGCGCCCAGAACAGGAAGTGTCATATCGAGAGGGATATTTGCCATAACATACTGTACTTTTCCGCTGTCGTCCGCGGAATAAATAACAGTTACCTCAACCGATGCGCTGATATGTATCTCGTCAGCCTTGGCTTTCTGTGAAGACACCAGGAGTTGCCCGCGGACATCGAGAATTTTCCCTATATCCGCGCTTACGTCTGGTACGACAAGCTCGAGAGTTTCCTCTTTTGAAATCTCGTTGTCGTATATTGGTTTCAAGCAATCGCTTTCAACGCGATGAAGCGCAACGCGCATATTATCAGTCCTTTCATTACTGTTTCTGTTAACAGTATGAGTCGGACGTGCAGATTATGCTTTATTATATTAACCTAACTTCATCTACTTTTATTATCTTAGTGTTACTTTATCTATTCTTAATTATAAAAGTTGAGATAATTATTCTGTATGATAATTATCTAATTCTAATGAAATAGCTTTCTAAGAAAAGTCCGAATAAACCTCGGCGGACAGATTACCGTTATCTTCAAATTTATCACCATTCCTACATATAAGATTTTGTCTAATACTTTCTTAACACGCAAAGGCCGATATAGATTAACAATGCTCCCAGTACAAACCACCAGAACGACGAGGGCAGAACCAGCGCAAGCAAGACGAAAACTCCGAGCAAGGCAACCAAACAGCCGATTCTGCAGCGCGGTCTAACGTTTTTCCGCATTTGTATTTCCCTCCTATCGTAGGCAAAATATCCCCTCTGCATATTCTGTACCCGGTACATTATACGCAGAGGGGATGTTATTGGTGATAGAAAGTTCTATTTTATTTCCCAGTCTTTTATCTGAGCAGCAATATCATAAAGCCTCACATAGCTTTCGTGGCGCGATTTGTTTATCGTTTTGTTCTCAACAGCCTCAAGCACCGCACACCCCGGTTCTTTAATGTGTGCGCAGTCATCAAAACGGCATTTTCCAATAAACGGCTCGAACTCGAGGAAGGAAAACTGTAGACGCTCCTTTGGGATATGCTCGGTTTTTTCCATATCAAACGAAGAAAAACCGGGTGTATCAGCAATATATGCACCATTTCCGAGTGAAAAAATCTCAACATGGCGCGTGGTATGCCGTCCGCGCCCGAGCTTATCGCTCACTTCGCCGACTTTGATATTGAGTTCAGGAGAAAGTGCATTCAAAATGCTCGATTTCCCGACTCCGGAATTCCCAGTGAAAGCACACAGCTTACCTTTTATGGCTTCACGCAGTTCGTCAATACCTTCTCCTGTATCAGCACTTGTTCTGATAAGGGTATAACCGGTGGTTCGGTATATCTCGAAAAGTGCGTCGCCTCTGTCCATATCCGTTTTATTGATGCACACAATCACTTCACAGCCCGCATTATCGGCAAGCGCCGTAACTCTGTCGATTAAAAACGGATCGGTTATAGGGTTGACTGCCGAAGCAAGAATTACCATGCAATCAATATTTGCTACCGAAGGCCGAAAAAAGCTGTTTTTACGCTCGTGGATATTGTCGACTGTCCCTTTGCCGTTTGAGTCAAGACAAAAATCCACAGTATCCCCCACAAGCGGAGATATTCCCTCCAGCCTAAAACGCCCTCTGGCTCTGCACTCGACGATTCCGCTTTCTGTTTGGACGTAATAAAAGCCGCTAAGAGCCTTTACAATTCTTCCGGTACCCATCAGACTCCTGCCCCAGTACTTTCGGTCGGAGCATCAGATTGTGCTGGTTGTGAAGTCTCCGTAGCCGGAGTTGCCGCGGGTCCCTTTGAGACTTTTAAGTAGATTACGGTGTGCTCCGCAACCGACTCGCCTGATTCGATGCTTTGCCAGATAATTGTACCCGCAGCGTAGTCGCTCTCCACCTCACTGATACTTCCAAGGTCAAGAAGAAGACTGCTAAGCTTCGCGGTTGCTGTATCCTTAGATTTTCCGACGAGGCTTGGCATAGTGACCTTTTTTATTTCGGGTCCGCCGCTGATTGAAACATAAACGGTTGAACCGGCTGCGGCCTGCTCGTTTGCAGTGGGCTTAGTGCTGACGACATAGCCTTCCGTTATTGTGTCAGAGGCAATAATTTCTGTTTTAACATCAAAACCGAGCTTCTCCAGTGCAATTGTTGCCTCACGGTATTCGTGATTTACCATATCGGGCATAGTAGTCATCATGATTCCAGTACTTACTATAAGCTCAATGTCAATATCGCCATCGCTCAAGGCAATGCTGCGCCCCGCTTCGGGTTTTTGACTTATAACCTTTCCCTCGGGCATATTGGGGTCAATCGCATAGGTAACATGAAACGTGAAAGTCCCCTTATATGCGTCGCTTTTTGTGACATCCTCGCTGTCCTCGCTGACAAAGCTCGGAATATCAACTCTTTGGGACTCTGTAAAAATATCCTCTATCCAATATTTCCATAAACCTGTAACTACAGCGATAAGGAAAATCGCAATTAATGCAAAACCGGTAAACGTGCTCACCGTTCTTGACCGAGCTTTTCTTTGTGAATAGCTCTCGCCCGAGTGCTCATTCCTCGTGCGGAAAAGCTTACTAAAAAGCGGTAAGGTATCATCTGCCGCAGTCTCAATTTCCTCAGACATGACCGAATCAGCATTTAATAAAGCTTGGCTCTTGCGGAATGCTTCAAGGTCATTCAAAAGCTCATCTGCGGACTGATAGCGCGAATTTATGTCGGGAGACAATGCTAGGAGTGTTATATCCTCAAGCTGGACGGGAATGTCGGATTTTATATCACCAGGTAGCGTAAGCATCTGGCTAATGTGCTGAATCGCGATTGCTTCGACCGTGTCGCCCTCGTACGGAAGCCTTCCGGTAAGCATTTCGTACATAACCACACCGAGAGAGTAAATGTCAGCACGGGCGTCGACAGGGTCGCCGTGAGCTTGCTCGGGGCTGATGTAGTGTATTGAGCCCATTGTTTCGGAGGCTTCGGCGTTGCTCTCGTTTTGAAGATGAGCGATACCGAAATCTGCAACTTTAATGCTTCCGTCTTTAACAACCATTATATTCTGAGGCTTGATGTCGCGGTGTACAATGCCCTTGCTGTGCGCATGACTTAACGCCCTTGCAATCTGCGTGGCAAAATGCAGCGACTCCTTCCAGCTGAGAGCGCCTTTTTTCTGCATATATTGTTTGAGGGTGATGCCCTCTAAAAGCTCCATGACGATATACTGACAGTTGGAATCACGGCTGAAATCGTAGACCGACACTATATTCGGGTGCGATAGCATTGCAACAGCCTGAGATTCTGCTCTAAAGTGCTCACGGAATTCGTTGTCGTTGGCAAATTCGTCTTTTAATATCTTGACCGCGACATGACGATTAAGCCTGTGACATAAAGCCTTGTAAACAACGGCCATGCCACCGGAGCCGATTACCTCTAGTATCTCATATCTGTTGTCAAGAAGCTGACCCAGATACCTGTCCATACAATTTTCCATTATAAGTCCTCCAATAAACGAGGTTCAAATTATTTTCTAAGTAAGCCGATCGTAACATTGTCCGGAGCGCCCCTCGAAAGAGCCATTTTAAGCAGTTCTTTTCCGATATCAGAAAGATTTTTTTTGCTGTTGACGATATCAAGAATTTCAGTGTCGCTGAGCGTATTGCTCAAGCCATCCGAGCACAAAAGAAGCAAGTCGTTTTTCTTCAAATCGATTGGAAATGTATCGCAGACAACAGTTTTGTCAGCACCCAATGCACGTGTTATGATGTTCTTTTTTGGGTGATTGCGTGCCTGTTCGCGAGTTATGGTGCCTTTGACAATCATTTCCTCGACAAAGGAATGGTCGCGGGTAATTTGCGTAATCTCTCCGTCGGAGATAAGATAGGCCCTGCTGTCGCCAATATTTGCGACACAGCACTCTTTGCCCTTGACAATTGCCGCGACAAGGGTTGTACCCATTCCTTCGCACGTTTTGTCGGTGCATCCACGTTCAAAAACGCAGTCATTCGCCTGTGCTGCGGCACTGCAAACCGTTTCGGTAATAGTATCTTTGGCTTTTTTGTCGGAAAGGTGTTCAGTAACCTGCGTCGTAAAGGAAGACAAGGCAATTTCGCTTGCAACACTGCCAGCGTTTGCGCCTCCCATTCCGTCGCAGAGCGCGAGAACAGCATAAGACGGCAGCGTGTTCAGAATTAACCGAACACAGTCTTGGTTTTCGGATCTCACCTTACCCACATCGGTTATGGTGTAGCCTTTCATTTGCGCCTCCTAAGCACGGGAAACAGTTCTCTTTATCTCTCGTGCACGCCTTTCGGCTTATATATGTCAGTCACCTTTCTTGGCAACATTTCTTCTTAATTGACCGCAGGAAGCTTCGACATCACCGCCGAGCTTTCTGCGTACTGTTGAATTTACCCCGTTTTCGTCAAGGATTTTTACGAAGTTGTTGAGGTTTTCCTTTGTGGATGGCTTAAATTCTCTCTCCTCAACATGGTTGAGCGGAATAAGGTTAACGTGCGCACTACAGGACTTTGCCTTAAGGGAAAGCAACCTTGCGTGTTTGGGGGTGTCGTTTACGCCGTCAATCATTGCGTATTCAAAGGAAATCCTTCGGCCTGTGCGCTTAAAATAGCGCTTGCAGGCGCTAACCAGCTCGTCGACTCCCCTACCTCTGTTTGCAGGCATTAGTCTTGTTCGCGTTTCATCGTCAGGAGCATGAAGAGAAATTGATAATGTTAATTGTAGATTAAGTTCCGCCAGTTTGTCAATTTTTTCTGTCAGTCCGCAGGTCGAGAGCGAAATGTGGCGCATACCGATATTCATTCCGTCAGGATGATTGATAAGTTTTAGGAATTTTACAACATTATCAAAATTATCAAGCGGCTCGCCTATGCCCATAAGCACGATGTTTGAAATCGGAAGGCCTGAATCTGTTTGTGAAAACAAAACCTCGTCCAGCATTTCGGAAGGCTCAAGATTGCGAACTAACCCGCCTATCGTCGAGGCGCAGAATGCACAGCCCTGACGGCAGCCAACCTGAGTCGAAATACAAACAGTGTTGCCGTGCTGATAACTCATAACAACGGTTTCAACGGCGTTGCCGTCCGTAAGCTCCCAGAGGTACTTAACGGTACCATCAATTTGAGATACCTGTTTGCGTATGGGTTTTGGAGTCGTTATATAAAAATTCTCGTCAAGAGCAGTGCGAAGCTTTTTGGGAAGGTCAGACATCTCGTCAAACGAGAGCACTCCCCTGTTCAGCCACGTAAAAACCTGCTTGGCTCTGTATTTTGGTTCTCCGATTTTGACGAGAGCATTTTCAATTTCTTCGGGAAGCATGGATTTTATATCAGTTTTCATTTTGTTTCCTTAGCTTACAGACAAAAAAGCCGTCTGTATAATGAATATGCGGGTACAGGCTAAGCCTGCCATTTTTGACTTCTCCAATCGGAGCGGGCAGTTCAAAGCCTTCGGCAGTGAATTCCTTGTGCTCACGAAGAAATCGTTCAATAACTCCGCCGTTTTCCTGCTCAAGAATGGTGCAGGTGGAATATAGCAATACTCCCCCAGGCTTGACGCAGGGTGCAAGTCCGTTCAGGATGTTTAGCTGTGTTTCGGGTAATTTTTCGATTTCTGCAAGGTCTTTGTATCGAATATCGGGCTTTTTACGAATAACCCCGAGTCCGGAACACGGAACATCCGCAATAACAAGGTCATAAGCAGACTCCAGACTCTTATCCGGCTTTGAAGCGTCCATAACGGCGGTCGAGATTATATCAATTCCAAGTCGCTTCGCACCTTCTTTGACGCGTATCAGCTTGTTTTCGTGAATGTCGTTGGAAAATATCTTTCCGCTGTTATTCATAAAAATGGCGGAGGCAAAGCTCTTTCCTCCCGGAGCACTGCAGGCATCCAAAACGGTCTGTCCTTGCTCTGGCTTTGCCGCCAGCACGGATAGACGCGCCGCTGCGTCCTGAACGTAAAATAGTCCGGTTTTGTGCTCAACAAGCCCGGCAATATCTCCGGTGCCGTAAATGTCAAAGCAGTCCGGCAGCAAATCGTGCGGCATTACAAAGATGCCTTTACTTTCAAGCAGTGGTATAAGCTCGTCAGACGTTGTTTTAAGTGTGTTTACCTGAATAGTTAGCGGCGCGGCTTCGTTATTCGCCCTTAAAATTCCCTCAGCAAATTCAGCTCCGAATTCATCATTAAGCTTTTGGACAAGCCCGATTGGTGTGCTGTATTTTATTGAGAGGTACTCATTTATGTCCTTGTATGGTATAGCGGGAAGTTTATCCTTGTTATCGGAAATTTTGCGAAGTACGGCGTTGACAAGACCGCAAGCTCTTGCAAACCCACATTTTTTGCAAAGCTCTACGCCCTCACTTACGGCGGCGTGCAAAGGAATTTTGTCCATAAATAGTATTTGATAGACGGACAGCCGCAAAATGTCACGAACCTTAGGTTCTAGCTTTTGCGCATTTGATGCGAAATGGTCTATGTAGAAGTCACAGAGAAGCATATTCTGCAAAACGCCGTAACAAAGCCTTGTGCAGAGGGCGCTGTCTTTTGAATTAAGACCTGCCGACTGCATAACGCTTCCTAATAGCGCATCCGAAAATGCCTGATTTCTGCGGCAGCGCTCCAAAACGGATAAAGCTGCCTCTCTGGACGATTTTGCCATTGTAACCTCCGTTGCGCTCAAGGCGCCGTAACGTTATATGTTTATTGGGTGCCCGCGAAGATAATCTCCGGCAGACATCTGCTTTCCGGAAGATGCCTGAAGTCGCGTGATGAGCAGTGTTTCCCCATTTCCGCAAGCAACCTCTATGCCCTTTTTGCTGTCGGCTGAAACGACAGTTCCCGCGGGCTTATCGGTTTTGTGCTCAGTATACTCCGCACCGTAAATCTTAAAGGAAATTCCCGCAAGCTCCGCCGTTGCGACTGGCCACGGGTCGAGTCCGCAAATGTGCTTTACGATTTCGCGCGGGGTTTTGTTCCAGTCAATTGCACACATTTCTTTTGTAAGCGGCGGTGCAAACGTTGCACTCTCGGCATCCTGCGGTGTTCTCGGCGCACAGTCCTGCTCAATGTCACGAACGGTTTTGCACAAAAGCTCGGCACCGAGGTCACGCAAACGTTCAAATAGTGCTCCCGATGATTCAAATTCGCCTATCTCAGTTTCGGCGGTGTAAATTACGTCTCCGCTGTCAATTTCGGTGGCGAGGTACATAGTGCTTACGCCTGTTACCTTGTCGCCGTTGAGAACTGCCCACTGTATTGGCGCAGCTCCGCGGTATTTTGGCAAAAGTGAGCCGTGAATGTTAATTGTGCCCTTTGATGGTACAGCCAGAATGTCATCCGGTAGAATTCGTCCATAGGCAACGACCACAACGAGGTCTGGCGAAAGGGACTTTAATGCTTCAAGTGCCGTTCCATCTCGCATTTTTTCCGGCTGAAGCACTGGAATACCAGCCTCAAGCGCAATTTCTTTAACGGGGCTTGCACACAGCTTCATTCCCCTGTTTTTTGGCTTATCGGGCTGTGTAAAAACGCCGACCACGTCAAAATCTTCATCAATTAGACGTTTCAGCGAGGCAGCGGCAAAATCCGGCGTGCCCATAAAAACAATACGCATCGGCGATCATCTCCAATTACTGCTAATCATCACTTAATTCTTCTGGTGTGAGCATGCGCTCGGCACGTTCAGGAAACATTACCCCATCCAGATGGTCAATTTCGTGGCAGAAGCAGCGAGCCGTCAGAACTTCGCCCTCTACCTCAAAGAAATTGCCGTTTCTGTCCTGCGCACGAACCTTGACATTGTTCGGGCGTGTCACAATCCCGTATTTCCCGGGCAATGAAAGACAGCCCTCAGGCCCTCTCTGCTCGCCGTCCTCAAAAATAATTTCGGGGTTGATAAGCTCGATAATATATTCTTCTTCGTCTTCCGGCACATTGGTTTCTAAAACAACAACCACACGGCGCAAAACGCCAACCTGCGGTGCCGCAAGCCCCACGCCGCCTGACTCCAAAAGCGTTTCACTCATATCGTCAAGCAAAATGTGAAGTCTGTCGTTAAACTCTGTAACGGGACGGCAGTGCTTTTCGAGCACGCTGTCGCCTTTTTGAACTATGTTGCGAATGGCCATATCCAAACTCCTGTTCAATGGATTTTCTATAATTATCTATTATTGATTGGCGTTAATATCTCCAAAGACCGTAACACCCTTAAATTCCTTGTTAGTGTTGCAAAAGATTATGACGTTTGAAATCAGTTGACGAACCGTTCTGTCTTCCTTACAGGACAGTGTGAGCCGATAGCGAAAGCTATTGTTTACACGAACGACTGAAAGCGGGGCGGGGCCCAAAACTCGAACATCTGCCCTCCCTGTAAGCTCTTTTGTCAAAATACGCTTTGCGGTGTTGAGACTGCGCATAACAGCGGTTTCGTTTTGTCCGACAGCCGTAACGGAAAATAAATCCGAAAAAGGCGGACACCATTGCAGTCTTCTCATCTCAAGCTCGGATGAGTAGAAGCCGTCGTAATCCTGCTCTGCCGCTTGCATAATCACCTGGTTTTGCGGAGTAAATGTCTGAATGACAGCTCTGCCGGGAACTTCTCCTCTGCCCGAACGACCAACAACCTGAGTAATAAGCGAAAAAGTTCTCTCGGAGGCTCGATAATCACCGGAATATAGTGACTGATCGGCTGAAAGGACGCCGACAAGCGTGACATTTGGGAAATCCAATCCCTTGGCTACCATTTGCGTGCCAATCAAAATCGGGATTTTTTCGTCTCGAAATTTGTTGAGCAGAACATCGTGTGAGCCGGCACCGGAAACTGTGTCTGTGTCCAAACGCACAATTTTGGTCTCGGGGAAAATCTCGAGAAGCTCCTCCTCAATTTTCTGCGTGCCGGAACCAACAAAATTGAGCTTACCGCCGCAATCGGGGCAAGAATTGTCAACGGTTTGTGAGTGCCCGCAATAGTGGCACATAAGGCGTTTGTTTGCGCTGTGATAAGTAAGACTGACGCTGCAACGTGGACACTTATATGTATAACCACATTCGCAGCAGCTTATAAGCTTGAACATTCCACGGCGATTGAGAAAAAGTATGCTCTGTTCGCCATTTTCAATGTTATCCTCAAGCTCTTTGATTAAAACGGAACTTAAATCTCCGCCGTTGCCGTTTCTGAGTTCCTTTTTCATGTCAACAATTTCAACCTGCGGAAGAGACATTTGATTGTATCTCTCAGACAGGATGAAAAAGCTATATTTGCCCATTTGGGCGTTATAACGGGTAACGACATCGGGAGTTGCACTGCCAAGCAGTAAGGCGGCCTTTGTGCGAGCACAGCGGAATTTCGCAATGTCTCGCGCATGGTAACGGGGCGCATTCTCGGACTTGTAGGTGTCTTCCTGCTCCTCGTCAATAATTATTAGACCCAAATTCTGCACCGGTGCGAAAATTGCACTTCGAGTGCCAACGACGACTCTCGCTATGCCATTTTTGATGCGCTTCCACTCATCGTAACGCTCACCTGCTGACAGCGAGCTGTGCATTACGGCAATTTCATCACCAAAATATGATGAGAAAGTTTCCAGCATCTGTGGTGTAAGCGCGATTTCGGGAACCAGTAGAATTGAGGATTTGTCTTGCTTTAAAAGCGTGTCGATAAGGTGAATGTAAACCGAGGTTTTTCCACTGCCCGTTACTCCGTAAAGCAAAGCGCAAGCGGCATCATTTCCATTCAGAAGAGTTAAAATGCCTTCGAAGGCTTCTTTTTGTTGTTCGCTTAGTTGTGGAAGAGACAGCTTTTCGCCTTCCCTGTATTCGGGCCTGCGGAATACCTCAACCTGCTCGACGATAATTAACCTGTCCTGCTCAAGTCTCTTAATAACGGCACTTCCCGCACCCGTCAAATATCGGATGTCATTCGTGGTGGCTCCGCCAAAGTTCGCTAAAAGCTCCAGCACAGCAGACTGTGACGGAGCTGAGCGCTTTTTTGCGGCAGCCGTTTCAGTTGCGTTTTCGGTTGGCACGGCTAATGAAGCGTAGCTTACGGTTTTGTCTTTAATTCTGCGGCTTTCAAGGCAGTCGGTTATGACGATGCCCTTTGAGGAAAGCCCGCGGATAGCACTCAAGGGATCATCGGTGCTGAAGGCAAGCTCAATGTCGCGGTATTCACAGACACCGCCATGAGCAAAAACCACGTCGAGTATTCGGCGCTGCTTTTCTGAGCGCTCCACAACAGCATATGCTTCATCACGACTTATGCCCTCCGCAATGCGGCAGACTGCGCTCAGATTATACCAAAGTCCTGCGGGAAGCATGGCTTTGACAGCATCATACACCGTACAGAAAAAGCGCTCTCGCATCCATAAGGCGAGCTTTATCATATCTTCTGAAATAACGGGGGTTTCGTCCAATATGGATAAAACGCATTTAAGCTTTTCGTAGTCGGATGTACGGAACAAGTCAAGAACTATACCTTCGGTTTTCCTGTTGCCCTTTGAAAACGGAACGATGACTCGCATTCCAGGCAAAATTCCATCTGAAAGATTTTCGGGGATGATGTAGTCATAAGGCTTGTCAATCTGATAGGTGGCGGCAGATACCGCGATTTTTGCAACCAGTTTATCCACTTTGTCACCGCTCCTTAATCAGAAAATGCTCATATTCCGTTGCTGTCAAAATTTGCAGCCGCATCGAAATAATTCGCAATCGGGGCAAATAACGCCTACTACTTAGCCTTCGCAACTGCTTTGATTTTTCCGGCATAGACCTCGTCAATAGCGGTTGATACGGGCTTTTTATCAAGAGAAGTACCGTTGTCATCTGCTTGATTTGAAAGTTCTCTTGCCCTGCGGGAAACAAGGTTTACAAGCAAGTAACGGCTTCCAACCTTCTGTACTAAATCGGAAAGGGGGGGATATAGCATCATAATGAACACACCTCAGTCAAATATTTTTTTCGGTCAGCCGCTCTGCATTTCTCGGCGGTAATGATGGATTTTATCTCATTGGCTGCCGAATCAGGATCATCGTTAATAACGATGTAATCGTAATTCAGTGCCATTGAATACTCGTGTTTTGCTGTTTTGATACGCTGCTTAATTTTTTCCTCGCTGTCCGTTGCTCTTGAATGAAGTCTTTTTTCAATCTGAGAAAAGTCGGATGGAATGATAAAAATCAGCACAGCCTCCGGACACCTGTTTTTAATTTGCATGGCGCCCTGAACTTCAATGTCGAACAATACGCTCAGACCTTTTTCGAGGTTTGAAACTACGGGTGCTTTTGGGGTGCCGTAGTAGTTTTCAACGTATTGGGCGTGCTCCAGAAGCTCACCGTTTTCAATCATCTGCTGGAAATTATCAAAGCTCGTAAAATAATAATCTGCGCCTTGGCGCTCTCCCTCACGCGGTTTTCTGGTTGTCGCAGAAACGGAAAAAACAACGCTTTTGTCTGCTTCCATAACTCGCGAAATGACCGTGCTTTTACCGGCACCGGACGGGCCGGACACCACAATCAATTTCCCGCTATCATTCATTTTCTGTTTCACCTCCAACGTCCTGTTCGTTTTTGCCGCTCATCCTGCCGGCAACGGTTTCGGGCTGAATCGCCGAGAGAATAACGTGACCGCTGTCCATAATTACAACTGCTCTGGTTCGTCTGCCATAGGTTGCGTCGATTAGCTGTCCCCTGTCACGCACGTCAAGTATTATTCTCTTTATAGGTGCCGACTCAGGGCTGACAATCGCGATTACACGAGAGGCCGACACCATGTTGCCGAAACCAATGTTGATAAGTTTCAAGGTTTACTCCCCCTATTCAATGTTTTGAACCTGTTCTCTGATTTTTTCAATTTCGGATTTCATGTCCAAAACGACTCGGGTTATATCATTGTTGTTGCACTTTGAGCCGATAGTATTTGTCTCGCGATTAAGCTCCTGAACGATGAAATCCAGTTTTCTGCCGGTAGGAGTATCGCTTGTAAGCATTCCACGCATCTGCTCAATATGGCTGCGAAGTCGAACAGTCTCCTCGTCAGTCGCGATGTGGTCAGCATAAATTGCAGCCTCGGTAAGTATACGACTCTCGTCAATTTGCTTGTTTTCGAGAATCTCCTGCATCTTTTTTGTCAGCCTTTCGCGGTATTCCGTCACTGCCTGCGGAGAACGCGTTTCAACAAAGGCTACGAATTTTTCGATAGCGTCTAACCTTGAAGATATGTCGTCAAAGAGCTTTCTTCCCTCGCGTTCACGCATCGTGTCAAAATCGAACAAGGCTTTATCCAAAACCTGCATAAGCTCCTTGTGCGCAGCTTCCTTTTCAATGTCTTTCTTGTCCAGATTCAAAACGTCCGAAAGTCTAGCGATTTGGTATGCCGTAACATCGGAGCTGACACCCAGCTTAGCTCCAATGCTCTCTATTGCCGCCTTGTAGCCGGCAGCTAAATCTTCGTTGACATTGACGGCAATACCCTCACCCGAAGCCGCATCAAAGGAGATGAAGACATCTACCTTGCCCCGTGAAACGTGAGCCTGAACGGCTGATTTCACCGCTTCTTCGGCATACATGAAGCTTCTCGGAAGGCGCACCGAAGTATCAAGGTAGCGGTTATTAACACTTTTCAACTCCACAGAAAGCTTATAGGCACCTTCTGTTCCTTTTGCACCGCCGTAGCCGGTCATACTTTTAACCATATAGCGTTATCCTTTCCGCTAATTGAAGATAATACACATTATTGTGCAGTCTACGATTAGAATAAAGCCGATTTTTCGGCTATTTGAGTTTTACATATACGCTGTACTCGCCGATTGCTCCGACTTCCGTGAAGCCATCTACATAAACCTTTGCGGGCGGCTGGAATACTCCAGCAGTGGAGCCGATATCAGTTAGGTCGGCAACTACGCGGATGTTGTTTGCAGCAATTTTTGAAAGAACGTTGCTTTTGCCGCGCAGAGTGACTTCGATATTCTCTGTCACTATTGAGCCTGTTCGCCCAGAAGGACCGTTTATTGTTGTAATGTTAGTAACATTAAACTTTTTGGTTTCAAGCCCAATTATTTGAATTGTAACTTTAACCTCAGTAATTCCAGTGACATTTGAAACCTTGTTATCCAGAACAATTGCGAAGGTATCTTCAAATGAAGACGCAAATGAAGACAGGTCAACGGTTCCAAGTGAAATCTTGTTGATACCGGCAAGCATTTCGGCGTCCCCCGCAATGGTTATGGTCGAAGGTTCACAGGTAATCTTAACATTTTCCGACGTCGCTCCGCCACCCTCCACCAAATCGACCGATAGAGGAACTTCTTTGGTTGAAGTTATCGGAACAGTGACGGAAACAGTTTCGTCACTGAGAACAATGTTGTTTATATCAATCTCGTTTCCCCTGTCGTCCATAAGAACGTATGATGAAACAAATTTAATTGTTTTATTTGCATTTTCGCGGTCAACCTCGACCCATCCATATGCCACCTTGCTAATTTCGCTTTCAGGCCCGCTTATCGTTACTGTCTGCGGGTCAAATTCAATCGGGTGTGCCGCATAGCCCTCGGCCACCGAACCGGCAAACCTGCCTTTTATATCAATAGTCTTAGTACTTGTTTTATCAATATTGAAAGAGATGCTATTGGGCAGTGTGCTAACAACATCAAGCGCACTTGTATCGCTTCCCGTGGGAAACTCAATGGAAACCGACTGATTGTAAATTCCTTTTGAATTGAACTTTGAAACATCAACAACAGCAACAATATTGCTTGAAGTAAGCTTTGAGATCTCGCGGCGCGTGGTTCGCAGCCGCACGCTGACCGTGTTTGAGCTGACGTTGGAAATAACCAATCCTTCTTTGTCAAGTAACGTTTCCTGGCCTTTAAACACTACCTGAACACCTTCGTAGGTTCGCTCAATTACGTCACCTTCCGATGTCGTAACATAGACCCACAGAAGAATTGACGCGAGAAGAGAAACTACGACCCATAAAAACTTGTTATCCAGAAAGCTGGGTTTCACATTTTTCTTATCCATTCTTCTTCACCCTAAACAAATCACGGTAGCTTTTCTTCTTTTTTTCCGTAACGAGCGCTTCCTCAATGATTATCTCATTTCTAAGAATTTTCTCAAAGGTTTCAGGAGACAAATGACGTTTGAGCATACCGTCTACCGCTATGGAAATCGCTCCTGTTTCTTCGGATACAATAGCTACAACAGCGTCGGAATGCTCACTCATGCCGATTCCTGCTCTGTGGCGCATTCCCAAGTCGCGGCTGAGGTTCTGGTTGCTGGAAAGAGGAAGCATGCAGCCTGCGGCCGCAATTCTTCCGTCGCTGATGATAACTGCTCCGTCGTGGAGCGGAGCCTTGTTATAGAAAATGTTTTTCAGTAGTTCCGCAGTTGTGTCGGAATTAACGATTGTTCCGGTATTTATCTGGTTGTCCAGCTTATTTATACGCTCAAAAACAATAAGAGTGCCTGTTTTGTCCTTTGACATTGACTTGCAGGCAATAACAGTCTGCGTGATGGCTGTGTCAACGATTTGAACGGGAACGTCACCGCGAAACAAGGATATTATGCTGCCGCTTCCGACCTTTTCAAGCGCACGCCGTAGTTCTGGCTGGAATAGAATAACCAAAGCCAGTAAGCCAACCTCGACCGTTTTGCTCAAAATGAAATGGATTACTGTCAAATTGAGCCAATTGGAGACCCAAAGCACAAGAAAAACTATGACAACTCCCTTTGCGACCTTATGGGAGTTTGTCCTGCGTATAAGCCCAATTAGCTTGTATATCAAGTACGCGACAATAAGGATGTCGATTATATCCGGCACCCTGGCAGACAACAGATAATGTACTGTCTGTAAAATTGAGTTTTTAAACTCTTCCATAGGAAATAACCCTCTATTTGTAAATAGTTCAAACATTATAGCCACTCACGGCAGAAAGTCTGAGGCCTAATTTGCCAAGTAAACAATTACACGGAAATTATTATATAATACATGACTTAAAATGGCAAACGTAATTACTGTTATTTACAAAGTATTCAATATTTTTTTTAGTGAGTCCGCCGCAATGTTGACTTCGGAAAGTGTGTTGAACGGTGAAAAGCTGAATCTAACCGTTCCTTCCTCGATTGTGCCAACTGTTTCGTGCGCGGTCGGAGAACAGTGCAGACCGGCTCGGACGCAAATACCGGCTTTTCCCAGCCTTTCCGCAAGCTCATCACTGTCTATTCTGCTGCTCATAACCGACAGCACGCCCGACTGAGCTGACATACTTTCGTCAAAAAAGAGCTTTAGCCCCGGAATGCCGTGAATTTTCTCTGCAAATGCCGCACAAAGATTCTTCTCATGCTTGAAAATAGCATCTTTTGGTTTAGACATTATGAATTTCACGCCCTGAGTAAGCCCGGCGATGCCTGTGACGTTATGTGTTCCGGCTTCAAGTCTGTCAGGTAAGAAATCCGGCATGAGGTTTGTTGCACTGTTGCTGCCTGTGCCGCCGAATAAAGTCGGCTTAGCTTCGTGGCTACACAACAACACACCGGTTCCCTGCGGCCCTAGCAGTCCCTTGTGTCCCGGCATTGCAACAAATGCAGCGTTTAGCTCTGAACAGTCTATCGGTAATGTTCCTGCGGACTGCGACGCATCTATTATGAGAGGAATATCGAACTCGCGGCAAAGCGCTGATATTTCCTTAATTGGCAATATGAATCCAAAGGCATTGGACACGTGAGCACAAACCACACACTTTGCGCCCGGAATCGCCTGTCTGAAAGCCTCGACAGTTCCATTTTGGTCAAAAAGCTTTGATCTTGCAATGCAAACATCGGCGTTTACGGCTCTTAAAGGTCTAGTAACCGAGTTGTGCTCATAGCCCGAGATTACAACTTTGTCGCCCTCGGATATAAGTGAATTTATAGCGATATTCAAGCTGTGAGTGGCGTTAAAAGTAAAAATGACATTTTCTGGTTCCGGAATATTGAAATAAGACGCAAGCAGCATACGGCAGTTAAGAACACAGTCTGCTGCAAGCATTGCCGGTTTGTGGCAGCCTCTTCCGGGACTTGCCATTGTGGACATAGCGCGGCTGACGGCAACCGAAACCCCAACAGGCTTTTGAAGGCTAGTTGCCGCGCAATCAAAGTAAATCATTTAGTCACCTCGCTAATTGAACCGTCGTGGGAAACAAGGAAGACCCTTGTCGGCCCTAGCCCGGTATCCTTGAGCGTGGTTATTGAACGCACAAGGTTTTTTTCGGAAACCTTGACACAGTAATTACAGCCTTGACCCGTTATGCTTTTCGGAGCTTTTGTAATTATTGCGGTTATGCCTATACGCTCAAGTGCACGAGAAGCTCTTTGTGCATAGGTGAGCGATTTGCACATGAGTAAATAATGAAGCATAGAAATTTTCCCTTCCGACAGGTAGATTGACCGATAGTCGGTCTGAGATATTCTATGCTCAAATTATGGCTCATGTTCAGTTATCTATCAGCACAACGGAGTGGGCGGCAATCCCCTCACCCGAGCCTGTAAAGCCCAGATGCTCTTCTGTGGTAGCTTTGACGTTAACGCGGTCAATTTCCACATTTAGCACAAGCGAAATTTTTTTTCTCATTTCCAAAATATAGCCTGCAAGCTTCGGTGCTTGTGCTATAACCGTGCAGTCGAGGTTTTCGATGTGATACCCCAATGCCGATATTCGTGCATAAACAAGCCGCAGGAGTTCGGCACTGTCCGCTCCCTTATATTGAGGATCGTTGTCGGGAAACATCATCCCAATATCTCCGAGCGCCGCAGCGCCAAGCAAAGCGTCCATAATAGCGTGAAGCAAAACGTCCGCATCGGAGTGTCCGTCCAGCCCCGTTTCGTAAGGTATTTCGATTCCGCCTATTATTAGCTTCCTGTTTTCAATAAGTCTGTGTACGTCATAGCCGTGCCCAATTCTCATAATGAAGCTCGCTCCTTTCTTGACGTAAGGATGCACTCGGCAAACTTTAAATCGAGAGGAGTTGTAATTTTGATGTTTTCTTCGCTTCCTTGCGTAGCACATACGTAGAAGCCAAGGTTTTCCACGGCAGAAGCGTCGTCAAAAATCGCAATGTCGTTTTGGAGCGCATTTGTCAGCGCACCCTTAATAAGCTCAGGGATAAAAACCTGCGGCGTCTGCGCACCAAATGCCGCTGATCTGTCAGGCGTTTCGGTAACGAATGAGTTCGAAACGATTTTTATGGTGTCCTTTGACGGGACTACCGGAACCGCTGCCTTATTTTTAAATGCGCTTTCGATTGTTTCTTCAATTATCTTTGTCGTCACAAGCGGTCTTGCGCCATCGTGAATTGCAATCAGATTGCAGTGCTTATCTGTCTCGGAAACGCCACTCAAAGCGGACTCCAGACGAGTTGCACCACCACAGACTATTTTCGTGACCTTGCTGATGTTGTAGCTTTCGCAAAGCTGTGCCATTTTGACTATTTTCTCCGGATCTGTAACCACAACAATTTCCGAAATGTATTTGCAGTTCTCAAAAGTCGTAAGAGAATAAGCAAGAACCGGAATATCCGAAAGCGGAGCGAAAAGCTTGTCGCTTCCAAAACGGCTTGAGCTGCCCGCCGCAACAATAACGGCTGAGCAGCTGATACTTTTTTGAAATAGTTCGAAAAGGTTAGTAATTGGCATAATTGAGACCATTCCCTTCTTTACACACAAGGAACAAAAGACCATGCAATGAAATGGCCTTTTGCGTATGATTTATGGCTGCCCGCTGGGCTTGCAACACGTACGAGAAACTTAGCGAGCTTTAGTCTTGCCTTTGAAAAAGAAAAAATAAAATTGTAAACGGGCGCGTCAGCATAAAGGATTCCCAAATGCTTACGCTGCCCGTCAACGGTTGCTAAGAAACAGCTATATTTATTCTCTGCTCAACTTCTTCATATGTGATGCTTTCGGATAATACAATTTCCGAAATCAGAATCTGTTTTGCAGAGTGGAGCATTTTTCGCTCTCCGGTGGAAAGTCCTCTATCGGTGTCTCTAAGCATTAAACCTTTAATTACAGCGGCTACTTCTAACAAATCTCCGCTCTTTATTTTTACCATGTTTTCACGATAGCGTTTATTCCAATTCTGAGTCATGTTGACTTCGATTCCAGCAAAAGCTCCAATGATACTTTCCGCTTCTGATGGCTCTACAATCGGTCTGACTCCGATACTTTCTGTGCAATCAACCGGTATCATCACCAGCATATCACCGACGGGAAGTTTTAGAACATAGTAATCTTTTTCCGTGCCGTCAAGCTTGCGCTTAACGATGCTGTCTATGGTTCCGGCGCCGTGCATGGGGTGCGCAATCCGGTCTCCGATGCTAAACAAGTTTATCCCTCCCGTCTAAAAGTATATAGAATATGTAATCCCTATATTGATTATACACGAAAATCTGAAAATTAGCAAGAAAGTATAACAAATAATTAAAAATAGTTAAAATACAGTGAATATTGGAGATAATCGTGAAGCGAGTACAATATTCAGGCAAAAAGGGCTACTTTTGGTGATAATAAGCTCATAATGAAAAAAAGCCCTAATTACGAAGCTTGTAATTAGGGCTTTTGTGTGATTCAAACGAAAGCTTATTTAGTTTCTTCAGATTCGGGAGCAACTCCAGTTGCTTCACCTGTTGAGGATACTTCATAAACAAGAGCACTTTTTTCAGCAACTGCTTCTGCCTGCTCGCCTTCGGGCTTCATCTCAGGCTCGAGCAAAGCGCGTATGCTCAAGGAAATCTTCTGCTTTTCGGTATCGACAGCAGTAATTTTGACATCGACAGCTTCGCCGACATTCAAAACCTCTTCAGGCTTTCCGATGCGGTGATTTGAAATTTGCGAAATGTGAACAAGTCCGTCAACACCAGGCATAACCTCGGCAAAAGCACCGAAAGGCATGAGCTTAACAATTTTAACATTTACAACGTCACCGACGTTATAGGTGTTCATGAACTTCTCCCAAGGATTGCCGTTGGGGTCCTTGTAGCCGAGAGAAATCTTATGATTTTCCTTATCGAAGTTGATTACATATACATCAACCGCGTCGCCGACGTTCATAACATCGCTGGGCTGCTTTACACGGCTCCAGCTGAGTTCTGAAACGTGAATCATACCGTCGATACCACCGATGTCTACGAAAACGCCATAACTGGTAAGGGATTTGACAGTGCCGTTAAAGTGCTTTCCGACTTCGATATCAGACCAGACCTTATCGGAACGCTCTCTGCGCTCATCCTTTGAAACATCACGGATGCTGCCAACAACGCGGCGGCGAGCGCGATTGACCTCTTTGATTTTGAGGCGAACCTTTTTCTTGAGAAGCTCGCTCATTTCGGCTTCCTTGCCAAGTCCTGTCTGAGAAGCGGGAACAAATACGCGGATGCCTTTGATGGTAACGACTACTCCGCCCTTGTTGTCTTCAGTAACAATGCCTTCAAGAATTGTTCCCTTATCTACTGCTTCTTCAAGGACAATCCAAGATTTAGCGGCTTCAAGGCGCTTCTTGGAAAGCATAACGGTGCCTTCAACATCGTTGACGCGAACGACGCAAGCTTCGATGGTATCACCGATTTTAACAAGCTGCTCAATGGGAACATCGGTGTCATCCGTAAACTCGGAGACAGGGATATAACCGGAATGTTTCGTGCCCAGGTCAACGCTGATTTCTGTGGGGGTAATCGCAGCGACGATACATTTTACGGTATCTCCGTTATATATAGTTTTGATAGATTCCTCCAGCATCTGGTCGAAGGACATCTCCGCTTCCGGAATTGTCTCCTTTACCGTTTCCTCTGGTGCTGTGGTTTCTTCAATCTTCATTTCGTCAGTCATGGTTTGTTTTACCTCCTTAATAATCCAAGCGGGCGTTGATGCGCCGGCTGTGATGCCAATGGTTTGAATTCCATCGAAAGCGGCTAAATTGAGCTCATCCGCTGAAGCTATGAACTGAACATTATTACAATGCTCGCTGCATATTTTCGCAAGATGGACGCTGTTTGCACTGTGACGCGCACCAATTACAACCATTGCGCCGCACTTTTGTGACAATGCCGCGGCATCAAATTGCCTGATGGATGTAGCGGTACATATTGTATCAAAAAATTCGCTGTTTGTACACTCTTTTTTGAGAATTTTTTTGATATCTTCCAAATTCTTCTGCGTCTGCGTTGTCTGAAAGACAACTGTCAACGGCTTGTCTTGGTTTTCTATGGATTTACCAAGCCAAATTTCAAACTCCTCCGCATTGGCAAAAACCTCTGCGTGTTCACACCAGCCGCAGATTGCAACGACCTCGGGGTGCTTATTCATACCGATAATAACGGGAATTCTTCCGCCTTTTTCAGCATCCGCCACGATTTTGTGTATTCGTTTTACCTTCGGGCAGGTTGCGTCGACTATGTCACAATCATTTTCGGAAAGTATCTCGTATTCTTTTTTCGCAACCCCGTGTGAACGGATTATGACACAAGATTCCGGCGGAATTTCCGCTGCGAAATGAGCGACGATCAGCCCCTGTTCCCTCAGCTTATTTACAACGGAATCGTTATGTATCAGCTCGCCCAGACTGTAGACAGGTCTTTTGCTGTTAGCCAGTGTTTCTTCAGCGAGATTAACGGATCGGCTGACACCGAAGCAAAATCCGGCGCTCTCGGATAAATGTAGTTTTTTCAATGCTTTGGCTCCAAAGTCAATATTTTATTCATAAGCTCATCTGACATGGAATCATAATCCTTATCCTTTGGAGTCTCGGGAAAATATGGTTCTCCGATAACGACCTTAGATAAATGAAACACCTTTTTGCTTGTCGTAATATATATCGGCAATATAGGCGCCTTAATCTTTGATGCTATGCGGACAGCTCCGCTTTTTGCCGCAGCCGAATCGGAATCACTGAATCTTGTCCCAGCAGGAAATATCATAATTCGATTTCCGCTTTTAAGGTGTTTAATTGCCGTTCTTATAGAGTTAATATCGGTTTCGCCGCGCTCAACTGGGAAAACTCCGACCGATTTTATTAGAGTGCCAAAAACCGGAATTTTGCATAGTTCCGACTTCGCCATAAAAAACAGCTGACGCTTCCTTCCGAAAGCAATAGCCAGCAGGACGGGGTCCATAAGGCTTGAATGATTCGCACAGACAACGAGGGATCCTTCGGGAATGTTCTCGCGTCCGAAAAAGCGACATGGCAGTATTAGCCGTGCAAGAGGGTATAAAACTATATACCAAATTACATATGCAACTTTCATTGCGACATTTTCTCCTTGATAAGTCCGCAGATAAGCTCAAAACTCTGCGTTAGTGTGTTTCCGGTTGTATCGAGAATTACAGCCTCCTCTGACGGACGGAGAGGCGCCGCGCTTCGCGTGCTATCGTTATTATCACGATACATAATGTCGCGCAGGACTTCCTCATAAGTAGCTTGCGTACCGCGAAGTTGAAGCTCTTCGAACCTGCGTTGTGCGCGTTCCTCGGCAGTTGCTGTCAAAAATAATTTCATATCGGCATTGGGCAAAACCACGGTGCCGATGTCGCGTCCGTCCATTATGACATTGTTCGTTTCGGCAAAATATCGCTGCATATCAAGAAGAAAAGCGCGTACAGCAGGCATAGCAGAAACATCCGAGGCGTATATGGAGATTTCGGGAAGACGAATTTCGTCCGTAACGTCTTGTCCGTTTAGAATCATTCGTTGAAGGCCGTTCTCATCGTGCCGCATGGAGATTTTAATATCAGAAAGCATGGCCGTGACACCTACTACGTCTTTTGACCCAAGTCCTGCCTTACGTGCGGCAACACCAACAGTGCGATAAATCGCGCCAGTGTCAACATAAAGAAAACCCAATTTTTCGGCGCACATCTTTGCGATGGTGCTTTTACCGGCTCCTGAAGGCCCATCAATTGCGATGGAAAAGTATTGTTTCATAATGAAATCCTTTCAAGTGGCTTAGTCAGTCTATCTCCACCGACTGTGCTGCAGCAAATGCGGTCGACCAGGCAATTTGAAGATTAAAACCGCCCGTGTAAGCGTCGACATCGATAACTTCACCCGCAAAATACAGACCACTTACAAGCTTCGATGCCATTGTTTTGGGGTTAATTTCCTTCGTGCTCACACCGCCGGAAGTAATAATAGCTTCATCAACAGGCCGAGGCTCAACGACATTGACCGGAAAAGCCTTGAATAGTCGGACAAGCGTTTGACGCTGCTTTTTCGTTATTGAGTTAACCTTTGTTTCCTCAGGAATACCCGAAAGCTTGACAAGGACAGGAATCATAGTGTGCCCTGCAAGGTCTGAAAGCGCGTTGCAGAAATCTTTGTTTGTATATTTCTTGAAGTCTCGCAAGACTCTGTCATCCAGTTGCTCTTCGGTAAGACCCGGCTTTAAGTCGATTGACAAGCGGAATTTGTGCGTGGAATAATCCCGCATATGCGAGCTAGCCGACAAAACAAGCGGGCCAGAAACCCCGAAATGAGTAAAAAGCATTTCGCCCAGTTCTTCAAAAATGACCTTGTTATTTTCGTCAAATACTCGCAGGGTAACGTTGCGAAGCGAGAATCCCTGCATTTCCATGCAATAATCATCGTCGGAAACCAAGGGTACTAGCGATGGCTGTGCGGCGATAATGGTGTGTCCAAGGCTTTTGGCAAGTGCATATCCATCTCCTGTGGAGCCTGTTCCCGTGTAGCTCGCTCCGCCAGTACAAAGAATCGCCGCCTTGCATTTGATTTCTGTGTCCTCAGCCACTACGCGTGTAAGGACGTTGTCTGTAGCCTTCAAAGCCGTAACGCGTTTGTTAAGCCGCCTTACCCCCTTTTCGCGTCCGAAACGCTCAAGGGCGTTTGCAACATCATTTGCGCTGTCGCTCACCGGAAACACACGGTTGCCGCGCTCTGTTTTAAGTGGAACTCCAATGCGCTCAAAAAAAGCCATTGTGTCCGCTGTGCCAAATTTGTTTATTGCACTATAAAGAAAATTGCCGTTGCAGGGCACATTCTCAAGAAATTGCTTGTTGTCGCAATTGTTTGTGAGGTTACAGCGCCCCTTCCCTGTTATGCGGAGCTTTTTGCCCATAAACTTGTTTGGTTCAATAATAATCGTATCGATGCCGCGTTCGGCAAATAGTGCAGCCGCCATTAGTCCTGCCGCTCCGCCTCCTATTACGACCGCATCAGCCTGCAGTGTTTTCATAGACCTCATTCTCCGACCAGACGGTTTCCAGACGCTTGAACGTATCGGACAAGGCGTCGTTTGAACGCAGTCCGATAGATACAATCAGAGCGTTTATTAGGCTTAAAGGTGCGACGAGAGAATCGAGGAAAGAGACCATGTCGCTCCTTGCATACAGTGTTATGTCGGAAATTTTGACAAGCGGAGATGATTCCCCGTCGGTCAGGCTGATAGTCGTGGCTCCGGCTTCCTTTGCAAATCGCATTGCCTTAACAGTGCGGCTGGAATAGCGCGGATAGCTCATGCCAATAAAAACATCGCCCTCATTTATTCGTATAACCTGCTCATAAACTTCACTGACCGCAGTATCGTGAAGCAGATGAACATTATCACGAAGAAGGTTCAGATAGTAGCCCATAAAGCTTGACAAGGCCGCCGATGAGCGCATTCCGACGATATAGACATGTTTTGCGTTGATAATAGCGTCGACCGCGGCATCAAAGCTGACTACATTTATTTCATCAACGGTTTTCTGGAGCTTTTCCATATCCGCCGTCAGAACCGCTTTAAGTACGTTGGAGCCATTCATTAAATCCTTCGCCACTTCAATACGTTGAACGGAAGTGAGGCGGTTTCGGATTATCTCCTGTAAAGCTTTTCTCATTCCAGGGTAGCCGTCATAACCCAATTCAGCAGCAAAACGGACAACGGTGGACTCACTGACACCAACGGTGGTGCCAAGCTTTCCTGCTGTCATGAATGCAGCCTTATCGTAGTTTTCCTGTATATATTTTGCAATTCGTCGCTGACCTTTTGAATAATGGATGTTATTATTCGCAATTACAGCAAGAACATCTTTTTCCATCATATCACATCCTTGTCGATTCGGTTTTCTATCACCGCTTACGTTTTATGATACTACAGCTTGTAAGACAAATGCAAGTGGCTGAGCGCTTAAAAATCAATAATCCTGCATTTATTTATCTGATTTAGCGCCTGAAGAAGTTTTTCCTGCACACTTTTGCAAGTTCTCAATCTCAGCGCTATCTAAATATCTCCACTCGCCCACTAGGAGCTTACCAAGCTTCAGGCTTCCCTCTGCAACGCGTTTGAGCCTGATGGTCTTCAACCCAGCCTGATCACACATCTTTCGAATCTGTCTATTTCTTCCCTCGGTTATCGTAATCGAAAGAAGAACATCGGTTTCCGACTGATTTAGAAGCTTGACTTCCGCTGGATTTATTGTGTAGCCGTCGATATCAAGCGGTGAGCGCATGACTTCAAGGGCGTGCGCCACATCGCCGCCCTGGGCTCGTAGTTCGTATGTTTTTCCGATTTCGTGCGACGGGTGCATTAGCTTGTGCGCAAGCTCGCCGTCGTCTGTCATTATTAGAAGACCCTCAGAGTCGTAGTCCAGTCTTCCGACGGGATAGACCCTTACACCCACATTAGCAGTTAGTTCAGCGACAGTTCGCCTTCCTCTGTCATCACTCATGGAGGAAAGTACGCCGCGCGGCTTATGAAGCATTATGTAAGTCCTCTGCTCACTTTTTGGCAGAGGAGTGTTGTCAATCGTTATTTTGTCTATGGCGTCATCAGCGCTCTCGCCTAAAGAAGCCGTCTTTCCGTTTACGGATACCCTACCCTCTTCAATCAGCTTTTCCGCCGCTCGACGCGAGCAGAAGCCGGAAGTGGCAATTATTTTTTGCAGCCTCTGCTCCATGATTACCTCCAGAAAAAATCGTTTTCACACGTTAATCCTCGCCTTGAAACACGAAACCGTATTTGTTCGCGATAAACCACGCGCGTTTAATGCGTTCCCATGCGGAAAGCTTCGCATTATCTGCAAGCTTTACGTCTTCGGAATAATTCAGCGGGAATTCTCCTATAGTTGTGCCATTGGCGGTAACAAAAGCTCTTCCCGCACACTCGCCGGCTTTTATTCCCGCATATACGAATTCGGGCAGCTCAAGTGTAAAATCAAGCTTTGCATTTTTATCAACTAGAACGCTGCAATTTGATGCGGCGCTTACCCCAACGCTGCTTTTTACGCCGGAAATTACGGGTATTTCACAGACAACACCCATTGGGAGAACTCTTTTGTACTCGTAGTTTGCAAATGCCCAGTCATATAGCTCCATGTGGTCGTTCCAGTCGTCGGGGTCGGAAAGTGTGACGCAAACAAGGCGCAGCCCATCCCTTTCGGCGCAGGATACAAGGCTTCTGCCAGCCGCAATTGTGTATCCCGTCTTAACGCCCAAAGCTCCGTTATAGTTCCACAAAAGCTTGTTGTGGTTCATATAGGTTTGGTCGCCGACGGCATATGTCTTCGTGGAAACTATTTTGGCAAACAGCTCGTTTTTCATGGCTTCACAGGTAATCGTCGCTAAGTCCTCGGCGGAGGAATAGTGCCCATCTGCATCAAGCCCATGAGGATTTTTGAAGGATGAATTCGTTAGACCCAGTTCGCTGGCTTTATCGTTCATCATCTCGGCGAATCCCTCAATACTGCCGCCGCTGTGGCAGGCAAGAGCTGTTGCGGCATCGTTTCCCGAAGCAAGAAGCATTCCGTAAAGTAGGTCGCTAACCGAATATGACTCGCCGGCCTTCAGATACATCGAAGAACCCTCGACGCAGGTGTATTCGGGGAGAATTTTTACCTGCTCGTCTGGAGAGCAGCTGTCCAGCACCACAAGCGCCGTCATAATCTTTGTTGTGCTGGCAATCAGCATTTGAGAATCGGCTTTTTGACTGTATAGAACTTGTCCGGTATCGGCGTGAACCAGAATCACGGCTTTAGCGCAGTTATTCGGCACGGCATATGCTTTGCATGGAGTAATCAAAGACAAAAGAATAATAGCTGTAAGGACACCCGAGGTTACTTTTTTCAACAATAAGCACCACCCTTGAATTTTTTTGGGCAGTGCTTATTATTGACTCAGGTATAAAATATTATACAGTCTTTGGTAATTGGTGCTCTGTAAACAGCTTTAGATGCCACAAAGTACTAGGCTTTTAGTCCTTCTTGTGCTTCTCGATGAGCAGCTCGACCTTGTCGATTATTTCGGGTATAAGCTCGACCAGCCTGTCAACCGTTGAGCTTGCGGGAGCTGTGATGTTCAGCATCTTTACAACGCCGTCAGAAATTGTGAGGAACCCAACGGGGTCAATTTTAACGCCTGCACCGTTTCCTCCACCGAACCCCCCTCTATCCTTGAAGGGAATATCGGAGCCGCCGCTTCCAAAGCCGAAGGTGACTTTTGAAATTGGTATAAGAGTTGTTCCGTCGGGGGTAATGATGGGTTGACCAACGATTGTGTTTACGTCTACCATCTCTTTGATTTTAGCCAATGTAACCTCTGTGAGGTCGCCGATAGGATGTCTTTCCATAATGTCATTCCTTTCCTTTACGGGCTTCTCTTTTTTGTTTGATTTTAAGTTTGAGGTAATCTATTCCAAAAGCAATTGCAATATATAAAACTTCCCAGACCTGAATTGTTGTTGTAATCCAGCAGTCAAATTCCGGTTTGTCGCTCAGAAAGTCAAATGATGTTCCAATGTCGCGCTCTTCGATATTAAATGCATTTTCCACTAATGGGAGAATAGTGCCAAGAGCCACAGAAGACATTCCAAAGCCCATAGCTGTTTTATAAGGGTCATCCGTCGCGAACGTGTAGTGAATACGCAGGTAATCCACGTGAAGCTTTTTTCGAAAGCGTCCCAGAGCCTTCAACGCTGGCTTAACAAGACCCTTTAGCGTTTCTTTGTCAAACTGTTTTTTGCCCTTTTTCTCTGTTCCATTTGGTTCCGAAGCCTCTCCGGTCTGCGTTGGCGTTTTTTTCTTCTTCGGTATTTTCGGTTTGGCGTGTTTTTTCTTTCTCGGAAAAACGCGGATATTTAAAAACCCAATTCGTATTCCCAAAATAAGGGCTTTGCCCTTATATCCGCCGTCAATCCCCAACGGAGTCAGCAGCAGAACGGTTAAAACCAAAAGCACGATAACAAGCGCTCTCAAAGGCTCCCCCCTCTTTCCTCTTTCCTACCGAAAACTCAGTTCGTTATTTGGAGCTGTTCATTGTCTTCGGATTTCAGTGCGTCAATTACTTGCGCGAGCTTTGCGACACCATCGTCACTGCTCATATCAGGAAGCTTTGGAAGCTCACTTATGTCGCAGATGCTCATAGTGCGAAGAAACAACTCACTGGTTTTGTAAATCGAAGGTCTTCCGGTAACATCCAGCTTTCCGCAGGCCTCAATGAGTCCTCGCTCGAGCAGAATTCCCATGGTATATGAGCTGTCGACCCCTCTAATCTGGTCAACATAGGCCCTTGTAATAGGCTGGAAGTATGCGCATATCGCAAGCACCTCAAGCGCCGGCTGACTTAGCTTTGGCGGCTTCCTGCGCTCTAAGGCATATGTTATGCTCTGTGCGTACTCGGGAGCACTGCAAAGCTGCAGAGCATCATCCATACGCACAAGGCGAACACCGCGCTGCTGAAAACTATATTCATCTGCAAGCTGTTTTGCGGCAATCAGGATTTCTTCCTTATCAATACCCAGAACAAGCGCAATTCGTTCCGCGGCAACAGGTTCTCCGGAAGCGAAAAGAATCGCCTCAATTGTTGATTTCAGTTCACGATCGTCCATTTATCTATGTCTTTCCTAATCGGAGACAAGCTCCGGTATTTCAGAGGGCATACTGCCGCATAAGGAAACGGTCAGTTCCCCGTCGTTGTCAATAATTTCAAGGCTACCCATGCTGCAAAGCTCCAGAACGGAAATGAAGGTTGCAATGACCTCTGAGCGGGTTTTACTCATGTTATAAAGCTCCTGCAAGGTGTGTATCTTTCCACTTTGCAGCAAAGCGATGAGCTGTACACATTTTTCTCGGACACCGAAGACGATTCGCTTCGGAACAAGTATGCCATTACGCTCAGTGTCGCGGCTAAGTTCACCGCGCGAAACGACGGACAGGAGCGCAATTAAAAGCTCTTGTGGCTCATGGCTGTACCTATATGACTTGTCGCCCACGTCCTTAAGCGGCTCTGGGATTTTTGAAAACATAAGTGTTCCCTGCTCTGCTGCTTTAGCAAGCTCGGGCGAGATGGCTTTTATGCTCGTGTAGGCCTCCTTGCACTTGAGTTGCTCAAGTGAAGACATCAGCTCCTCAATTTCGGAAATCTCTTCATCATTGACAAGCAGAGTCTTAGTTTTGAGGTAGACAAGGTATGAGGCCATCTGGACGAATTCGCTGGCAACGTCTAAGTCCATCTCCTGCATCTTCGAAATATACTCAATGTATTGACTGAGTATTTCCGAAATCTTTAGGTCGCGAATTTCAATTTTGTTTTTGGAAAGAAGCATCAGAATTAGGCTCAATGGTCCACTGAAATCCTCCATTTCGTCCCTGCTCTTAACGATTCCCTCTAGATGAAAGGTCGGGTTTTCCATAATGTTCCTCGCAGCGCTATAGGCGCATAGGATTTTTGTCTAGGTTGTTGCTATGAAACTAGGGAATGCGACCATTGCGCAATAGGAAATAGTCCGTTATAAACCCACTCAACCCCAGTGGTGAGCATGGGCGTAATGGTATCCGTTACGACTAATGCAAGAAGAATAAGCATTCCATAACGCTCATACTGCATCAATTTGTAATATGCTCTTTCCGGTAGAAGCGAAAACACAACCTTTGAACCATCCAGCGGCGGAATGGGAATGATATTGAACACGGCGAGAACGCAGTTTATATACGCCGTTGTGAGCAACAGTGCACTCAAAAATTCTCCGGTACTTCCCATTTTTGCTAAGGGTGTTGCGACAAATCCAAAAATCAGAAGGACAACAGCTGCAAGAAATATGTTGGAAACTGGGCCGGCAAGCGCTGAAATTGCCATTCCTTCTTTCGGTTTTTTGAAATTATTCATGTTAATGGGCACAGGCTTTGCCCAACCGAATCCGGTAACGATAATCAAAACAAGTCCGATAATATCAATGTGTTTTATTGGGTTCAAGGTAAGTCTGCCGGCATTCTTCGCGGTATCGTCACCCAGCTTGTGTGCAACAAAGCCATGACTTAGTTCATGGAAGGTGAAGCTTAGCAAAGCGGCTATAACTATGATGACTTTATTTGTGAGATATGACCAGTCAAGACCCGACCAGAATGTATTTAAACTATTTATAATTATACCTCCAAAATCGGTAACAATTGGATTAAGTTCACATTTAAACTATTATACCAATTTTCCCCGAAAAAAACAAGTACGGGACGGAAATCCTACATTCGGCTTATAACGCCGCACGAGTCCTTCCACCCCGAATGTTAATTTACTTATTGTATTGCAGTTGCGTTTCGCTTGCCTGCTCTCCGTGCAAGCCCCAGTTTTCGAGAGGCGGTTCATTGATGACAATGAAGATGTCATTGAGAACAATTGAAAGCCTTTCGCTCAATAAGCGAGTAATTTCCAAAATTGCAGCTCTCTTCATTTCTTTGCTTCGACCTGGAAAAAACGTCAGCTCAATAAGTGTAATCTTATCCGTTACCGTTTTTCTGTGCTCAAAATCAGCAGATTTTAGCTCATATAGCCTCTGAAATCTGTCATCATCAGGGATGCCCAACGAAAGCACAAGCGCATCATGAATCGACTGCAATAAGAGAGCCTTGTATTCAGGCGTTTTTCCTTCAATTATCTCAACTTTTACAAAAGGCAAAGTATCCACCTCCATAATCAAATGATGATTTTCGATAGGAATATGGTTTTCAAGCTATTAGGTCTTAAAAAAATCCTTTAGCTTCAATAAGTACTAATGCTACTTAACAAACCGCATGATTTCGCTCATAAGCTCCGAGTTTCCTGTTCCCTTTTCAGCCGAAAACAGAATTATTCGTACTTCGTCGGGAAGCTGAAGCGTTAAGCGTATAAGGTCAACATTCGGCTCCATTTCGCTTTTTTTGAGCTTGTCGCATTTGTTTGCCAAAACGATGAAAGGACAGCCGGTGGACAAAAACCAGTTCGCCATCGTAACGTCGTCTGCCGTTGGTTTATGACGCGAGTCAACAATCATTACTCCGAGAGAAATCAGTCCGTCACGGGCAAAAAACTCCTCCATCAGAGTGCTCCAGCGTTCTTTTTCCGTTTTGGAAACTTTTGCGAAGCCATAGCCTGGCAAGTCAACGAAATAGACCTTTCGGTCAATCAGAAAATAATTGACGTGAACGGTTTTTCCCGGAGAGGCACTGACGCGGGCAAAGCTCTTTCTGTTAAGAAGTCTGTTAATAACGGAAGACTTGCCTACATTTGATTTGCCGGAAAAAACAATTGTCGGCTGACTGCCCGAGATGAAATCCTTTGGACTTGCGGCTGATAAAATAAATTCAGCGTTGTTAATATTCATATAATCCTCCCATGCTCTTGAGCACATAAACTTAAATTTAATTCCCGTGCATGGGAGGCCTTTGCGCAACAATTTTGATTTCTGCCTGAGCAGCAAGAATTTGGAGCGCGCTGATGTTCAGTGTGAGTAAACACACGAAGCTTCCTACTGCCTAAGATTTGACGAGCAAACCGGTGTTTTTGTATCTATAATCGGTACTTCAACAGCATCGGATTTTACGTCGTTTTTGACAGAAAATTCGATTTTGCGGTTAAGCGCAACGTCCAGCACCTTGTCAACGTGGTCGGTAACGACAAAATTCAGTGCCGCGCGGACAGTCTGGTCAATTTCTTCCAAGTCCTTTTCGTTTTCGGCGGGAATAATAACTGTTTTGATTCCTGATCGCATAGCGGCCATCGTTTTTTCGCGCAGACCGCCAATCGGCATTACTCTACCGCGAAGCGAAATTTCGCCCGTCATTGCAACATCGCGGCGAACGGGTATGCCTGTTAACGCAGAAATAACCGCAATGCATATGGTTATACCGGCGGAAGGCCCATCCTTTGGAATTGCGCCCTCGGGGAAATGGATGTGTATATCCTTTGTCTTGTAAAAGTCATGCTCAATGCCCAAAACATCAGTTCTGCTACGGATATACGTAACCGCGGCTCTCGCCGATTCCTTCATAACATCGCCCAAATTGCCTGTAAGCTCAAGATTTCCGCTTCCGTCCAAAACGCTTACTTCAACATCTAGTACGGTTCCACCTGCGCTGGTCCACGCAAGACCGCGCACAAGACCGATTTCGTCGGCGGGGGCAAGAACATCGGGCTTGAATTTAGCGGGGCCAAGCAATTTTTCGAGCATACCTGCTTTTAGCTTTACGGATTTGCATTCGCCGTCGGCAATGAGTCTTGCGGCTTTACGGCAGACGTTTGCAATTTCGCGCTCAAGGCTTCGGACGCCCGACTCCCTTGTGTAAAGCGTGATAAGCTCTCTAATTGCATCATCGCTCAATTTGAGCTGAGCAGCTGAAAGACCGTGCTTTTTGCGTTGCTTCGTTATCAGATGGCGCTTAGCGATCTCAAGCTTTTCCTCGTCTGTGTAGCTCGAAAGCTCGATTATTTCCATTCTGTCAAGCAAAGCTCTCGGAATTGTTTCGGTGGAGTTTGCGGTTGTGATAAACATTATGTCGGAAAGGTTGAACGGAATTTCAACATAGTGGTCGCGGAAAGAATGGTTTTGCTCAAAGTCCAATGCTTCCAGAAGCGCCGCGGCAGGATCTCCGCGATAATCGCTTGAAAGCTTATCAATCTCGTCAAGAAGCATGAGCGGATTTGAGCTTTTTGCCTGCTCGAGTCCGGCAATAAGTCTTCCGGGCATTGCACCGACATAGGTTTTACGATGTCCGCGTATTTCTGCCTCGTCGTGAATTCCTCCGAGTGAAATTCGGGCAAATTTACGGTTTGTCGCTCTTGCAATACTCATGGCGATACTAGTTTTGCCTGTTCCCGGAGGGCCTACGAGGCACAAGACTGTGCCCTTCAGGTCGGGAGAAAGCTGCTTGACCGAGAGATATTCAATGATGCGGTCTTTGATTTTTTCCAGTCCGAAATGGTCATCGTCCAGAATCTTGCGAGCTTTCGAAATATCAATCGACTCGTTAGTCCTTTTTTTCCAGGGAAGCTCGAGGCAAGTGTCCAGATAGTTTCTTATTACTGCGCTCTCGGAGGAGCCCATAGGCTGCTTTGCAAGGCGAGATACCTCTTTCAAAAGCTTATCGGTTATATCTTCCGAAAGCTTGAGAGAATAAATTTTCTTACGATATTCATGGAAGTCTTCAGCATATTCGTCGAACTCGCCAAGCTCGGCCTGAATGAGCTTGAGCTGTTCACGTAGGAAAAAGTCCTTCTGCGATTTTGTCATCTGTTCATGCGTACGCTCGGTCAAGTCCTGCTCGATTGACAAAACGGCAATTTCCCTTGCAAGAAAACGGTTAAGAAGTTGAACTCTGTGCAGAGGTTGAAGTTCCTCCAGAAGAGCCTGCTTTTTTTCGGGTTTCATATAAATGTTCTGAGCGATAAAATCCGCTACATAGCCGGGTTTATCGGAATTAACAATTTTTGATAACAGTTCTGGAGGTAACGCACCAAAAAGGTGCGCATATTCATCAAAGAGGGTTAAGCACTGCCTGATTAGCGCTTCCGCCTTGGCAGAAGAATACTTACTGTCGCTGTCTTCGACAACTACAACATCTGCAAAATAGAACTCGGCTTTTTCCTCGAAATGCTTGATTCTCGCCCTTTTATAGCCTTCGACCAGAACGCGTACGCCCTCCGTTCCGGGAATTCGAAGAAGCTGCTTGACACGGCAAATTGTTCCGATGGTGTAGAGATCGCTTTCGGTAGGGGTTTCCTTTGTAATGTCGCGTTGCGCAACGATAAAAATCATGCGGCTTGTTTCCAGTGCGCAGTTGAGCGCAGCGACGGATTTGGGACGAATAACATCAAAATTTATAAGCATACCGGGAAAAATCGAAAGGCCGCGCATAGGCAGCAATGGATACCCAGTGTCATTAGCGGTATTAATCATGTCGTTCATTTTATGACCATTCCTTTCAGTGAACTCAAGGCACAAAATGACCACAAAAAGGAATGGTCATAAATTGTGCATATGTTGCGATTGCCAGTAGGGAGAGCAACATACACTTGGAATTGAAGAGGTTTGAAAGTTGTTTCAAACTTTTCTTCTTTCAAGGGTGCTGAAAAAGCCGCACGGAATGCGGCTTTTTCATATTCGATAAGAACATTTAGTTTAGATTGTTTCGAAAAGTCAGCTCTGTGAAGAGGCTTTCTTGCGTATTACCATTGGCGAAATGCCGTTTGCTACGCAGTCTGCGGTAACGATAACCTGGCTAATCGTTGGGTCTGACGGAACCTCAAACATAATTTCTGTCATAATGGTTTCCATCACGCTGCGAAGTCCGCGGGCACCAATTTCCATTTTGATAGCCTTGTCGGCAATAGCCGCCAGCGCGTCTTCCTCAAATACAAGCTCGACATCGTCGTAATTCAACAGTGCTTTATACTGACGAGTTAGAGCGTTTTTAGGCTCCTTGAGGATTCTGATGAGGTCTTCACGTTTGAGGGAATTTAGCGGGACAATAACAGGAAGTCGACCGATAAGCTCCGGAATAATGCCGAATTTCA
>CAZLLK010000012.1:0-54094 GCA_964560435.1 uncultured Oscillospiraceae bacterium
GCCAGAACTTGCTGCTCTCATGCTCACCAATCCAGATTCCGAGAATATCCTTGCAGCCATCCATTGTAATTCCAAGTACCACATAGGCTGCCTTTGTAACAATTTGATGGTCTTCTCTCACCTTGTAGTGGATGGCGTCCATGAATACAAACGGGTATACGTTTTCCAACGGACGGTTCTGCCAGGCCGTTACCTCCGGCATGATTTTCTCGCTGATTTTGCTCACAAGTTTGTGGCGAAGACCTATTCCGTCCAAGAAGCCACTGGCGATGCCAAGCGTCAGCAAATCCAAATTGAGCTGTTTTACAACAGGAAGCGAATGCACTCGTCTCCGGGCTATCTGAGACCAGTAGAATTTCGTCTGAAGTATGACGGCCATAAAACCGCATAATTTAATATATTCTAGTTGCCCATATCGGTACAAAAGTACTATCATTTTTTCGCCCAGTACACACTGTAATGCGGCGAAAAATGTGCCTTTTACATCCATAATAGCGGTAGAAAAAACATTGATACTACGACTACCACTACAACAATTGCAAAGTAAATGAGGTTCCAACGCCACTAAATGTATTTATACTCTTTGATTGTACAAAAGAACCTGATATAATAAATAAAGAAGCAATAAGGAAGGGCACGGTTTAATGGTAACAAAAAGACAAAAGCTGTTTACTCAGATATGGGATTCACAGGACGAAGCTTATGATCTGATGTTCGAATATGATTCTTTGCCGCACAACTATGGAGATGCTGTGTTGTACCAAGCTGAAGCGTATATTATTAATCTTATTGGTCAGCATCCGGGAATAACATCTACTGAACTTGCTCATGTTCTAAAAAAAACCACTAGCGCATGCTCTCAAATTGTACGAAAGCTACGAAGTAAGAATTGGGTAGAGCAGATACGCAATGAAAAAAACAACAGGATTTACAACCTCCACCTGACAGAAAGTGGTTTAAAGCTTTATGAAGCTCATCGGGACTTCAATCTTCAGTGCCAGGAGATTACCTTTTCAAATCTTTCTGAATTTAGTGATGATCAACTAGCTGTGTACCTGCAAATACAACGAAAGCTCAATGAGATATATCAGGCAGACGTTCAACGAAGCAAGGAGTTTTTAAAATAACTTTTTGACTAAGTGCCGGGTTATTAGTTTTGCCTGACTCTTTTTTGATAACAAATTGTATAAAAGCATGTCATCCATTTTGTGAGTTCATTTAAATCAAACATACTGTGTTTGAAGTACTTGACATGTTGTTAATCGCACAATATAATTAAGTAGCTTAACAATTAACTACATTTACATTACGGTTAATTGTTAAAATTGGGCTGAGTTATTGCAAATAAACAATCGAAGGCGTATGTTCGTGGAAAAAGAAAACTTGGTTTTTCGCTTGACTTCATTGTTTCCTTAATCATGGTGCCCGGAATGCTGATGTATGTTTATTTGGATATTTCTTTGATCAACCTGATCAAAGAAATATCCAAATAAATGGGACACCGGCGTTTTCTGGATGACGACACCGTTGTTATGCATCCTGTGCGTGCAAGTTCCATGAGCGCCTTGAGCATGGCAGTTCTGTTGTTTTCTCAACTGACACCCAAAGGAATGATATTCAGCGCTCTGATCTAAGTCTTTTGCTTCGCCACGGAGCTTCTTCGCTTTAAAACTGGAAAGATAAAATAAGAAAACCTTATTGCTAAACGTAAAATTCTTGCTCAAAGAGCTATTACAGCCACCGAGACTGCAGAAAACGATGTTTAATTGTTATTTGATCAGCATAAATGAAAGGTAATAAACAAATGAGATACGACTTTACTTCTGTCATAGAACGTCGAGGATCAAATGCAATTGCAGTTGATGGACTCGGGGGAATACCCGGATTTGCACCAGATCCCCCAAAGGATGGCTTTGATGCCATTCCCATGTGGATAGCAGACATGAACTTCCCCACAGTTCCGACTATCCCCGAAGCTATCATCGAGCGTGTGAAGCACCCCCTCTTTGGCTACTTTTTTCCAATGGATAATTTTTATCAATCCATCATCCAATGGCACGAAAAGCGTAACGGTGTGACTGGACTCTTGAAAGAACATTTAGGCTATGAAAATGGAGTTTTGGGAGGGGTCCTCAGTTCCCTCAAGGTTCTGTGTTCCCGTGGAGACAACGTGTTGGTACATTCTCCAACCTATATTGGTTTCACCAATTCTTTGACCAACAACGGCTTCAATATGGTTCTCAGTCCGCTTGTTTTGGATGAAAATAATATCTGGCGAATGGATTTCGAGGATATGGAAAAAAAGATCGTTGAAAAACGGATCCATGCAACGGTGTTTTGCTCTCCCCATAACCCTTGCGGACGGGTATGGGAACGCTGGGAACTTGAAAAGGCAATGGAATTGTTTAAGAAACACGACGTTTATGTTGTTTCCGATGAGATATGGTCTGACCTGATCTTAGCCGACCATAATCATATTCCGCTTCAATCCGTTTCTGAAGATGCACGAAATCGCACCGTGGCTGTATATGCGCCATCGAAAACATTCAATTTGGCCGGATTGGTCGGAAGTTATCATATCATTTACAACAAGTGGATACGTGAGCGTGTAGAAAAAGAATCCTCTCTTCCGCATTACAACGACATGAATCTGTTGTCAATGCACGCCCTTATGGGCGCCTATACGCCCGAGGGTTACGAGTGGTTGGATCAACTCTGCGGTGTTCTTACAGAAAACATAAATTTTGCATGCGATTATATTGAGCAGCATTTCGAAGGCGTGAATGTTTCTCGCCCGGAAGGAACATATATGCTTTTTCTCGACTGCACAAAATGGTGTGAAACACACAACAAGTCAATTGATGAGTTGGAAAAGGCTGCATGGGATGTTGGCGTTGCCTTGCAGGATGGACGTATGTTTCACGGCCCATGTCATGTGCGAATGAATTTGGCTTTGCCCTTTTCTCGTGTCCAAGAAGCTTTTACCAGACTGAATAAATATGTGTTTAACGCGAAAAATATAGGGCAATTATAGAAAAAAGTTGTATTACCAAAAATACGCCCATCGCCATCAGGACATATTTGAGAGGCAGAATCGCCGGTGATTTTGTTTTTGTTTCTGGGCAGTAGCAAGCGAATTCAACTACCGGAATGCTGGGTCTAAGTGTCATTGTAAATCGACTTACTCTTGTCAAAATCGAAGGAAATACATTGTGGACTGCGGCGAAAAAAAGATAGTACTTTTGTACCAATATGGGCAACTAAAATATATCGGATTATGCGGTTTTCAGGCTGTCATACTTCAGACGAAACCCCACCGGGCTCAAATTGCTCAAAGACGCGTATATACGATTCCTGTTCTGAAACAGCTCAACGTAAGTTAACTATTTAAATCACGTCATATCATCGCGAAGCGCGTCAATGATGTTTTCTTTTTTGATCTTGCTAACGGCATACATCATGGTAACAAATATTACAAGAAGCACGCTGATCACGCTAATTCCGATACTGGCCCACGGCAACACGAAATCGATCGCGTCCATTCCGCCGATGACCATCCCTTTATAAATCAGCCAGGAAGAGACTATCGCTATGGGGAGTCCGAAAAGCAGCGCCCTCATGCCATAAAAGGCACACTCAAAGCTCATCATTTTATTGAAATCGTGGTCGGACATCCCCACCGAGCGGAGCATGGCAAGCTCCCGACGGCGCAGCTTGATATTCGTGGAAATCGTGTTGAACACATTGGCAACCGCAATCAGAGAAATCATAATGATAAAAGTATAAGCGAACACGTTGGCAATAAAGATGTAATTTCGGTTCTCATCAAATATTTTAGTCATATCTAAAATGCTGTACGCAGCTGTAGTTCCCTCACCCTCAATCATCGCTTTCATTTTATCCAACGACTGCGAGGGATTCTTTGACTGAAAGGTCAAGCCCTTAGCCTTAATATCTACAGGGATATCGGGATTTTCAAATTTTTCCTTGAGCGAATAGGGGGCCATCATCTGAAGTATACTTGGCTTCTGATCGAAGCTCCCTAGGACGGGAGGTGTATCAGGGAGTACGGTGTTAACAAACGTAATGCTTACGTTTTGTCCCTGCTCCGCCTTCGGTTCGCCATTTGTTTCGGGAGCGATGGTAAAATTCATGGAAGAACTCGTGAACACATCCTTAAGTTGGCCGACCTTCTCCGCTCGATTGCTGCGGCCTGGCATTTTAGCGACGGCGATCAATTTCGCATTTTGCCCGGTATATTCCTCCGCGGGCAAGCCCAAGCCTTTGATAGTTTTCAGATAAGTGTTGTCATCAAGAAACTGGATTGTCATTGGCAGATTCACCGTTTCGTCCGGCGAATGTGCCCCTACAGATTCCCGGCAATCAACTGAAAGCTCGCTTGCTTTGGCAGCGCATGAATACTTCATAACAACTTGATACGAGCTTTCATAAACACCATCTGCGGTTTTTAGTTTGTCGTAAAGCTGCAACATTTCGCTATCTTCCATATCATGTGTGCCAAACCCGATATCATAGGTAGTAACTGATGTTGCACGCTCCGACGCCTGTTTCAAATCCGTCACAAAAGCACTAGTCGATATGAACAGCACTACACTTAAAACAAGTGACAGCACAATGCTGCGATAACGTTTCTTGTTCCTTTTAAAATTCTTTAACGCAAGAGTTCCCTCCAAACCGTAAATGCGCTGTGCCAGTTTTGATGTTTTTACGGCTTTGGATTCCACTTTGACCTCGTTCGTCTGGCGAATACACTCCATCACCGGCGTGCTGGCGGCCTTCTTGGCCGGAATATAAGCCGAAATCAGAATTGTAACCATGCTAACCGCCGCCGCCGCGACAATCGCAGGAATGGACGCCGTCAAGATTAAAGGGACGTTATCGTAGAGAATGTTCCCGAAATTCTTGGCGACAGCGGAAATCACAAGCCCGGTACTGCCTATACCAACGAGTACTCCGATTGGGATGCCGACCGCCCCGATACAAAGTCCCTCGAACAGCACCGAATTTCGCAGTTGCTTTGCTGTGGCTCCTACCGACAAAAGAACCCCAAACTGGTGTGTGCGCTCGTTCAAGGAGATGTTGAAAGAATTGTAAATCAGAAAAATCGAGCCTATCATGATAATCACGACCACAATGCCACCAATCGAGTACAGAAGTGCATTGAACACCTTATCGCTCGAATCGTCCGAAAGGCCCATGAAGCGTAGCACCGTATTGTTAAAAATGTAAGCATGACTTCCGGCTGTGCTGCTTGCGTAAGCATGGACCCCACGCGGGTTTTTCAACGTGACAAACAAACTGAGATTATCCGCCGTATTTGCGGCATCTGTTGTGGTGATCAAGGTATATCCCGGCGCGGAATATTCCTCGAAGTCGGGCGTTTGGCAGATACCGACAACCGTGTAGGTTCTCTCTGCTTTTGGTACAAGAGTTTCTTTCCCAGAAAGGTACGGGTCACTCTGACCTAACTTCTCGTTGCCGTTCATGCGGCTTACCACAGCAAGGGTAAGCGTGTCGCCCACCGCGAACTGAACGCCGCCCTTTGTCATGACGCTCCCCGAAACAAGAATCTCTCCGCTGTTTTTCGGCAGCCTGCCGGAAAACAGCGTAATCGGCAAGGCATCAAAGGTTTTCTCGCTGAATCCGGCGATAAAAAGATACGGTTTATTGGGATTTTTCCCACCGTCAAGTTTTGCGTAGCCGATATTTTCAAATGTTGTGGTGTTGGAAACCTCCTTGTCGTGGGCTTGTTCCTGTACGAAAGAAGAATCAACATCCGAAAACTCGACATGCCAACTGCCGTATTTCTGGGCCGCGCCGTTTGCCATATAGTTCAGCAAGGAAACGCCAAAGGTGGCTACTGCCGTAATCAGGGCGGCGGACAGAACAACTCCGATAGCCGTTACAATTGTTCGTGTGCGGCTTTTTTTCATGCCTTGCAGTGTGACTTTGTTGAAAATGTTCATGGCCTCACCCTCTCGTCCCGCACTACTATACCGTCTGATATACCGATGATGCGGTCTGCTTGCAGAGCGATATTTTCGTCATGGGTGACGAGGAGCAGGGTCTGCCCATATTTTTTATTGCTTTCTTTCAGCAGTTTGATGATTTCATGTCCATTCCGGCTGTCCAAACTGCCCGTGGGTTCGTCGGCAAGCATGACCGCCGGGGCGTTCATCAAAGCGCGTCCTATGGAAACGCGCTGTTGCTGACCGCCCGAAAGCTGATTGGGCAAATGCGTTTTTCGGTCTTTTAACCCAAGCATTTCGAGCAGGTCATTCAGCCGTTCCTCGTTGACCTTGCGCTTGTCCATCAGGATGGGCAGGGTGATGTTTTCCACCACATTCAGCGTAGGAATGAGGTTGTGAAACTGGTAAATCAGACCGACCTGCCGCCGACGGAAGATGGCGAGTTTTTCGTTGCTTTGGGCATATACATCCTGCCCCTCCAGATACACCTTCCCGCTGGTCGGCACGTCCACGCCGGCGATGGCGTGCAGCAGAGTGGATTTGCCGGAACCGGAGGAACCGATGATTGCGGTAAACTCTCCTCTTTCGATTGTAAGCGAAACATGGTTAAGCGCGGCAACCTGGCTTTCGCCCTTGCCGTAGACCTTGCATAGGTCTTCAATTTTCAAAAACTCCATTATGTGAGCCTCCTTTTTCATGTTTTACCCATATAATAGAACTTTCAACTTACATCTCTGTGACTTTCAGGTGAGAGATTCGTCACTTTGGGAAACGAATGGCAAATATCGCGCCGCCCTGCGGGTGATTTTTTGCGGTAATCGTCCCTCCCTGCCGTGTTATAATCATCTTGCAGAGAGCCAATCCAATCCCATATCCTGTAGCGTTTGGATTTTTCCCACGATAAAACCTTTCAAACATGCAGGGTAAATCTTCTTTTTCAAAGCCCGTGCCGCTGTCGTGGATGGCAATCTCGGTAAACAGTGGGTTGTCCTCACAGACAATCTCAATCTTCCCGTTCTCGCCTGCACTTTCCATGCAATTTTTGAGGATGTTTTGAATTGCTTCCGAAAGCCAACCAGAATCGCCCTGAATGATTATCCCTTTCGGCACGTCTATTTGCAAAGCAATATCGTGTAGTTCCATTGGGATTAGGAACGGGCGAAGCGAGGCGCATATCAAGTTGTTTACATCTATCTGCTCGCTTTGGAACACCACAATGCCCGCATCCAAGCGTGATAATTTCAGCAGGGAAATAAGCAGCCAATCCATCTGTACAAACAATTCCTTTGTTTCCCATATCAATGCTTTTCGTTCATTTTCGTCAGGGTTATTCTCTAACAATGACAGAATAAGGTTCACGGATGTAAGAGGGGTGCGGAGTTGGTGCGCTATGTCGGCAAGCGAATCGGCAAGATGTTCTTTTTCTTTTTTCAGTGCGTCGTTTTGCTCCCGTATACGCAGCGTCATTTTTGTTATCTCGCTTTGCAGAATGGAAAGTTCGCCCTCGTCCGATTCACCAATATTCAGATGGTCAGCGTTATGAAGCACAAGGTCGATTTGATTTGAAATCCGCGCAATGCTTTTGTATCGGGCTTTGGTAAACGTGAAAAACGCTGTGCCAAAGGCGGCGGCAGAAGCTATGGCAAGGATTCCCGCCGACGTATGGATTGCAAATCCCAGCATTACAGTAGCGGCGGCTATTAAGGAGAACAAAATGGAAAACTGCCGAATCTCTCTATTCCGAAGCATACTCGCCCCCCAATCTATACCCCGTCCCGCGAACGGTCAGAATAATTTGCGGACTTGCTGGGTTGTTCTCTATCTTCTCCCGCAAGCGTTTGATGTACACGGTCAATGTATTGTCATTGACAAACTCGCCCGCCGCATCCCACAATTCGTCAAGTAGCCTACCCCTAGTGATAATACTTTTAGGGTTGCTAATAAACACAAGCAGCAATCGGTATTCTAATGCTGAAAGAAAAACCTCGTTGCCATCTTTTTTCACAACGCCGCTTGCAGTATCGACATGAAGCCCGCGAATTTCAAAATCCGACCCTGAACACCCGCTTTTTCGCAGGGCGGTTCCAATTCGCGCAATCAATTCACGCGGACGAAAAGGCTTGGTGATATAGTCGTCCGCACCCATGTTCAGCCCGGTAACAACACTCGCCTCATCGCCGGAAGCCGTCAGAAAGATAACGGGAACATCCTGAGTTTCTTTGATTTCTGTGCAAACCGTAAAGCCATTTCCGTCAGGCAAGGAAATATCAACAAGCGCCAAGTCAAATTTGTTCCCGGCAAGTGCGGCAAGTGCGTCCCCCCGCGTAGGGGCGTGGGTGACTGTAAATCCCTCCGAACGGAGCAAAAGTATAAGGTTTTTAGCAATTGCCTTATCGTCCTCAACCAAAAATATCCGTTTCATTTATTTTCACCATGCTTTACTTTACTGTTGCTATATCGTCTGTCAGCCGGTTTTTCAGCGTCAGAAGGAACAAGCCATGTATTCCCCATTTTTTTAGCTCCCTTAATCCGCCCGGCAGAGCAATGGTACACTACCATTCTGCCTGTGATTCCCCAATTTTTCGCTGCTTCTTTTGTCGTTATACAATCCACGAATAACACCTCCTAAGCTCTATTGTATTTCTTTTGACGGAAACATACAAGCTGAGGTATAAAACAAAATATAAAAAGCTGATAGGAGTGAACCTTGCCCAGTTGCATAAGACCTTTCAGCGCTTGGAATATCAAATTCTATCTGATATATTGATAAGCGTTATCACCTCTGCAAAGACGAAATTGAGACGGATACCGAGCCCTTTGATGTGGCTGTCTCGATGTTCAGGCGGCACGAAAACGTTAAATCGGCTCAGGAAATAATTTCCATGTACAATGGAGAATACCTCTCGGACTTGGAATCTCTTTGGGCTGTGCGAAAACCCATTGAATATCACGATGTATTTCCCATAGCTCTGAACTTCTGCGCACTTTCCATCCGGAGAAATAGTCTGACTTTTCTGTTCGTAAGGTATAAGGCTCACGGAACAGAATTTCTAAGAACTGTAGGATTCAGCAACAAATCTAATTTGATATAGAGACAACAGAATAAAATTCTATGGGGGGTGTGCACCCGATACTTCGGGTGTGCGTCTGACTGGCAGTCAAACGCTCAACGGTTCGATCCCGTCTGTCTCCACCATAATCAAAAGCAGCCTAAAACTAACGTTTTAGGCCGCTTTTTGCATGTTTTGAAAACTTTTCTGTGGGGCGTAGATGATTCGGGTGCCAGACTTGTACTTTAGGGTAAGAAGGTCTTGCTCATAGACGCTGACAGCCAGACAAATCTGACCGAAATGCTCGGATGCAGCATTCTGATATGCTATAACCCGCATTGCCTTCTATGATGTAGCAAGTTATCGCGCACACACCTGTTTCTCTGCAAGGAGGACTCCTACGCCACAAGGAGGGTATGGATTTGATGCCCTCAAATATCTAGCTGTCAGGTTTAGAAATTTCTTTGGTGGACACCATGATCCGCGAAACGGTAATGCGTGCCAGTTTAAACTTGATAAAGCTGAATTACGATTACATTTTAATCGACTATTCGCCTGTCAAAGACTTGGAGCAGCCCGTCAGAAGGAACAATGTTCCCTGTTGATTCCTACGCCAAGCATGAAGCCGTGAGGTGAAATCGGTTATCTCTTCATAGTGATAGATATGTCACAAAAAGTATGTGTTGAGCATATTTTTCCGACTTATCTATTTGGCTACAGCGTACGCATTGAGGAAGTCCTTCGGCATATTGAATTGGGACTGTCAATGCTTTGTTGAAAATTAGTCTTTTATCAGTGACTGTAGTCCACTGCTATACATCTTAGTTCCATCACTAAAAACCCACATGGCCTCGACCAAATCAAGTTTTTCCACAAGCTCGATTCCTTCCTCATATGGCATATTGAACACCGCCGTAGAAAGGGCGTCTGCCAAGCCGGAATCCTGACACACAATAGAAACTGAAACAAAATACTCAGTAGGCATAAGCGTTTCTGGGTCAATAATATGATGATACTGTTTTCCGTCTACAGAATAACACCTTTCATAAATGCCACTGGTTACAAGAGAAAAATTCGACAAGTTCAGTATGTGTAGAGTGGCTTCCGTACTGTTCAAATCGGGATTCTGAATTCCAACACTCCATGGAATTTCTTTTCCCTTTTCATCGTATTTACTTCCCAGTGTTCGTACATTTCCCCCGATGGATATCATTCCATTCACAAATCCTACTTCTTCCATGGACAACGCAGCTTTTTCTGTGGCATATCCTTTTGCAATGGCGCCGACATCCAAACTCATTTCAGGATCTTCCAGAAAAACAGTGGATGCTTCTTCATCAATCACTATCTTGCTAATATCGGTATGCAAAGCCCGCTTCTGAAGCTCTTCATAATCTGGCAGGCTTGCAGACGACGGATCATCCAGTCCTGCAATGCGATGATCATGCCATAACGAGAGCACCGATCCAAAAGCAATGTTTACTTTTCCGTCTGTCAACTCATACGCTTTCTTAGAAAATATAAGAAGATCAATGATTTTCCTGTCCACTTTTACTGTCTTAACGCCCGCATTATCATTGATTGTTTTTAAATTGTTAATCCCTTCATAATCATGGTAAATGTCATAAAGCTTATTATAGTCATCCAAATTGTCATATATCATCTGACTATATTCAGTAAATTTCTCTTCACCCTCCGCATACCCTACGATTTCAGTAACAGTGTCAAACAGCTCTAAAAAACTGGCTTTATAGCGCTTTTGACTGTTAGCCGAGCAGGAAGTCATTGATAGGGCTATTGCCATTATTAAAATTGATGCGGTTATTTTTCTGTTCAAATTATCACCTCTGAAAATATGTACAATTAAATTACGCAATTGATCGTTTGCGGACTTTATACTATAGCCACTACGTATGAATTACACCACGCAAAACAGATAAAGGGATGCACTATTATTTTGAAAAATAATGCATCCCCCATAAATCATTTATTAGTTATTGTTAATTAGCATTTGTTGCAGCTTTTTGAACAATTGCCATTAATGGTCCAACATGAACAGTTACTGAACTGATTAAATCAGCATCATCTGCATAACCTTCAGAATTAACAGCGATTCCGCTGACTTCTGAGGCGGTTTTTCCCTTTACATACGCAGCAAAGGCATCAGCTTGTTCATTCCATTCCTTACCGATTTTTGAAGCTTTTTTCATGCCATACTTATCACCAAGCTCCTGCTTTGTTTTAGGTGCCGTTGTTAGATCAGAAGTGATAACTCCCTTTGCATCAAAGTTAACGTTACTCTGTGAGCCATCAAGATAGCAGCTTGTGATTTTTCCGTCAGTGTCTGTGGTTGCAACAGCATAGGTTGAGTAAGCCTGTGCAAGACCTGCTACTTCAGCGGTTGCATCCGTGGATTTAGAAATCTCTGTAGTAACAGCCAGACCAAGATTATCTGTGTTTTTTGCTCCCAAATCCTTTGCATTTGCAACTGCCTTTTCAACCGCAGATATGAAATCACCTACTTTGATAGTAACAGATGCTGCTAAATCAGCATCTGAAGGTGCGCCCTCTTCATTGACGGCGATTCCCGTAACTTCTTCTACGGTTTTGCCTACTACATATGCAGCAAAGGCATCTGCTTGTTCATTCCACTCTTTACCGATTCCAGAAGCTTTACTCATTCCATACTCTGTTCCGAGGTCCTGTTTTGACTTAAAGACAGTCGCTTTATCAGTTAATATCTTACCTTCTGTCGAGAAGTTAATTTTGGTCTGGGCAGCATCGATATCGCATGCCAATATTTTTCCGTCCTCACCTACCAGTACGGCAACTACTAAAGAATCTGCCTCAGCAAGGCCGGCGTCTGCTCCTGCCGGTGCTTTTGTCTTTTCAATAGATGAGATAACTGCAAATCCAGTTTTTGCAGTCGCTGCACTTGGTTGCGCAGATTGAGTAGCTTCGGGTGTAGCAGACGCTGCAGGTTCTTCTTTTTCTTTTCCGCAAGCGGAAAGCACTCCTAGAGCTAGGACCATGCTGAGCAACAAAGGTATTACTTTTTTCATACCATCCCTCCATTTTGTACCATCTAAGCGGCGATTTTTATTTTTATCCGGTTTTCCTGATGAATAACTATATCATAACCGTTTTTTCTCCCATTAATTTCTCGTTATTAAAACTGCTAGAAAAATGGCTAAGGTATTTGCTCCCATAATTAAAATAAAATTCATAATACTAACGTTAAAGGTTGTTGCTTTATCCTGCTTTTTTAGAAATACACTAATATTCTTCTGCACTGGTATGATGGTAAACAGTGCAACCAAAACCACAGGCGGCAGTATCCCGAACACAACCATGAGGATCATCGAAAAATAGGCAAGATAATAAATCCCCGCAAACAACGGCAAAGCTGTCTTTCCGATATAATACGGCAGCGTATGCCGCTTGACTTGAATATCTTTTTCCAGATCGCAGATGTTGTTTGCCAGCATAATGTTGGCGGTTACAGCGAAAGGTGTAACCGAAAAAAGAAGCAGGGTAAGTATCGGAACAACCTGCACGGATATGGATACCGTTTCTACACTCATACTGTAGCTTAGATAAGTTCCCTCAGGTGAATTAATATACATCAGTATAAAAGGAATCATTATTCCGTAGAAAAATCCTGCCACCACCTCTCCGAGAGGCATTCTGGAAATGGGTAGCGGCCCAGAAGTGTAAAACACTCCGCAAAAAAAGCAGATTCCACCGGCAACCAGAACAACCAGGTCAGTAATATAGGCTAGACAAATTCCAAGACCTGCACTGACTACAAATAATAAATAGATAATCAGCAGGCACAACTTTCTTCCGAAAGCAAGAACTTGTCCGTTATTCTTTGAGTCAATATAGTTGTTGATTGCAGTGGTTGTCAGGTCAAAGAAAAACATTCCACCAAAAAACAGCATTGTCTTTCCCCATAGTATTTCCTGACTCTGGTATAAAAGGAACCCTATCGTCAGCAAAAAAGTAAAGGCGCTTGTGATTTTTGTTTTAATCTCAATATAATCAAAAAACTTTTCAAGCAATCTGATTTATTCCCACCCCTCTAAATTTTTGCTTGTGTTCCGGTAGCTTTTTTCAAAATCTCCGTTAGTCTCTTACGCTTTTCTTCCGTCACATCCAACCTGTTTATATTCCGTTCTGCTTTTCTGTAAAATCTTATAATTATCTGTTTGGTATAATCCAGACCTTCGGCTTCTTCCACTGCCCGATTAATCTCTTCCCTTGTAATATTTCTATTCATGGCTTTCTTCTTGAAAAAAGGTAGTCCGTTAAGGGCATGAATCAAAGGAAGAGTTATAACTCCCTGCTCGAAATCCGACTGAACAGGTTTCTTTGCTGTTTCAACTGTATTGTCAAAATCCAGGCAGTCATCCTGCAGCTGAAAAATTAGACCGGCATAGTTTCCAATCTTTTTATATTTATTAATATCTGCCTGAGAGGTACCGCCTAGAACAGCTCCCGCAAAGAATGAAGCTTCAAATAGCGCAGCTGTCTTACCCGATATGATTCTAATATACTCAACTAATGTCAGGTCCAGGTTGTTATTGTTAATATGCTGGCGAAGCTCCCCCAGACACAGCTTGCTGATATAATCAGTAGTTGGTATATCCAGATAATCCTTGCCATCAGTAATTGATGATATTGTTTTAAGTGCTAAGCTTAAAAGATAATCCCCGCAGATAACTGCCGTACGTTTCCCATATTTTTTCTGAAGGGTTTCCTGTCCCCTTCTCAAATCCGAATTGTCAATAACATCGTCATGAACCAGAGATGCAAGATGGATAATTTCAATAGCCGCCGCAGCCTGTACTGCACTGGGATTAATTTTTCCCTCCTCGTCTTCGGCACAGACCAATACGGAAACCGCCCTAATCATTTTTCCTTGTGCCGTAGATAAATGCGTCAGATAATCATTGATAATACGAGGTGAGCTGGTCAGTACCTTCTTAATCTCTTTTTCTACAAGTTGATAGGCTTCCTCATATGCTAATTTTTCCATCGGTTCACCTATATATTTCTAATCGTGATACAAATATGATTTCCTGATCAGTGGCAGCTTTCTCCAGCCTCTCTTTAAAGCAGGCATGGCATAGTAATCAAGTCCAAGAGTTCTTCCTGCACCGATAAGCATGGCAATGCCCGCAAAAATCATCCAGAAGGTTCCAAGATAAAGTCCTGTAGTACAAACGAACATGAACTGCAAAACCAGTGAAAATGCTGCTGCCGGGGAAGTAAAGAGTCCTCCCATCAGCGCAAGTCCAATTAGAATTTCCGCTACTACGATGAATATTTGCATTGCAAGCTGCACCCCGTCATAGGGGAGAATGAATTTATCCACAAACCAGTTCATAAGAGGTACATCAATTTTAAATGCGTAGTCGTCTATGGTCGAAGTAGCCATATCTTTACACGAAACAAAAATCATTTTGAAAAGACCTAAAACATTAACATTAAAAACAACTTTGCCGACAGCCACATGTGCTGCGCCTTCTGTCGCACTTGTTGCTGCGCTGACAGCATCCGATACCGCCTCGGCATTATTAGGATTCAGTATACTTTCGTACCACGCTCTGGCACCGCCAAAGAAGTCCACAAGTTTTGGATATTTATGCCAACCTTCCACTATTTTCATAATTCCTTCAAACACCCAAACAGCACCAAGCCAAATTCGCAAGGGAACAAGAAGGAAACTAGGTGTCCTGTTTGAAAAATGTCCGCCGACAAAGCTTCTACAGTTACGGATAGTGAAGAATTCATGCTTCATATAGCTGAACACCTTGTTCCAACCAAGTACCTGTATGAAATAAATAATATTGATAAAGTGTTTAGAAAGCATTGCAAACCAGGAAGCAAGGCTGAAGAAATGCCCCGGAAGCCCCACATAAGCTACTCCGTATCGGCCTCCGATAGAAACCATTACACCGTGAAATTTTGGTACATATGCTTCCATTTCACCTTGTCCGGTTATAGCGCAGATAATGTTATGGGCAGCAATATCGGCGCTCTGCTCACAGTTTTCCACCATCTGAGGAACTGATACTTGATCTCCCTCAGGCACATAGTACATATTGTCGCCGATTACATAAACGTATTCATCTTTAGTAGAACGTAGATACTTATCTACAGGTATACGTCCGCCTCTCTGTTTTTCTAGAGTTTCTGCGGCGGCGGCAGCAATGACACTGCTCTGAATTCCCGCCACCCAAATTACTGTCCCTACGGTTTTGATGATACTTTCGTCCTCGCTTTTCAGTTCAATGGATTTCTCCGAAACTCGAGTCACGCCGGAATTCATCAAAAGTTGAACGCCCATTTTGTTTAGTCTTCTGGCAACCTTGTCCGATAATTTTTCAGGAAGGTTCGGAATGGGTCTGCTCAGACTATCCACATTAACCATGGTTATATCTTCCGGATGAATTTCGAATTTTTCGCATAGAAAAGGCACATACTCAGCAAGCTCTCCCACCATTTCCACACCGGTAAATCCCGATCCGATAACATAGAAAGTAAGCAGTCTCCTGCGCTCTTGCAAATCCTTTTCAACTGATGCCTTGCGGAACATTTCAATGATATGATCCCTTAGAACTACGGCGTCCTCATAAGACCATAGTTTGAATGCGTGTTCCTCAACGCCGGGTACTCCGAAATTGTTAGGTCTGGATCCCGATGAAATTACAAGATAATCATATTCATAAAAAGCTTCTTCACCTTTTACAATCTTTGCTTCAAAATCAACTGCAGTTACAGTATCTAGCTTTACATTTACTTTTCTTCCGGCAAACACTTTCTTAAGGCCGATTTTGATACTGTCTTCATCAACTCTGCTCGCTGCAACTTCATGAAGTTCGGTAAGCATTGTGTGGAATGGATTTTTATCGATGATGGTAATATCCACATTGCCCTGCTTCTTAAGCTTTTTCGCAAGTTTTTTTGCTGTCAGGATACCGGCATAGCCCGCACCCACAATAACTACTTTTTTCATTTTTTCTCCTTGGTTACTCCTCAAAACGAATAAATGTAATATCCTATATTAACTGTCCAATAAAATAAATTCCATGAAAATGGGTAGCAAAATGCCTATCAGGCTTCCCTCAAACATAAACGAAACAACAAATCTTATGAATTTCACATATATTCATTTACTTTCAAAGTGCCTTAATATTTTTCCAAAGAGCCAGCATAATATCCGCAACAGCCAAAAACACATTTATTTCAAATTTCAAACGTATTTTTGTTGTTTCGTAATTTATTACATTCAAAAAGAAACTCGCATATTAGTGGGCTGCGGTGTGAAATCGGCCAAGAAGCTTTACTCGAAGAAAAATTTGACGCTTGCGGCACTTACGAAAAACGACTCGTAAATGCTTGCAAAGTAGACACCGTTCATAATGGAAAATGACGACGGGCAGTTCAATTCAAACACGAATTATTTAATCATCCGGTATACGCGGAAGGCGTTCGAACGCATCTTGAGCTTTAATTAGGAGGTTTCACGGGACTAATCATCTCTCCCACCGCCTCCGAAGCGTAACTCCCGCACAAGAAGATCGGTAATCTCGATTCTCTTCCCCGTAGCAATACTCGATTGACTTCCTTATATATGTGAAAAAAAGTGAATTCTTGAAAAAACAGCCCAAAATTGAACGTTTGGGCTGTTTTTTGTATTATTTACACTTGCATTTGGGGCTTTTTTCAGTCTGTCGGAGTTAATTAATTTGCTTTATTAGGCGAAAATTATTCCGTGAAGGAAGAAAAATTCACAGAAATCGAAATCGTAAATCAAAAAGCTTCATCGGAAAATTTACTACAACCGACAATCTTGGCGACGAACTTGTGCGTCAGAGAGAATGTCATCCCGCAGACTTCTAAAATCGTACAAGGCCAATTGGTATAAAGCAAATCCAACTCCAATGATGTTGCTAATTGTAGGCGCTATTCGTGCCACTCTTGTCACAACAGTTTTTGATATTTCGAATTCCTCTTTATTTTAAGCCCAGACCTTTTCTTTTACTTATTATATGAGCTTCAATATTATTAGCTACTGCAATTGGGTCGTCCCCGAGTGCAATTTTGCCGCCGGTCAAGCTTTCCACATCTTTAGTTAAGAGTTTTACAAGATTTGGAGCACCTTTTACGAACGGTGTTGGTGAAAGGTGGGTATATGCGCCGAATGCTACTGCAAACACTCCGTCTATGGTTGCTTTCTGCTCCATCCATTCCGGTGCAGTGACAGCGATTGGAAGCTGGGGTATATCAACATCCATATGATCTGCCAGAGCAGTAACGAGCATTGATATTCTTCCCGTATCCGTGCAGGTTCCAAAGCTTAGTACCGGAGGAATCTTTAGAATTCCGCAAACTGCTTTAAGTCCTTCTCCTGCCATATCAGATGCTTCAATGCTACAAAGTCCGGCGATCTCTAGTCCATGATTTCCACAACCGGCAGCAACAACTAGAATGTCACGCTTTATAAGCTCCTTTGTCAGATTCACTGTGTTCCAATCATGAGGGCCATTTTTCAATGTTGCACAGTTTGCCAGTGCCACTATGCCTTTAATCTTTCCCTCTGCTATAACACTTACCAGAGGATCAAGTTTATTTCCCAAAGCCCCTAATACGGCTTCGGTTGAGAATCCTGCAATTGCCTTTTGTACTTTCTTTGGTACATGTGGTATCACTTTATTATGACGCTTTCCGAAATTCTCGATAGCCAAATCGATTAGTCGTTCTGACATTTCGAAAGCTTTTTTTGGGTCATAAGCCATCTTTTCCTGAGTCCTTGGAACACCAATTATAGTACTAATTGATACTAAGGCTACTTGGTACTTTTCAGCATAGGAATCGATTGCTGGCGGGGAACAGTTTTCTTCCATTGCTAGAACGTCAACTGTTCCTGTCGCAAGCATGGGCTCTATAGCAAGCCAGTTACCCATGAGACCAACGAACACATCGTCCACAGGGTACCTTTGTAAAAGCTCCTGGCCTGTTTCAATTGAGCCAACAACTCTTATACCTTTCGCCCCTGCCGCTTTACCTTTATCCTGATATTTTGGGTCATGCAGTTTTTCAATTGTTAATGCACCTATCCAAGGCTGATGGCCGTTAAATACGATATTTATATATTCAGGGTCGAATATTCCCAAATCAGTATTTACTTCGTGCGGCATTGGAGTACCGAAAATAATATCTTGTACCATTTCAAGCCCGATTTGAGAATTATATATGGTTGCAAGTCCTAATCTTAAAGCCTTTATCGCAAGGGACGTATAGTCTCCATCCACATTTGTCAGGCAACTCGCCACACAAGTTTGTTCTTCATGGACTGTTCCTGATGGATAGAGGTTAAGTTTTCTCCAAACTTCGATTCTCTTTTTTGGAGCAAATGCCTCAATCATGACATTTTTTTCATCTGCACCAATATTCTGCTGTGCTTCTAGAAGCTCTGAAAGCTGAACTGCCATCTGATTTACATCCTGATTAGTATCAATTCCAAGCTTTTCACACATCCATCTAAGCTTATTTTCATCTTTGATTTTAAAAGGTGAAGTTCCTTCTCCTATTGATTTTAATGTTCTATAAGCTTCATAAGCATGATGGCTATATGTTCCGGCACCAAGGGTATTCTGAATTAGAAGTTTTCTCATCGCGTTTGCATCCGGTCCAATTCCACAAACCCCTTTATCGACACCTTTATCTACCATCCATCTACAAGGTCCGTGCGAACATAGCTGACAGCTTAGTCCTTCTGAGCAGAATTTACATCGCATTTTCTCTTGCTGGGAGAAACGGTCAAACACATTCGTCATTCCATCTTCGCGTATTCTAATCAACATCTCTTCTACGGAATCGTGGTAGCTTACTCGACCTTCTGTTTTTTCTAATATTGTTTCAGCCATAAAAGTCCTTTCCATTATAACAATTTGAAGATTTATATAAAATCTTCCCCAATAATAAAAAGATTATGTTTTTTACATATATATTTTTGGTTTGAGCTACGAGATTGAAACTCCTTTAGTAGCGCTTTATTACATTTAAGCGAGTACCAGCATAAAACAACAAATACAGGCCCATACTACCCACGAGGTGATTTATTATGGCAAAAGACAGCCAACTTGACCCGAAGAATGTTCGCAAGAAAAAGTCCGGTAACGGCCCCACAATGGCGGGAAGTGCTCTGGACGGCGAGAGCAATAACACAAAAAAGCAGAGCGGCAACAGGCATCAACCTGGCGACGACAAGACGAAATCTTGACTCCACCTCTTCCCCGATTAAAAGACGCCAGCAGCTTTTCCTATTACAACTGGTTCGCTGAAGGCTTTGGCTGATGGAATTGATTGCAGTCGCTTCTTAGAGCTATTAATGTCACACCTGAAAACTAAAGGCCACGGCTTTGCCGCGGCCTCCTTCAAAGGATTTTTAACTTCAGCGAAAGTAACGTTTACACAGGACCCAATAGGGGTGCGATATTTGCCACAATCAGGCAGATTACAATGCCAGTCACAGTTGGGACGGGAATCGAGACAAGGCTGATTGCTTTTTTCATAATATATACCTCCTAATTGCCTTGTAACAACATAAGACAGTTTAGGAGGTTTTTTGCAACACCATACAACAAATATATTTTAATTATTTAGTGATAAATTTTCACCTTCAGCCATTTTCGTTGCTTCATCAATCCCAATTAGGCCTTGAATAGTAAATAAATGGTCATTCATTTTCCATGCTACTGTAGTCGTTTAATCTTTCACCGATAGCGTTCCATACTGGCCATTTAAGTGCTGACTATGCTACGGAAGAGCTTTTGGCACAATACGAGTCTTATGATTGACTCCCTTTGTAAGAGGATAAATATATCATCCTAAAGGCTAAAAATCGATTTCAAAACAAGAAACACATTGACTCCGGCTTTTAACCATCAGCATGGTCGAGACAAGGAGATTAATTTTTATGTACAAGCAATATCCGTGCTGCTCAGCATATCTTTTAATATCGCAACATAAAGGAGGGTCACTTTATGAATAAGCCAGAAATAACCGTGACATGCTGCTATATAGACGAAGGCGTGACCGCCGAACAAATAACATTTCGTTCCTTTGAGTTTTTCCTTCAGCGGGAGCTCACGCGGTACGGCCATAAATTTGCATTATCAGGACCAGCTCATGTATGATATCCATGATGAATGGTCGCTTATTTTCGGAGGTTTGAAATGTATTTAGAAGTAAGCAACCCTATGGATTATAATGTGGGCCTATATATCAGGCTATCAAAGGAGGATGAAAACGAGGGGCTGTCAGAGAGCGTTAATAACCAAAAGTCTCTGCTGAGTCAGTTCGCGACCGAGCACCGCCTCTCTGTGTACGACACCTATATTGACGACGGCTGGTCAGGAACAAACTTTGACAGGCCTAATTTCAAACGGCTAATCGATGACATTGAAGCGAAAAAGGTCAATATGGTCATTACAAAAGACCTCTCTCGTCTGGGACGCGATTACATACTGACCGGTCATTATATGGAACGGTATTTCCCCGAAAAACGTGTGCGATATATATCGTTGCTAGATGGTATCGACACAGGCGTGGACAGTACGGCTAACGACATCACCCCATTCCGCGCGATAATGAACGATATGTACGCCAAGGATATCTCAAAGAAGATAAAAAGCGTCAAGCATGACAAACAGCGCAAGGGATTGTTCATTGGCGGTAAAGCGATCTATGGATATAAAATGGATCCGGATGAGAAGAACAAAATCGTCATCGATGAAGAAGTTGCCCCGATGGTTCGGCGTATCTTCGGAATGGCGCTTGAAGGCATGTCCTGCCATAAAATTGCAGCTAAGCTTAACGCAGAGAAAATTCCAACGCCAGCTACCTACGCTGGGTTGAATCAGGGGCGTGTTGGGCCTTACGCTGGAATGTGGAGCAGCGAAAGGATATCTGATATGTTCCAAAACGAGACCTATATCGGAAACATGGTGCAGGGGAAAAGCGTTAAGATAAATTACAAATCACAAAAAACCATCAGGCAAGCACGGGAAAACTGGGTGATAGTAGAAGGTACCCATGAAGCGCTTATTGACCGAGATACTTTTCAAAAGGTTCGAATGCTGGTGGACAGCAGAAAGCACACCCGTTCCCGTACCTACGATTTCCCGCTGAAGGGGCTCGTTTTCTGCCACGAGTGCGGATATCCCATGGCGGTGATAAATCGCAAGAACTCCAAAGGAGAGGACTGCCTGTACTTCGTTTGCCGCACCTATCAGCGTTTTACAACGGCTGGCGTATGCACCTGCCACTCTATAAAGGAGAAAACGGTTATGGATGCGGTTGCCGCCAAAGTGCATGAAGTTTGTGAGCAATATCTGACTACCGACCAGTTGCTGCCGGTTGCAAAAAAGTCTGTGGAGGAAGCGCGGCAGGCAGCGGGGCTAGAAAGCGAGATCACCACGCTCAAAGCCAAAATAGAGAGTATGACAGCCCATCTTGAGAAGATGTACATGGATAAGCTAGCAGGCGTTCTGGATGATACCGACTTTGAACGTATCTATCTTCGTATCAAAGCGGACCGCGCGGCGCTGGAGCAGAAGCTGTCAACCTTGAAGCAGCCGGACTACTCACCTGCAAAGCAGGAAGATAGGGCCAAAGCGTTGGTGCAGAGCTTCCTAGATTCGGCATATACCAGCAGGGAATTTCTGGTCAGCCTCATTGAGCGTGTGGAACTGACCGAGAGCAAGGATCTCATCATCCGATTTCGGTTCCGACATCTGGAACAAGCAAGCTAAAGCCTTACATATCAATGCTTCGCGCCGATTTGTGGCGCATTTATTTGGGCACAAAATCACTTACATTAAGCGCGGCGCGATACATATGAACGACTAATTCCACAAATCTCAGCAACATCATGCTGAGTCTTTGGCAATCCACCATCCAGCCCATAGCGAAGGCGGATAATTTCGCTCTCGCGCGCGTCAAGTGCTTCAGTAACCAGCTTGCCGATGGTACGCGACAGCTCATTTCTGCTGATTTCCTCAAGCATATCCTCCTCAAAACACACAACGTCCATTAGACAAAGTGAGCTTCCCGTGCCGTCGGTTTCGATGGATTCCGAAAGTGAAATGTCAGTTGCGGACTTTCTCGCCGAACGGAAATACATTAAAACTTCATTTTCGATACATCGGCTTGCGTAGGTTGCAAGCCGTACGCCTTTTTCCGATTTGTATGACGATATTCCTTTTATAAGCCCTATTGTGCCTATCGAAATCAAGTCGTCAAGCTCCGCGCATTGCGTGTAATATTTTTTCACTATGTGCGCCACCAATCGAAGATTATGCTCAATTAGTTTATTTCGTGCCTCAAGGTCGCCTTTGGCCCAAAGCTCAAGATATTTTTGCTCATCACGGGCACTGAGAGGTTTGGGAAAGGAACCTGTGTTTTTACCCAACCGCAGCATCAAAAACGCACTGCTCACCAACATCATAAAAGCGCTTGCCAGCATTTTTCCGTCCCCCCATCGCTTATTTGTACATTTTATGTAAGCTCTGCAAGTCCAAATACCGTTTGTTACGTGCAGCTAAGAAAGCTAAAAAAGGAAGCCGATAAAAAATTGGCTTCCTCGTGCTGTCGACACCCTTGACGATATAACCATATCCGTTTCTTAAGTTTCTATAAAAATCGTTGAGAGCGTGCCGAAAAAGTCTGCAATTTGTACATATGCATAAAATGGCACTTTAAATTATATCTATATTTCAAATTGAAAAATAAATTATTCTGTGATATTATGACGAAAATTAGAAAATACCTTTTATTTTTTTGTATGAATAGAAAACGTTTTCTTTCAAATAATTATAAATATGTTTGAATAAGCTTTGATGCTTAGTTTTATTTTTGCTTTAATAGAAAACGTTTTCTATATTTCTCAGCCTTTCCCGAAAGGAGTTCTCTGATGAAAAAAACATCTGATCCAAAAGCACATCGTCCAACCATATTAGATATCGCGCGGCTGGCACAGGCTTCGCCTGCCACCGTTTCAAGAGTGCTTAATGATGCGGACTATCCTGTTACTGAAGAGCTGCGCGAACGAGTACGCAACGCCGCCAGCCAGCTCAATTATCAACCGAATATTTTTAGTCAAATGCTCAAAGGGGTATCCAGCCGCGAAATAGGCATCATTGTTCCCGACCTAATCAACCCGTTCTACGCGCAGCTGGTTTCAGCGGTTGCAAAACAGTGCGTGATTCACGGGTTTGCACCAATTGTGTGCAGTTCCTACGACAGTCCACAATTGGAGGACAGGCAGATTGATATTCTGTTGCGTCAACAGGTGGCAGGAATTTTGCTGTCTTCCATCAACAATAGCGACGATTCCTTGAAAAGGCTCACCAGCCCCGGCGCACCGCCTTTGATTTTATTCGACCAAAGCCATGAGGGTTTTACCGGAAACAGCGTTTCGTTTGATTTTTTTAAGGGCGGGTACATGGCGGCCCAGCACCTGATTCGATGTGGACACCGCAAAATTGCGTTTGTAAGCCATCCTCTCAACCGCAGCAGCCGTAAGCAGATATTCGACGGCTATTGCCGCGCGCTTGCAGATGCCGGCATCGAGATTGAAAAGGAAATGGTGCTCATTCGCCCTGCACAGCAGGACATGGAAGGTGATGTCGATTTCAACAACGGCAAGGCTCTGGCGCAGATGCTGCTGGAGTGCTCCTGCCTGCCTGACGCAGTGATGGCGATTAACGACATTACCGCCATTGGAATAATAGATTCGCTTTCACAGCACGGTATCAAGGTACCGCGCGATCTTTCGGTCATCGGGTTCGATAACATTCCAATGTCAGCCATGATTAGCACCCCGCTGACCACTATTCATCAGCCAGCACTCGAAACCGGCCGTGCGGCGGCGGATATGCTGTTCGCAAATATAGCAAATCCGAAATTAGATTCAATACAAATAACGATTCAGCCCGAACTGGTTATTCGCCAATCGGTCAAAAAAAATAAGAATGCGACAAAAGGAGATTAGGTCATGCATACCAAGTATGGTGAAGTAGAGCTTCAGGTTTTTGAAAACAGAGAGGAAATGGGACGGATTGCGGCGCAGGACGCGGCGGATACCATTCTCAACATTCTGGAGCACAAGGATACCGTCAACTGCATTTTCGCCGCCGCCCCTTCTCAGAATGAGTTTCTCGATGCGCTCGTACAGCAGAAGCTTCCATGGGAGCGGATCAATGCGTTTCATATGGACGAATATGTCGGTCTTTCCCTTGGCAGCCCACAGTCGTTCAACGGTTTTCTCAGTAAGTCGATTTTCGACCGCGTTCCTTTCGGCTCCATTCACCTGATTAACGGTGCGGCAGATTCCCATCAGGAATGCGCTCGTTACAGTGAGCTTTTGGAAAAGGATCCTCCCGATGTGGTATTCCTCGGCATCGGTGAAAACGGTCACATAGCGTTTAACGACCCTGCCGTCGCAAATTTTCTCGACACACAAAATGTCAAGGTTGTTCAGCTGGATACCGCCTGCCGTATGCAGCAGGTTCATGACGAGTGTTTTCCTTCCATTGATTTGGTACCCAAAGAGGCGCTGACACTGACCGTTCCAATGCTAATCAGCGCACCTTACCTTTTCTGCATCGTACCGGGCAAGAGGAAAGCCAACGCGACCGCTGCCGCACTCACTGGTGAGATTAGCGAAGTCTGCCCCGCCAGCATTCTAAGAACTAAAAAGGGCTGCCGTATGTATATCGACAAAGACTGCGCCGCCAAACTCTAAGCCTAAAAACACACCTCACGCCAGAACATATCCGGAAAGAGAGGGAACAAAATGAAGTGGAAAAGCTCTAACCAATGGTATTTAACAGGAATCGGCCTTCCTCTGGCCATTATCGCTGCTTTGGGCATCAAGGCGGTCTGGCCCTCGATCTGGGGCAGCATTGCCATCTTTGTTGTCACAGCCCTGCTGCTCTATTTGCTGATCGGCAAGATTCGGTTTATCCCTCATCCCCTTGCGCAGTATGGCGAGCTTATTCCGCTGGAGCTTAACCTTCCCGTGGAACTGGGCGTCGATATCTATTCCAGCGCGGTCATGTGCCGATATGATTTTGTTTTGCGCATTGTTGAACTCCTTTCGCCGTTTTCCTTCAAAGACATCCGACCCAAGGTTGTCATCAACCCCCAGCTACTGGAAGAAAAAGGTGAAAAGTTTATGCAGATAGCCGTTATGCGCGAAGTAGAACGCTACCGCAGAAATTATCAGGCAAATACGATTTTGAGGCTGACACTTCCGTTGCTTGTTTTCGCGATTCTCGTTTTAAGCGTTTTTGCGTTTGAAATTCCGCTCACGAAGTATTTGGGAGCATTCTGGGTGAGGATTGCAATGCCGTTTATTTGTACAATTTTGTTGGGTCTACACCTAATTTTATGGAACAAGCGTATTTCAACAATCGATAGGAATTTAGATTTGTTTTTAACGTCCGTCTTTGCTGTGGAGGATGTTAAACAATATATTATCAGTGTGGGCGAAATGGAAAGGGGGCAAGAAAAGGCAAAGTCCGGCGCACTGAACCAGCATTACATAGACACTCGTCTCAAACAGCTTGAACAACACAGAACTAAAGATGAAAGGGGATTATATTGAATGAATGTAGGGCAAATGGAACTTTTGGATTATGTCACTTTGTCGCTGTTCTTCCTAGTAATCATCGGTATTGGCATTTGGTCCAAGCGTTCAGTCAAAAGCTCTGAAGACTTTTACGTGGGAGGCGGAAAAGTCCCATGGTGGCTGTCTGGCATTTCCCATCACGTGTCCGGATATTCCGGCGTCGTGTTCGTGGGATATGCGGGTATCGCTTATGCACAGGGTACATCGATCTATTTTTGGTGGGCAATCAACATCGCGCTGGCAACAGGGCTCGGCGCAGTCACACTTGCACCCAGATGGCCCCGCTTGCGCCGTGCACTGGGAATCCAGTCACCAACAGAATACCTGAAAATGCGCTACAACACCGCGGCGCAGCTAATCGTTGCAATCTCTGGCATAGTTGTAAAATTGCTGGACGTTGGCGCAAAATGGGCGTCCCTCGGCATTTTGCTGCACGGTTTTACCGGTCTCCCCATTTGGATGGGCATTATCGTCGGCAGCATTGCGTCCATGATCTATGTATCCATCGGCGGTCTGATTGCAGACCTGATGACAGACTTTGTGCAGTTTGGCGTCAATCTGCTGGCTGGACTACTGCTGTTCTTCGCCGTGCTTAACCACCTTGGTGACCTCGGCCTTAACCTGACCACCGTATTCTCCGCTCTGCCGGAAAGCAGTGTCACTGTATTTAACGCAGGACGCGGACAAGGCTCCCTGTCATGGACACTGCTCTATTTCTTCGTCGTATACTTTAGCTACAACGGCGGCACATGGAACCTTGCGGCACGCTTTATTTCAACCGAGAATGACCATCAGGCAAAAAAAGCGGCTTTCCTGTCCTCCGCGCTTTACCTTATCTGGCCCTTGATTCTGTTCTTCCCGATGTGGTGCGGCCCCATCCTCTTCCCCGGCTGGACACAGGCCCAGGCAGAATCCAATTTATACGCCACACTTGCGGGCACATTCCTACCGGCAGGTCTCGTTGGCCTTGTGCTTGCGGCAATGTTCGCACAGACCATGTCTATGTGTAACTCGGATATGAATACCATTTCCGCCGTTATCACACGCGACATTCTGACCAAGTTTAAGCCATCAATTAGTAAGCTGGGAGACAAGGAATCTCTGAAACTAGCTCGCATAACGACCATAGCGTTCACCGTCGGCACAGTCATTATCGGTCTGCTTCGCGACCAGCTCGGCGGCGTAACCGGCATCATCCTCACCTGGTTTGCAGCTCTACTTGGGCCAACCGCTATTCCTCTGCTGTTTGGTCTGCTCCCGCGCTTTAAATACTGCGACAGCAAGGCAGCCATCGCATCCATGGTCGGCGGTCTTAGCGTGTTCGTAATAACAAAACTGGGCGTAAAATTGCCAACCGATATAGCACTAATTGCTCCGTTGTTCACCTCGTTCGTCATCTTTGTTTTGGTCGGACTCTATAATAAATACATAAAGAAGATAGAGATTGATCCGCAGATTGAAGAACTAATGATCAAATTGGAGAGCACAAAATGAATCAGGCGCAGCTTTTCACCAAATATGTTGATCTGATACAAGATGACTTTGTCCCCTACTGGAACAATTTTTTTGATACGGAAAAGGGCGGCATTCTAAACTGCATCAACAATTATGGGGATCAAAAACTCAGCGACAACAAATTCACGTGGTCACAGGGTCGATATCTTTGGATACTCGGGCGCCTGTACGAGCTAAAACAGCAGGGAGTTCTTCCCAAGCTGGACGAAGAGAGCCTTCTGCGACAGATGAAGAGCACCTACGGTTTTCTGATCCAGCATTCCATCAATGGTAACAATATCTGCTGCTATCTGCTCGACCGCGATGGGAATAAGCTTGAGGACAAACGGACCGGACGCTATGACGCGAGCATCTTTGCAGATTGTTTCGCTCTGATCGGAATGGCGCAATATACAAAAGCCGCCAAGCTCAAAGAAAACTTGACGGCAGTGGAAGCGCTTTTTCAAAGCATTGTTGCAAGGATCGAAAGCGGAGAATTTCTGACCGAGCCGTACCCGATTCCGGATGGATACCGTGTGCATTCCATCCCGATGATTATGGTTAATACCACGTACGAATACATCAAGATGCGCGAACGGTTCGACCTGCCCTGTGAGAAAGAAATAGCCTATGGGCTGGAAAAGGTTCGCAGTATTCTCGATGACCTGTATTGCGACGGTTACATTCGCGAGCACGTTTCCACCAACGAAAATTTTGAAAACCGCCTGCTGGACCGCCATGTCAATCCTGGGCACACGCTGGAGGATATGTGGTTCTGCACGGAATTCATTAAGGATTATGGCGATATAGAGACGTATCTCCCACGCATTCTGGAGCTGGCGCGAAATGCCTTCGACATCGGCTGGGACCCCGAACACGGTGGTCTTCTACGGTTTGTTGACCGCACCGGAGGAAAGCCCAAGGGCGAGTCCGGCGGCAGCGACTTTGAGCGCCTTATTCAGGACACCTGGGATATGAAGCTCTGGTGGCCGCATTCCGAAGTTTTGTACGTATTTCTTTACTTGTATTCGCTTTCCGGTGAGCAGGATTTACTGGAGCGGTACGAAAAAGCCCAAGCGTATGTATTCTCCACTTTTCCGAACAAGGAGCTGGGAGAGTGGATTCAAATTCGCAAGCGCGACGGCACTCCCGAGGAAAAATTGGTGGCGCTTCCGGTCAAGGACCCGTTCCATATTCTTCGAAATTTCATCAAGATCGTCGAACTGTATCGGTGATTATTCACAGCCACCCCGTGCTACAACGCGGGGTGGCAAACACCACCGTTCGTTTCAATCAAACAATGGGAGGGATTCATAATGCAGCTTGGAACTGCTAAACTGACCATTACGCCACCGATGCCTGTCCGCCTGTGCGGATACGCAACGCGAACAACCTCGTTTGAGCAGGTGAAGGAGGACATTTTCGTACGTGTTCAGCTTCATCGCTGCGGGCAGGAGCAGCTTCTGTTCGTTTATGGCGATCTTCTGTGGTGGGGCACCGATTTTGTCGCGCAGGCACGCGAAAAAATCTCAGCTAACCACGGAATTGCGCAGGAACAGATTTTCTTTGTCGCGTCGCATAACCATTCCGGCCCGCCAACCAGCGATTTGTTCACGCCATCCTTGGAAACCTTCTCCCCCGCATATGCGCAGTTCCTACAAGAACGTGTGCTAGAAGCGGTTGCGCTCGCGCAAAAGGATATGGAGCCTGTGCAGGCATTCCGTCACGACGGCAGCGCCGCGTTCAATGTGTTCCGCCGTGTTTTGGAAAACGGCACAATACAAATGAAACCCAACTATGAGGTTCCTGCCGACCAGGCACTTACGCTCATAGCTCTCCGCCGTGAAGACGGCAGTCTTAAGGGAACCATGATTCATTATCCGTGTCATGCAAATATTTCCAACGAAAACGCCGTGCAGCCCGATTATCCGGGTGTCGCGCTTCGCATACTTGACGACGCATTTTCCGGAAGCGTGTCAATCTTCTTGCAAGGCTGTACTGCCGATTTGCGCCCCAACAGTGTTCTGGGTCAGCGCTTCGTCCCCGCAGGTTACGAAAAAGTGCTCGTATTTGCCGAGGATTTTGCGAACATCTGTCTGAACCTGCTCAACCAGAAAGGTCAGACGATTATACCACAGTTCAGCGTTCGAAAGCAACTACTGGAACTTCCGCTGGATGGAGTATTGTCCTCGCAAGAGCTTGAAGCTCGCGCACGAACCGCACAGGGCGTAGAACAGGAATGGGCGCAGACAGTTCAAAAGAAGCACAACAACTCCAGTGAACAGCTGGAGCTTTCCAAAATTGAATACGGCGACCGCCTAAACTTTTTCACCTTCAGCGCAGAGGTTTCGCAGTACTACGCAGCGTACGCACGTTCGGTTGACCCCCATGCCGTTTGCGTCGCTTATGCAAACGGTATGATAGGATACCTTTGCACTTCGGAGCAGGTTGTGCAGGGTGGCTATGAGCCAATCGGTTCCGCGCTTTACTTTGCGTTGCCGGGAACCTATTCGCCAAAACTTGAAACGATAATCCATGCAGCCATTGCATCGGCTGCACAATCAGAATAAGGAGGCACTCTCATGCAAGAAGGCAATCTTATGGATCTTTACTTAAAGGAAGTAATTGGTATCATTCAGGACATACATGACCATGAAAAGGATCACATCCTCGCAGCGGCGCATGTGATGGCCGAGCAGATAAAAAAAGACCGTCTGATTTATATTTTCGGACCGGGCGGACATTCGAACCTTGCCGCTATGGAAATCTTTTTCCGTGCGGGCGGGCTAATGCACGTAAGTGCGATACTCAATCAGGACACCATGCTCTCAAGCGGTGCGCTAAAATCCATGCAGACCGAGCGTTTGCCCGGTTTTGGCCGCATTGTCGTTAATGACTACCGTATCGGCGAGGATGATTTGCTGATTGTCGTCAACGCTTACGGCATCAATTCCGCCACCATTGACGCCGCTCTCCAGGCTCAGGAAAACGGTGCAACCGTAATCGGCGTCAGTTCCCACGAACACGCCAACAATTGCCCCAAGGACCATATCGCACGTCATCCGTCAAAGAAAAACCTGCACGAGGTTGCCGATTACTCGGTGGACTGCAAGGTTAAACTGGGCGACGCGGTCATTGAGCTTCCGGGCTTTGAGCAGAAGATTGGCGCATTAAGTACCTTTGCCAACGCCTATGTGCTCAACAGCATGGTAATCGAAACAATAAACATTTTGAACAACGAAGGCATCAAGCCGCCAGTGTGGATGAGCGGCAACGCCCCCGGCGGAGACGATTGGAACAACCGCTTTATGCAGGGCTTCCGTGATAAAATCCGCTGCCTGTAATGTATTAAAAGGAAGGTGTCTCAATGGCTTCAATCCTATTTCGCAACGCCCGGATTATTACGCCCACCGGCGTTTTCCCTGGCGAGCTGCTGGTGGAGGGCGACACCATTTCGCAAGTACGCTTTGATGGTAGCATAGATGCCCCTGCAGACCGTATCATCGACGCGGGTGGGCGCTATCTTTCCCCCGGCTTTATTGACATTCACACCCACGGCGCAGGAGACGCCGATTTCATGGACGGAACGCTTGACGCAATCTATCAGGCTTGCCGCAAGCACTTGGAGCACGGAACCACCTCCATCGTGCCAACTTCCATTACCAGTACTAAGGAATCTTTGCTATCGTTCATTGAGCTATTCAATCAAGTGGAGCTGAACCGCGAAGATATGCCAAACATCCTCGGCCTGCATCTGGAAGGCCCCTACTTTGCATATGATCAGCGCGGTGCACAGGACCCAAAGTATCTGCGCAATCCAGACCCCGAGGAATACAACGAAGTACTACGCCGCACCGACCGCATCATCCGCTGGTCGTTCGCAGTGGAGCTTGACGGAGCTGACCTTTTCCTGCGCACGCTGCGAGAGCACGGAGTCATCAGCTCACTGGCGCATTCGGACGCTACCTGCCAGCAGGTGTTCCGTGCCTATGAAAGTGGCATTTCCGCACTCACCCATTTTTACTCTGCAATGTCCGGTGTTCGCCGCATCAACGCATACCGTGTCGCGGGTGCAATTGAAGCGGGCTATCTGCTGGACGATTTGTTTGTGGAGGTCATAGCCGACGGAAAGCATCTTCCCGCCGAGCTACTTCAGCTGATTTACAAAATCAAAGGCCCAGAACACATATGCCTTGTTACCGATTCCATGCGAGCCGCCGGAATGCCTGACGGCAATTATATCCTTGGCAAGCGTGAAACTGGTATGGAAACCATTGTGGAGGACGGAGTTGCAAAGCTACCCGACCGCACTGCGTTTGCGGGCAGTGTCGCCACAACCGACCGTCTGGTTCGCACCATGCTCCAGATGACCGAGGCCCCCATGCACGAAGCGGTTAAAATGATGACGCTCACGCCAGCGCGACTGCTGCGTATCGACGACCGCAAGGGTTCTGTTAGCGAGGGCAAGGACGCAGACCTTCTTCTTTTCGACGGAAATGTCAACGTCCAAATGGTCATGGTGCGTGGCCGCATTCTCAAAGAAAGCTAAACTGGCAAATCTGTGCTATAATATCCGCGTTGCGGATATTATAGCACAGATGCCGACTTTGTCGGCTCGCGCTTAAACAAAAAAGCATAGCATTACGCTGCGTTGCCGCAATGCTATAACACTGAAACGGGAGACGCTCTCTGTCGCCTCCCGAATAACTTAAAAGGGGGTAGTTGAGATGAAAATGACTTTCCGTTGGTACGGAAAAAATGACCCAGTCACTTTGGCAAATATCCGTCAAATTCCGCAAATGAGCGGAGTCGTCTCGGCTGTTTACGACGTTCCCGCCGGTGAGGTGTGGCCGGAGGAAAGCATTTTGTCGGTCAAAAGAGATGCGGAGCAGAACGGACTTGAGTTTGAGGTAGTCGAAAGCGTCCCTGTCCCTGAAGAGATAAAGATGGGACTGCCAGCGCGTGACAGGCTGATTGATAACTACTGCGAAAACATCCGGAGACTGGGCAAGGCTGGCGTTAGAGTGATTTGCTATAATTTCATGCCTGTTTTCGACTGGCTGAGAAGCGACTTGTCCCGTAAGCTACCCGACGGCTCCTATGCTCTTGCTTTTGACAATGAAGCGGTGCTTGCAATGGACCCGGCTATCAGCGAGCTATCTCTTCCCGGCTGGGACGAGAGCTACACAAAAGAGGGACTGCGGCAACTGCTGGATGACTATAAAGAGATTACCGAAGAAAAATTGTGGGATAATTTTGCATATTTCATCAATCGCATCGTGCCGGTTTGTGAAGAGTCCGGTGTAAAGATGGCAATACATCCAGATGACCCACCATGGGGCATTTTTGGTCTCCCGCGGATTATTACCGGTTCAGAGAGCTTCGCTCGAATGAAGTCAATCAATCCCTCTGTTGCAAATGGTATCACCCTTTGCCTCGGCTCCTTAGGTGTTAACCCAGACAACGACTTGAAGAAAATTGCGAAGGAATACGCGGAGCGAATTCACTTTGTACACGCACGAAATGTCAAGTGGACAGGCATGCGCAGCTTTGAGGAGGCACCGCACCCAAGTGCTTGCGGAAGTCTAGATATGTATGGCATCCTAAAAGTTCTCCATGATTCTGGGTTTGACGGTTATATCCGTCCCGACCACGGCAGGATGATTTGGGGCGAGACAGGCAGAGCGGGCTATGGCTTACATGACCGCGCACTGGGCGCCACCTATTTGCTCGGACTTTGGGAAGCGATTGAAAGGATCAGTAACAAATGAAGCTACCGTTTTATGTTGATTTAAAGGACAAAGTGGCCGTTATTACCGGAGCAGGGGGCATCTTGTGCTCTATGTTTGCGCAGGCAATCGCCATGTGCGGCGCAAAAGTTGCTCTGCTTGACCTAAATGAAGCAGCTGCTCTTTCAGCCGCAAAAGAAATTACCGATATGGGTTTCACGGCAAAAGCATATCAATGCGACGTGCTGAACAAAAAAAGTGTGGAGGACTGCTGCGAAAAAATCACAAGAGATTTGGGTTCCTGCGACATTCTTCTGAACGGCGCTGGCGGAAATAATCCACGCGCAACAACGGACAACGAATATTATCTGCCAGGTGATTTAGAAAAAGATATTAAAACATTTTTTGATTTAGACAGTGAAGGGGTCGGGTTTGTATTCAACCTGAATTTCCTTGGGACTCTGATTCCCAGTCAGGTGTTTGCAAAAGATATGGTCGGCAAAAAGTCTGCGGTCATTTTGAATATTTCTTCCATGAATTCATTTACCCCTCTGACCAAAATACCGGCCTATTCCGGTGCAAAAGCCGCAATCAGCAACTTTACGCAGTGGCTTGCCGTGTATTTTTCAAAAACGGGAATTCGTGTCAACGCGATTGCTCCCGGGTTCTTTGTGACCAACCAAAACAAAGCTCTGCTGTTTGACGAAAACAGCAAGCCAACTCCGCGCACAGAAAAAATATTAGCAGCGACCCCCATGGGACGCTTTGGCGAAGCGGAAGAGCTTTTGGGCACCCTTCTATGGCTACTGAATGACGCAGCTTCCGGCTTTGTCACGGGCATCGTCGTTCCGGTAGACGGAGGGTTCTCCGCCTATTCCGGAGTATAAACTCATATTATAAAGCCGGTTTTGCTGAAAAAGAAAACCGGCTTTTCTGTTAAACTACGTCCCCACATTGCATATTTTCACTTTTTATCTATGCTCTGCAATTCCAAATGCCATTTGTTACGTGCAACTCTGAAAGATAAAAAAGGAAGCCAATAAAAATCGGCTTCCTTTTTTTGCTTATCTTTCAGTGTCCTTTTTTGTTCACGACTTCTGGTGGATTTTGAGGCTTATGTCGCCGCAAAACGACATTCAGTGCGTTGCCCATAATCAAAATCTGGCCGCAAATATATATCCAGAGCATGAAAATTATTATTGATGCCAGCGAGCCATATATCAGCGGATATTTTGTGGACATACTAATGAACCACGAAAACAAAACGCTGACGAGAACCAGAATAGCTGCTGCAGATACCGCGCCCGGAAAGAAGGTTCCCCGAGTATTTATGGGTGCCGTAATACGGTAGATTCCATAAATAATCAATACAAATATGAGAAACATCACTGGGAACTTCAGCATATTCCAAATCGCAAGCTCCGCGATTATCGGAATAATATTGCCAATGATACCAATAAGCCAATCGCCCGTTACCATTACGATAATAGCGAAATAGACTGCCGCCATAAACATCAGAGAAAAAACGAAGCTGAAAAGCAGCGCAAAAACTCCGCGAAATCGCGATACTCCCTGAATTTCGCCCATAATGCTGTGGATAGAGCGAAAAGCCGCTGCAGAGGTCGTCGCCATACCCAAAATACCCGCGGTCAAAAGAGCCTTGCTATTGTGAACTGCTACATAGCTAAGATAATCCGATATTACATCAAGAGTCTCAGATGGAACTAAGCCTTCGAGTCCATCCAGCGTTAAAGAAATGCCTGGCAAAAAGTTTACAATCATCGCGTGAACGCAAATCAGCGAAGGAAATATGGACAGGGTAATAAAATAGGAAAGCTCTGCCGCCGAACGTGAAACATGATTCGTCACGTATATTTCGATAAGTTCTTTAATATACCCGACTATTCTCTCCATTTTCCGAAGCATCTTCAAAAATCATCTCCTCATTTCAGTCGATGAGTACCGATTTCCCTCGAAATGTATACAACTCCCCCCGCCACCATAGGCGGAGGGAGTTGTATATGTAATAAGCTTCAAATGCGTGCCCTGCGGGCTACCACGACATACTAATTATAAGATTCTTATGCAGAAATCCTATATATAAATACCAAATTATTTGGAGTTGAAGATTTTAAAGATACTGTCGAAGGGATCTTCTTCCTTTTTCGGAGCCTCACCCTGCGGCTGCTGTCTGTTTGAGCCTGCCATCTCGGAAGCTGTGCTGAAAAGTCCCTGAGGATTTGAAGGCTCACGTTCCTTCTTGGCATCCTTTACGCCCTGAACAGGGCCGTCGTCAAAACCGGTTGCAATGACGGTTACACGGATTTCATCGTCCATTGTGTCGTCAAATGTCGCACCGAAAATGATGTTTGCTTCGGGATGGGCAGCAGCCTGAACAAGGTTTGCCGCTGCTTCGACATCTTCGAGTCCCATATCCATTGAGCCGGTGATGTTGATAAGAACGCCTCTTGCGCCATCGATTGATGTTTCCATGAGAGGACTTGCAACAGCCATTCGAGCTGCATCTTCAGCCTTGCCCTTGCCAACAGCATGACCAACGCCCATATGAGCAAAGCCGGCGTCCTTCATGATTGTTGTGACATCGGCGAAGTCGAGGTTGATGAAGCCGGTGTTTTTAATAAGGTCAGAAATACTTGTTACGGCCTGATGCAGAACATCGTCTGCTATTTCAAAAGCGTTTGCAAAGGTAACACGCTGATCAGTAGCAAATTTGAGTCGGTCATTGGGGATTATAAGTAAAGAATCCACTTTGCCGAGCAGCTCGTTAATGCCCTGCTTGGCCTGGTCCATTCTGCGCTTGCCCTCAAAGCTGAAAGGCTTTGTGACAACGCCGACTGTAAGTATTCCGGATTCACGCGCGATATCCGCAACGATGGGAGCAGCACCTGTTCCCGTACCGCCGCCCATGCCGCCTGTAATGAACACCATGTCGGCATCCTCAAAGCTCTTGGCAATATTGTTACGACTTTCCTCAGCACTGCGCTTTCCGATTTCGGGGTCACTTCCGGCACCCTGACCGTGAGTCAGTTTTTCGCCTATCTGTATTTTCTGTGTTGCGCTGGAAACGGAAAGAGCCTGCTTATCCGTATTTACGGCGATAAACTCCACGCCTTTTGTTCCGGATTTGACCATTCTGTTGACAACGTTATTTCCCGCTCCGCCAACACCAACAACTTTTATTGTTACAACATTTTCGGGACCGGTTTCAAGCTGAAACGACATATTCGTAGCCTCCCATATTTTGATAAATCTGAACTGTAAATTGAGTTCAGGGTATAATCCAATTATTCGCTCTATTTTATAACGAATTTAGCTTTTGGTCAAGCATTCTTTGTAAATATATTATGTGAACTAAAAAATTATTTGTAGGATTTCTGGATTTTGCGACAACTACTAGGTGATTTCGTCAAAAGGGGGAAAATTGTGCTTTTTTATCCTTCGAAAGGTTGATTGTTCCCGTATCTCCAGCCCCAAGCTTTGCAATCGTTCCAAGCAACAATTCAAATTTATAATTAAGGTTTTCGTTGCCGCCGAGTTTGACAACAAACCTTCCGTTCAAATAATCGAATTCCGCGTTTAAAACGTTGCTTACATCGAGAGATTTAACGTCGGAAATCATATTTCTGTCAGCCAAGGATGAGAGGATTCCTTTCAAAAATTCCGCCTTCGGCTTGTCCTCATCCGCAACTGAGAAAACGTCGCCCTTTTGTGGCTTTGCGGCAGCTAAGCCCTTAACTTTTATGTAAGACTCCATGTCAGTTGTGGCACATTCCTCCAGAAGTCTGCAGTTTTTGTCTATCAGCCATAATCCCGACTCAGATTCGATTACAGCAACTGAGCCGCTTTCCGCAACCTCGATAACAACAGTGTTTGGAAGCTTTCGTTTGATATTAACTTCGCCGATATACAGCAGTTTCGAAGATAATTTCTGAGCAATGGCAGCACGGTTGACAAACATGAGGTTGTCCCCGTTTTTGATGCCTGAGGCTTCGATTATCTCCTCTTGCGTATAGTGATTTGCGCCGGTAACTTGGATATTTGACACACGGAAAAATACGCTCATGCCAAAAACAAGTGCGGCGCAGATTACTATAAACGAGACAGAGCTGAACACGAAGCCCCTTACCCCGCTATTTTTTTGTTGTTTTCTCTTTCGGCGGGTGGTCATGTTTATGGCCGTTCCTTTCGTTTATCAGCGCACATTACGACCACAAAAAGTTGCGGTCATGAATGTGCAGCATATGTGCAGGTTTTTAAGATTCAAGCAATCTCGAACCAATTTTTTCGTCAGGATACGTAATAACTAGTAAGTCAAGGAAACAATTTTCTTTGACTAGACTACGGAAGCCAAACGGTCAAACTCATAGGTGACATCCGCGCCCAAGCTCAGTAGCATTTTCTCAAATTCATCATATCCGCGCACAATGTGCCCCGAGTCGTAAACGGTTGTCTGTCCCCTTGCGCCCAATGCCGCCGCAACGAGTGCCGCACCTCCACGAAGGTCGGTTGCCGTAACCTGCGCGCCGATGAGCTCTTTAACTCCTGTCACAACTGCGACACGTCCGACTACGCTTATATCCGCGCCGAGTCTGGAAAGCTCTATGGCGTGTCTATAGCGGTTTTCGAAAATATTCTCGGTAAACACCGTCGTCCCCTCTGCCTTGAGACACGCTGCCATCAAAAGTGGCTGAGCGTCCGTCGGGAAACCCGGATAGGGGCGAGTGACGATGGGCTTCGGCGCACGAAGCGAACCGTTTGAGGTGATTTTCACAGAATTTGTTTTGCGCTCAATTTCACAACCCATGTTCTCAAGGGCAACAGTTACCGTTTCAAAATATGACGGAATAACGCCCTTTAGTGTTACGCAGCCGCCTGCTGAAGCGGCACAGCAAAGTGCCGTTGCTGAAACTATACGGTCTGTCATAATCCTGTGTCCGACCTTTTTCTGTGGAACAAAGCCGGTTATCGTTATTGTTGAAGTTCCTGCACCAGAAATTGATGCGCCGAGCTTGCTCAGGAAATCCTGCAAATCAATTATTTCAGGTTCCTTTGCCGCGTTTGTAATAATTGTTTCCCCTTCGGCTCCGCAGGCTGCAAGCATAGCGTTCTCCGTAGCGCCAACGCTGGGGAATGACAGATTTATTCTTGCGCCTTTAAGCCCGTCGTCACGGCAATATAGGCTTCCGCCCTGCTCGCTCACCTCAACTCCAAGGCATCTTAGCGCCTCTAAATGCAAATCGATGGGACGTGGGCCAAGCTCGCAGCCTCCCGGATAGCTCAGCTCTGCTTCGTGGGCACGAGCCAAGATTGCACCGAGAAAAATTACGGACGAACGCATTTCGCGCATTAGGTCGTGAGGAACGTCCGTCCTGTTCATTCCTCTGGAATCTATGCATACAGTATCCCCGTCTCGCTCTGCCTTGCAGCCCAAATGGCGCAAAATAGCCATGGCTGCTTCAACGTCGCTAAGCTGCGGGCAGTTAAGTAGCTCCGTTTCACAGCCTGTGATTATTGCCGCCGCCATTATGGGAAGCACCGCGTTTTTTGATCCCTGTATTCTTATGTCGCCGTAAAGCTTTTTTCCGCCCGAAACTTTCCAAACGCTCATGTTTACCCCTCCGCACAGTGGATTTTACGCCATTCTATGCGGAAACGGTGAAATGTGCTAATTTTCAAAACCCGAACAACAACTCATCCGCGCTTGAAAGTCAGCATTTTCCAGCATCTGTTTAGCCGCATTTAATGGCTAGATTTATCCGAGTGAGTAATTCTAAAGTTATTTTGCAAGGTCAAGAATAATATCAGCGATTCTCTCCGTCGCGTCGCCGATTCCAATTTTTTTCATCTGCTCAGACATTGCCGCCAGGGTATCGGGGCGGCTCAAAAGCAGCGAAACAGAGCCAAGAAGCTTATCCTCCGTGATTTCACTTTCAGGAATTACAACTGCCGCGCCTGCTTTCTCGAGCACCCGAGCGTTTTTATCCTGATGGTTGTTGGTGACATTCGGTGAGGGAACCAAAATTGCCGGTCTACCCAAAGCTGTAAGCTCACTTAAGGTTGAAGCTCCGCTGCGGCAAACTACCAAGTCAGCCGCCGCCATGACAAGAGGCATATCGTATATGTATTCGCGGACATCCATGCCGCGTTCCTTTGCGTTTTTCAAGCCCGCTTTTTCCAAATCCTCGAGCATCATTTTGTATCCGCCCTTACCCGCTGAATGGATAAGTCCGAAAAACGGGTTGCCCAGTGCTTTTCCTATAAATCCCACCATGGTCTTGTTCATAAATGCTGCTCCCAGAGAGCCCCAAACCGAAACAACAAGCGGTTTATTGGGGTCAAGTCCTAGCTTTTCTCTGGCGGCAAGTCTGTCGGAATTGCAGAAGCTCTGCCTTACCGGAGTTCCCGTTACGAAAACCCTTTCCTGGTGCTTATAGTACTGTTTGCTTTCTGCAAAACCCACAAGGATTTTGTCGGCAGTTCCGGCAAGCATTTTTGTTGTCATCCCCGGAACCGCGTTGCTCTCGTGAACAACCGTCGGAATCCCCAGAGAATGTGCCGCCTTCAAAACTGGAAAACAGACATACCCACCGGTTCCAATAACGACATCGGGCTTAAATTCACGGATGATTTTTTTTGATTGCCCTGTGGCGGTCAAAACGTTCTTGACTGTCTGAGTATTGTGCTTCAGTCCCTCCACATTGAGGCTTCTGCTGATATTCGTAATTGTAACGGTTTTTATTGGAAAACCCTCGCGGGGGACAAGTTCCGACTCCATCTTACCTTCTGCTCCCACAAATAGGATTTCGCAGTCAGGCATCAGTTCTTTAAGTCTTTGAGCAACCCCTAATGCGGGATTTATATGACCGGCGGTTCCGCCGCACGTAAACAAAAATTTCATAATAGTTTTTTATCTCCTCTCTAGCTCCGAACGATTGAGACGTTCCTTTTTCGGTTAAAGTCCATCTTGTTTCTTTTTCTTTACGGTTTTCCTCGTCGGAACATCACGCGAGACGCTTAGAATAATTCCCATTTCTCCAAGCTGCATCAACAGAGCCGAGCCGCCGTAGCTAAAAAACGGAAGTGAAATACCCGTGCAAGGTATAAGATTTGTGCAGACGGCAACGTTGAGAATTACCTGAAGTGCAAGAAGAGAGGTTACACCCGTGCAAACAAGAAAGCTATATCTGTCTCGAGAGTGCATGGCTATCCAGTAGCCTCGAACTATAAGCAGAGCAAAGAGTGTCAGAATAAGTAATGCGCCGATAAGCCCAAGTTCCTCACATATCACCGAAAAAATAAAGTCGTTGTGTTCTTCGGGCAGATAGAGATATTTCTGGCGGCTTTGACCAAGTCCTAATCCAAAAAGCCCGCCACTGCCAATTGCATAGAGCGACTGTACTATCTGAAAGCCTTTGTCTCCAGCGTCCGCAAACGGATCGCGCCATGCAGAAATTCGATCTGAAGAATATTGCAGGACCGTGACGGCAAGAACAAAGAACCCCGATACTCCAATTGCCCCGCCTACAAACCATAGAAGTCTTGCTCCGCCAATGAACATCATTATAGCTCCGACGGCGATGATGATTATTGAGGCCGAAAGGTGTGGTTCCAGAAATAAAAGTCCAACGATTACAACTAGTATGACGCCAAACGGCATTACGCCGTACTTGAAAGTCCCCATAAGGTTTTTATAGCGACAGATTAGCTTCGCAAACGTGAGGATAACGCCTATCTTTGCAATCTCCGAGGGCTGAACACTTATTCCGGCGACAATAATCCAGCGTTTTCCGCCATTGCTTACCGAGCCGATTGCCAGAACCGCCACAAGCAGAACAATTGCGATTCCAAGTACCCAGAAAGAGAATTTGCGGTAGATGCTCATCGGAAAGCGCGACGCAAAAAACATTACGCCAACACCCAAAACCGCGAAAATAAGTTGCCTTGCAAAATAATATGTAGCGTTGCCGCCTGTTTCATTACTTAGATCATAATACGCACTTGCGTAGCTTGCTGAGAGAACCATTACGACGCCGATTGAAAGGAGAAGCAGCGTCAGCATCAAAAACGGTATATCCAAAGGCCCGCGGGAAATTGTTAAATCGCGGCGATGGTCTTTTAAAGCGTTATCTTTGCCCTGCACTGTTTTGCCTCCTTAAAGGCAAGGGAGTTGACCTCAACACACCTCAGCCTTGTTAAATGCGATTTATTATTCAGGCGCCAAATCTGTCGGAAACTCCGAAGAACGAAATGATTGCAAAAAATGTTGATATGCCGGTAAACAGCGCAAAAAGCTCCTTTTCAGACCATTTTTTGCCCGTCCAACCGCCCATTTCGAGATGATGATGGAAGGGAGCCATTTTGAAAACTCTTTTTCCGTGGCTCAGCTTAAAATATCCGACCTGAATAATATCGGACAGCACTTCCATAATGTACAGTATGCCGATTGTGATGATGATAAGCGGCATATCGAGGGCTATTGCCATTCCCGCAACGGCACCGCCGAGAAACAGCGAGCCCGTGTCACCCATAAAGATTTTTGCTGGATTGAAGTTGTAAATCAAAAACCCAACAAGTGCGCCCAGCATTCCTGCGGCAAATATTCCTAAAGAGAGATATTTCTCGCCCCAAACAAAGGCAACCACCGCATAAAAGAGGAAAACGGGAATCGATGTGCCAGTTGCAAGACCGTCCACTCCGTCGGTAAGGTTCACAGCATTGACAGTTGCGACGATTACGAAAATCACAAAGCCGAAATATATCCATTCATGCATGCGAATTGGCGCGACCGAAAAAAACGGAATATAGAGATTGGGCGTAAGGTAGCCGAAACGACGGAGCAAAAACACAAACACAGTGGCGACTGCAACCTGAAGCAGAAATTTCATTCCGGCGGTAAGTCCGAGATTTTGTTTCTTTTTCAGTTTCTCATAATCGTCAACAAATCCGACGCCACCAAAGGCGAGGGCTAAAAGAAGTACGAAAATATGTCCGTAATCCCCCTGCATCATGCTGGAAAATCCGACGGTCAAGCAAGCCACCGAAACACCTGCGATAAAAATAATTCCGCCCATTGTTGGGGTTCCGGCCTTTGACATATGCCATGTGGGTCCGTTTTCCTTGATCGACTGCCCCGCTTTTATCCTTCGGAGCCATGGCACCACAAATCTGCCTGCCACCGCAGCTACCAAAAGCGCTATTATAAAAGCCAAAACGAGTTTCTCAACCATCAGCTTCTCTATCATAGGTTTATTTCCTCCGTCCCATCGTTCACTTAAGCTTTGTTAAATGCTCAGCAACAATCTCTCTCTCATCCATGTGGAATTTTGTTTTGCCGATAATTTGGTATGTTTCGTGCCCTTTTCCCGCAAGGATAATGACATCGCCCGCCACATGACTGTCGATAGCAACGGCAATGGCTTCAGCTCTGTCCTCAATCACCTTGTAGCGGTTTTTGGGAGCTTTTACCCCGGCAAGAATGTCCGTGATGATATCCGCAGGAACCTCTGTTCTGGGGTTATCGGAAGTGATTATAACATAATCAGCATAATTTGTCGCTATTTCTCCCATAATTGGACGTTTTGTTTTGTCCCTGTCGCCACCACAGCCGAACAGTACAACCACTCTGCCGGAGGTAACTTCCTTCATCGACTTTATTACGTTTTCCAATGCGTCTGGTGTGTGGGCGTAATCGATGAGGATTGTAAAATCATCAGGAGTGGGAACGACCTCGACTCTACCCTTAACTCCCTTTGCTGATTTAAGAGAATCGCAAATCTCCTGAAGCGTAAGCCCGAGAAGCAGTCCCGCCGAAATAACGGACATTGCATTGTAAACAGAAAACTTACCGGGAATTTCAAGTTTCACTCTTTCAATGCTGTCCATGGCTAGGGCGCAGAACTTTACGCTTGAGGGCGAAAGCCTTATGTCCTTCGCGACAAGATCGGCTTCAAGCTTTGTTTCGGAATAGGTAAAGACGGGGCACTTTGCCCGCTCGGACATATATCCGCCCCATTCGTCGTCTATATTTATCGCCGCCTTGTTGCAGCGCTCGAAAAGCAAAGCTTTTGCGCCGGCATATTCTTCCATGGTATTGTGGAAATCCAGATGGTCCTGCGTTAGATTTGTAAAAACCGCAACTTCAAAGCGAAGTCCCGCAACTCGTTCCAGAACTAGCGAATGGGAAGACACTTCCATTATGGCATATTTGCAGCCTTCATTCACCATTTCACAAAAGAGCTTCTGAAGCTCATAGGACTCTGGTGTTGTGCGTTCCGTGGGCACAACCTTTTCGCCTATCATGTTCTGGTTTGTACCAATAAGCCCGACTTTTTTGCCTGTGCAGTCCTCCAAAACGTGCTTAATCAGCATGGTTGTCGTCGTCTTTCCATTTGTTCCGGTGACTCCGACAAGCTTCATTTTTGAAGTAGGATTTCCAAAATAATTCTTTGAAACAATCGCAAATGCCTGTCTTGAATTCTTGACCAAAACATAGGGAACTTTAAGCGTCGGTTTCTCCTCGCAGAGTATTACGGACGCTCCCGCTTGGACTGCCACGCCGATGAAGCTGTGTCCGTCGCTCTCAAAACCTCGGATTGCGACAAAGAGATCATTTTTGCAGGTCTTACGCGAATCGTAGCTAATATTTCCGATCTCCGTTTCCGTATCAGCACTTAATTCAATTACTTCAACATCTGTCAACAATTCCTTGAGTTTCATGTTTAACCCCCATGTTTCCGAGTACATCAGCATTTGCCAAGGTTACTCTCGTATCAATACCTGCCGAGGTTACTCGTATCGGCAACGGTGACTTGCACAATCGTGCCGTGTGGCACCGACGTTCCTGCCGCAATGCTCTGATTTGTAACCGTAACGGCTGTTGAGTTTGTTATCGGTCCTGACGCTTTAACAAATAGCGCATATGTCCCCAAATTTTGTCTTGCCACACTGTAGGACATACCTGTCAAATCGGGCATGACTTCCATTTGTGTAGACGGAGTTGCATCACAATAGATTATTATCTGACTTCCCGCTGCGACAACGCTGTTTGCCGCAGGAATTTGAGCCGTAACAGCGCCACCTGCGCCGATTACTCTGGCAGTCAGCCCACTGCTTTGAACCTTTGACAAAGCTTCTGCGGACGACATTCCCTTAAGATCCGGAACAGTTTTATCAACTGTTGACAGTTCCTTTTCCGTGTATTGCGGCTCATATCCCATATAGGGAAGAATATCTGTAAACATTTTTCCAACTGTTGGAGCACCCATCTGACCACCGCTGATATAAAGACGGGGGTTGTTGCTCGGTGTATCCAGAAGGACAAGTATTGCAATTTTCGGTTTGTCTATCGGAGCAACTCCGATGAAAGAAACGATATATTCTTTGTCGCCGCCGGCTACGCTCTGAGCGACTTTTTCACTCGTTCCGGTTTTTCCGCCAATGCGATAACCGGCCACATATGCGTTTTTACCCGTTCCCTCGTTGGGGTCTCCAACAACTTGTTCAAGCATGGAACAAACTGTTTTGCTTGTCTCCGTGCTAATGACCTGACGCACCATGGTTGGCTCCGTTTTGGATACCGAAGTCCCGTCGGAATTCAAGGTTTCCTTAACGATATAGGGCTTCATCAGATATCCGCCGTTTGTACAAGCCGAAACCGCCGTTATCAGCTGGAGCGGTGTAATATTGAACGTCTGTCCAAAGGATGCCGCGGCAAGCTCTGATTTGTCTTTGGGGTTGTTGAATTTATTTTTTGGCCACCAAATGCTTCCGCTTTCGCCTTTGAGGTCAATTCCTGTTTTCCCAGACAGCTGTGCTTCAGGGTCGCTTGATGAATTGAAAAATCCGAAGGCTTCGCAGTAGTCGTAAAACTTATCCGCTCCAACTCGCTGCCCTATAGTGACAAAAGCGACATTGCAGGAGTGCTGAAGAGCCTGCGTCAGTGTCTGAGCGCCGTGTCCGGTAGTTTTCCAGCATTTGGCTGGTTCCGTTCTCCCCACAACGTCAACAGAGCCGCCGCAATAAAACGAATCGTTGAGACTAACAGATCCTTCGTTCAGTGCCATCGAAAGGGTAATAATTTTGAAGGTTGAGCCTGGTTCATAGGTATCGCTTATCGCCTTGTTGCGCCACTGGAGAAACTGTGCCTTCGTCAGAAGTTCCTGTTTCTTTGCCTCATCGGTTTCAGCGTCAATGGCTTGCTTGGCGTCGTCGCATACAATCTGGTAATTGTTCAAGTCAAAACTTCCGAGGCTCGCCATTCCCAGAATTGCTCCCGTATTGACGTCCATCGCAATCGCCGCCGCGCCGTTTTGAACATCGTAGTCACGAACCGCCTGGTCAAGCTGCTTTTCCATGTAATACTGAATCGTTGAGTCGATTGACAGAACGATGTCTTTACCGTCTTGGGCATCGTAATAATCTTCGAAATTCGTGAAGAGCATATCTGTTCCCGCGGCATTCTTGGCTCTTACTATTCTTCCGTTCACGCCTGTAAGTATACTGTTGTCAAATAATTCAATCCCCGAAAGCCCGATGTTATCCGTTCCGACAAAGCCGATAACCTGAGCTGCAAGACTGCTGTAGGGGTAATACCTCTTGCTGTCTTCCTCGATTTTCACGCCTTTAAGGTCATATTTATTTTTGAACTCGCGCACCTTGTCGGAGACTTCCGGCTCGACCTTACGCGCTATTACCTGATACCACGATTTTGTTTTCGCAGCCTTTGCAAGGATGTCATTCGCGTCAACGCCCAGGATTTCCGACAAGCCCTGTGCTATTACATCAGGGTCTTCCTTGTATAGTGCAATATCTCTCGGACATAAGTAAATATTGTCGACGCTTGCGCTCATGGCAAGAATTTTCTTGTTTGTGTCGTAGATAGTTCCGCGCGTAGCAGTTACCGTTGTTTGTCGAACCTGCTGCTCAATTGCGGCTGTTTCATACTTATTATGTTCAATAATTTGCAGTTTGAACAGTCTTAATCCCAGTACCGCAAAAGCAACTATGCCGCACACTATCATAAGAAAAAGTGTGCGGCGAAGCATCATAGTATTCGGAGTGTTTGGAGAATTCATTTTTTGTTTTTTGTCCGGCATTTTTCTCCCTCCAAAATTACAACTTTCTAATTATAATAACCGTAAGCGGTTGTCATATCCGCATTTTCTGTCGAAGCTGGTGAGCGCTATTTTAGGTCGTTTACGACGTCTTCGACGACGCTTATATTAGTTTACAAATCACAACGCCGCTTTGCGGCTGTGATATAATACTCACTCAACTACTGAAAATATTCCGCAATTGAGGCGAGCGCATCAAAAACTCTTTCTCCGAATCCAACTTCATTGTCGCTGCTATTGATTATGACCGCTTTGTCGGGAACGGAGCTTTCAAGATAAAACACCTGCTCTTCTCTCGGTCTTTGCATACCCAACTGTGTAGTGGCGTATTCTTCGATTGAGGTGAGGTTGAAAGCTTTTTCATAATTTATGAGGATTCTGTTCTGTGCAACGTTCAATTCACTCAACTGAGTTTCGAGCTGTGCGGAGGTGTCGGTGACTTCCGTAAGCTGAATTTTGGCCATTAGTGAGAAAACCACCAGAATTGCAGCACAGGCATAGCCAATCAATGCAAGTGGTGCAATGCCCTGATTTGACTTAATCCGTGCCGCAGCTGCCGCTTGTTCGCGAATTCTCGGAGCAGCGGGTATAACGACCTGTCTTTCAACGGGTCTGTCCATTCTTTCGCGATAGGTTCCGGCTCTGCCGTAATCATATGCAAGGCTGCCGCAAACTGTATCGGCGCCATATTTTACGTTTTTCGCTGTAGCAGCCATAATCTTCTCCCTTTCCAAACCGTTTTACACTACACTCTTTCGGCAACACGGAGCTTTGCGCTTCTCGATCTTGGGTTTTCTTCGATTTCCGCATCCTGCGGGATATAGGGCTTTCTGGAAACGCTCCTTAGCGTCTGGACGAAGCCGCAGTTGCATATCGGAAAATCTCTCGGACAGGTGCAACCGTTTTCCCTTGAGGCTATCGCGTTTTTCACTATTCTGTCTTCAAGTGAATGGAACGATATTACGGCAAACCTTCCGCCGGGTTTAAGCCTATCGGCTGCTGTGGAAAGCACTTCTGAAACTGCTTCAAGCTCGTCGTTAACGGCAATACGTATCGCCTGAAAGGTTCTCTTGGCCGGATGCTGCTTTTCTCGGAGTGCGGCAGCCGGCATCGCGCTTTTTATTACATCCACCAACTGCATGGTGGTTTCAATTCTTTCGTTGTCCCGATTCCTTACGATTGCTTCAGCTATTCTCGGAGCATAACGCTCCTCGCCAAAATCGTACAGGATTCGCTTTATTCTGTCATTCGACCACGTATTGACTATGTCCGCCGCCGTAAACGAGTCGCTCTGATCCATTCTCATATCGAGGGGGGCATCCGCCATATAGGAAAAGCCTCTCTCCGACTCGTCAAGCTGCGGAGAAGAAACACCTAAGTCAAAAAGCATTCCGTCAACCTTTTCGATGTTTAAATCGTTTAGAATATCATTCATATCACGAAAATTACCGTGAACAATAGTAATTCTTTCCATCAGCGGCTCAAGGCGAATAACCGCTCTTTCCAAAGCTTTTGTGTCACGGTCGATAGAAATAAGTCGTCCCGTAGTCAGCCGCCTTGCAATTTCATAGGAATGTCCGCCCATGCCAAGCGTCGCGTCAACATATATTCCGTCGGGCTTTATATTTAGGCTGTCGATGCATTCGTTAAGCATGACCGAATAGTGTGTATATTCCACTAAAACTCCAGCTCCTCCATAACGGCCGCAATGTTTTCCGGTGTAGTTTCAATGACGTTGATTGCGTTCCAGCTGTCGCTGTCCCAGAACTCTGCATGATTATTGCAGCCCACAACCGTCACATTCTTGGATAAACCGGCAAAATCACGTAGGTTTTGCGGTATCAAAATTCTTCCCTGCGCATCAATCTCGCATTTTGCGGCATACGCAAAGAGAGGCCGCATTTTTCTTTGTTTTACATAGGGCATAGAATTTACTTTTTCGGTAAAGGTTTCCCAGCTTTCAGACGAATATGCGGAAAGACACTTATCCATAGATAAAGTGACATAGAACACATTGCCAAGGTCTTCACGCAGTCGTGCGGGAATGGATAAGCGCCCCTTTGAGTCCAAAGTGTGCTGATATTCACCTGTCACGCCTGTTCCCTCCCCGTCAAAATTTTTGCCGAAAGCTACGAAAGCCCATTTTTCAATTGTTTTATGGGATTTGTCAACACTACATACCACTTCATCCCACCGAAGTGTTTTCATTATAACTGTAGACATAAAAAAATGCAAGAGCAAAAACTGTCGCTTTTTCTTGCAATTTCAAGCATTTTGAAGTCCATGGGCACTTTTGTACTAGAAGTTGTATAATTTTATTGTTTACATAAGTTGTTTTTTCTACATATAGACAAAAACGCCCGAAGAATTATTTTTCTTCGGGCGCAGTTTTTTTCAACAATTTTTCTATTCTTCCGAAAGCTCGTCCATTTCAACTACATTTCCGTTCTGAACCTGTGTGCCAGGGCGGGAAACGGCAAGATTGCGGAAGCGCGAACGTGATTGCTTAACCTCGCTAAGTGCGGCGGCAACGGCCTCTTCCGTACGTCTTAACGCATCGTCTACATATTCGTTTGCGACGCGTACAAGCTCCCTTGATTTGGCTTCGGAATTTGTAATTATCTCGTTGGCATGAGCTTTCGCTATACGCGTAATCTCCTGCTCTTCAACCAGACGCCTTGCCTGTTCCTCTGCCGCCTTGCGAATAGACTCTGCCTCGCGCTTAGCATTTCCAACGAACTCATCGCGCGCAGATAGAAGGCGCTTTGCTTCGGTAAGTTCAATTGGAAGCTGGGCTTTTATTTCGTCAAGAAGGCTGAGAACGCTCTCGCGGTTTATCATGCATTTTTCTTTGCCAAGCGGGACGCTCCATGCATCCGCAACAGTGTTATATAGGACTTCCAGTAATTCGGTTACTTCGTTTTCCATCTCGATATCCATATCTTACCCTCCTGTTCAGGATTTTTTGTTTATTGCGTCCGAAACGATTTTCGGAACGTAGTCAGAAAGGTCGGCGCCGTAAAGTGCAAGCTGCCTGACTGCCGTAGAGCTAACATAAGTATATTCCAGCTTTGCAGTTATGAAAAAGGTCTCGAGCTGCGAGTTGAGCTTTTTGTTGAAAACCGCCATAGTGGTTTCATATTCGTAGTCGATATGGTTTCGCAGTCCCTTAATTATAACTGGGTTTTCATACTGCTTTGCAAAATCGGCAAGAAGCTCAATCGACGAGGTTACTTCGACATTCGGGAGATCGCTAACGACCTTCTGTATGAGTTCGACACGCTCTTCGATATCGAAAAGGGGGGTTTTTTCTATATTCATGACAACGCTTACAACAAGCTTGTCGAAAATATTTGACGTTCTTTTAATAATGTCCAGGTGTCCCAATGTGATGGGGTCGAAAGTTCCGGGGTAGATAGCGGTTATCATTTGAATTCATCCATTCCTTTCGCTTCCGCGGCAGTACTAAACCTTCTTGCCGCAAACCGTGAGCTTAACTTTTCCGTATTTGTATTCACGTCCGACAAAATACGGCTCGTTCATAGGTGAAATGTCAGTTTCACATTCAGTCTCACAGATAATTATACCACCATCTGACAATATGTCAAACTGAATAATTTTTCGTAGCGCCGCGTCCATTAACTCACTTTTGTATGGAGGGTCAAGGAAAATTAGATCGAACTTTCCGCAATGTCCAAGAAACGCAATAGCGTTTTCCCGAACGACCTCGCCCGTCAGTTTGCAATGTTCAAGATTTGAGCGCACCAATTTTATTGCATCGTTGCTTTCGTCAACGAAAGTCGTGCTTTTTGCACCGCGGCTCAAAGCCTCAATTCCGAGCTGACCTGTCCCTGCAAAAAGGTCAAGTATACGTCTGCCCTCGATATCGAACTGCACAATGTTAAAAATTGCTTCCTTCACCATGTCGGTTGTGGGGCGAATTTCCATATCCTTCGGCTCATTAAGCTTACGTCCGCGTGCTGTTCCCGTTATTACTCTCATTGGTTTTCCTCCATATCATCGGCATTTGCCGGTTCTTCTTTGACAGACTTTATTTCTTCGTCACTGTGGAAATAATCATACACGGCTTCTGCCGTATTCTTCGGAACAACCGCATTCAGTTCATCAAAAGACGCTGCCTTTATCGCCTTTATTGTCTTGAAATGCTTCAAAAGCTCGTTTCGCCGCGCTTCACCAACGCCCTTGATGTCCTCAAGCTTTGAGCCGATTGTCGCACTGCGCAAACTACGGTGATATTCGATTGCGAACCTATGCGTTTCCTCCTGTATATTGCCAATAAGCGCAAACACGGCGGGATTGCCCGTTATCCCAACCTCATCGCCGCTTGAATATATAAGCGCGCGCGTGCGGTGGCGGTCATCCTTTACCATACCCAGAACGGGCAGCGTAATATTCAGTTCCTTCAGCACTTTCTCTGCAATTGAGGCGTGAACGGCTCCGCCGTCAATAAGCAGAAGATCAGGCAGCTCTGAAAATGATGCGTCACCTTCGATATAGCGATTGAATCTGCGGGTTAGAACCTCTCGCATACTGCCGAAATCGTCCTGTGAAGTAAGCTCTTTGATTTTAAATTTTCTGTAATCGCGCTTGAGAGGTTTTCCGTTAAAAAACACCGTCATGGAGGCAACAATGCCGAAATTTCCTGTGTTAGATATATCAAAGGCCTCAATGCGCTTGGGGAGCACATCAAGATTTAGCGTCTCCTGTAACCACTCGAGAGTTTTAAGCCTACGCTGTACGGCTGTGGTAAAGCGCATACATTCCTCTTTTGCGTTGAGCATTGCCTTTTCGACCAAAAACCGCTTTTCGCCTCTTTGCGGAACCTCAATGTAAACCCTGTGCCCAGAGGCTTCGGACAGCATTTGCTCGATATCCGCCAAATCCTCGGTTTCAAAGGGCAAAAGCAGGGTTTTCGGCCACGCGCCGCGTATTGAATAATACTGTCGAACAAGCCCTGAGACTGCCTCTGTGTCGTTCTCTAACGGCTCGTCCATCAGTTCAAAGTCTTTTTCCACAAGGTTTTCGCCGCTATAGTGCAAAACCGAGAAGCAGGACTTCGCACCTCTGAAAAATCCAACCGCGTCCGTATCGGAGCCGACCGCGCCGATAACCTTCTGTCGATTTGACAAGCCCTCAATCGCCCGAAGTCTGTCTCGAAGCTGCGCTGCTTTTTCAAATCGAAGCTCGTCCGAGGCTTGTAGCATCTCACGCTCAAGCTCCGATTTAAGCTCGGCGGACTTACCGTTCAATATCATCTCCGCGTCGCGAATATGCGATCTGTAGTCCTCGGCGCTTGCCTTTCCGGCACAGTATCCGGGGCAAGTGCCTATATGAAAATTCAGGCAGGGTCTGCTTTTTCCTAAATCACGCGGAAATTTCTTTGCGCAGGTGGGAAGCTGTAGTGCCTTGCAAATAGTATCAATAATACTGTGGGTTAGTCCCCTTCCGCCAAAGGGCCCGAAATATTTTGCGTCGTCATCGGCAACTTTATTTACAACCGTAAAGCGCGGGCATTCGCTTTTGACATCCAGCCTGATAAACGGATACGCCTTGTCGTCGCGAAGCAAAATGTTGTAATGTGGCTGATGCCGCTTTATCAGCGAGTTTTCCAGCACCAGCGCCTCAAATTCCGAAGCGGCAACTATTACGTTGAAATCGTGTACCTTTTCGACCATTGCGGACGTTTTTGGTTCATGCTCACCACGAAAATAGCTGGTAACACGGTTTTTAAGTGCCTTTGCCTTGCCGACGTAGATGACCTCGCCTTTTTCGTCGAGCATTAGGTATACCCCCGGCAAAAGCGGCAAACGGTTAGCTTTTTCTCGTAATTCGTCGATAAGCAAGGTATCACCTCCGCTATGTTTTATTCAAAATATATTATTCAAAAGGCTTGCAGGCAGTCAAGCTTTTTATAGTAAAGTACACCGCAACCATTGGTTTTAAGCGTTTAGTCTTGCTATCGAAGGCTCTTTGTAAAAACGAAAAATGGGGCGTGCCTAATAACACGCCCCATTTAAACGTTTGAAATTACTCTGTGAAATCCGAAGCTATGAGTGCTGCCAAAGTTGTGAGAGCTTCTTTCTCATCGCTTCCGTCGGCAACGAGGGTAACGGAAGTGCCTTTAACAATGCCGAGTGACAGTACTCCCAAAAGGCTCTTAGCGTTGACCTTACGGTCTTCCTTTTCGATCCAAATACTGCTTTTGAATTCATTTGCCTTCTGAATAAAAAATGTTGCTGGTCTGGCGTGCAGACCGACCTGGTTGTTGATAGTTACTTCTCTAGTAAGCATTATCGTCACTCCTTATGTTATGACAAAATGGCATATCTCCACATGTTTCCTTAGTGCATTTTATCAAAAGAAAGCCTCTTAGTCAATCGATTTTACTCATTTTGTAATTTTGCACAGTGATAAGTTTTTCTTTGCCTCGGTTTTACCTCAGTTCGACAATCGTTACGCCATTTTCTCCCTCTCCATAGAGTCCAAGGCGGAAAGATTTCACAGCTTTGTTAGTCTTCAGGCTCTGCGAAACAGCCGTTCGCAACGCGCCTGTCCCTTTGCCATGGATTATTGTCACTTTTTCCAGTCTTCCCATAACCGCACTGTCGATATATCTCTCCATAACCGGAATTGCCTCGTCAGTCATCATACCACGCAGGTCAAGCTCCGAGCTTGTGGACATAGTTCGAAGTGAAGCGGCACTCGTTGAGGAAATGGACGGCTTTTCCTTGGTGTTTTGACCCTCCAGAAGAAAAACCTCATCCTCTCGTGCCGTCACCTTCATTATACCTGCCTGGAGTGAAAGCTGTCTGTCGTCGGTAATTGCGAGTACCGATGCTTTTATGCCCATTGAGATTATTTCAACCGAGTCCCCGACCCTTACAGGGCGCGAGGATTTTTTCGGCTCTCGGTTTTCTTCTTTACGAGAGGTCAGGCGTTCATTGGCCTCGTTAAGGCTGCGTCTCAGCTCTGCACGAGCTTCGTTTTCGCGGATGTGGTCATATTCCTTACTTTGACGCTTTCGCATTTCGTCCAGCTCGTTCATGGTTCGTTCCGCTGTTCTCCTCGCATCGTCAAGGATTCGCTCTGCATCTCTACGTGCCTTTTCGTCGGCCTTTTCCAGACGAACGGATAGCTCGCGGCGGAGCATAGCGGCCTTTTTTGCGTTTTCTTCCGCTTCACGCAGTTTTTTCTCGGTTTCGTCTCTATCCTTTTCAAGCAATTGTCTTTGCTTTTCCAGTCTTTCGATGGTTTCCTCAAAGCTTGCGCTTGACGTTGTTATTCTGCCCTTCGCGTCGTCTATTACACATTGCCGCAGTCCCAACCGCTCACTGATCGCAAAGGCGTTCGATTTTCCGGGTATTCCGATAAGCAGTCTATATGTCGGACGCAGCGATTCCACATCGAATTCGCATGAGGCGTTCTGCACTCCGTCCGTCGTTGTCGCGTACACCTTAAGCTCCGCGTAGTGGGTTGTCGCGGCTGTAATAGAGCCTTTGCTCCGTGCGTTTTCGATAATGGCAACCGCAAGCGCCGCACCCTCCACGGGGTCAGTGCCCGCACCCAGCTCATCAAAGAGGAGAAGGCTTTTGTCATCGCATTGCTCCAGTATTTTAACTATATTAGTCATATGCGAAGAAAACGTTGAAAGTGACTGTTCAATGCTCTGCTCATCGCCGATATCGGCGAGAACACTTCGAAAAACAGGCACCATGCTACCATCGGCCGCCGGAATATGCAGACCGCAGGCTGCCATAACGCAGAGAAGCCCCAACGTTTTTATTGAAACGGTTTTTCCGCCCGTGTTGGGTCCCGTTATCACTAGTGTGTCGAATTCATCCCCCAATTCAATGGTAATTGGAACGGCGGTGTCCTTTGGCAACAGCGGATGTCGTGCTTTTCGGAGGTAAACACGTCCTGACGAAATAACAGGCTCCTGACAGTCATGCTTGTAGCTCAGCTTCGCTCT
>CAZLLK010000013.1:0-53054 GCA_964560435.1 uncultured Oscillospiraceae bacterium
TAAAATCCTGTGAGGGTAATTCCTCGTACCGGTTCGATCCCGGTCACCGGCACCATTTAGGTCTCAAGCATTGATACAGTGCTTGAGACCTTTTTGTATATATATCAAGAAAAACCTAAAAGCAACGCCCGTATACCAGCTTTTAGCGTCATTTTCAAACCTATCAGCGGTCAAAAAGCACCTGTTGCAATAATCCTCTTTTCATCAGACGAGTATTTAGGTATACTTGCATTGTAAGAGGTGATCGGATGAAAGTTCATATTGAGGTAGACAATTCCATACCCCCAGATGAGGTTATTATTCGCTGCGGCCGCGCGGACGAGAACATTCAAAATATCTGCCAGTTAATTCTGGAGCATGGTGGGACTGAGCCAAATATCACCTTTTATAAGGAAAACAGGGAGTTCTATTTTCCACTGAGTAACGTACTGTTTTTTGAAACTGAAGGAGAGCATATTTACGCTCACACGGGGGACGATGCCTACATAATCAAATATCGGCTTTATGAGCTGGAGGACAAGCTACCGCGTAGCTTTGTGCGAGTGGCAAAATCCACGATTGTGAATGCGTCAAAAGTATATTCCGTTACGAGGAATATTACCTCCGCCAGCCTTATTCAGTTTGCGGGAAGCCACAAGCAGGTATTCGCCTCAAGGAATTATTACAAGGATCTGCAGCAACGTCTGCAGGAAAGGGGACAAACATTGTGAAACACAGAAACTGGTTTTGGGGCATTTTCTTTTTAGCGGCGGGATTTTTTGTTGTCGCCAGTCAATTAGGCGGATTTATAGATCTCGGGTTTTGGAGTATCGTCGCCACGGTTTTGCTCGTAGCAACACTTATCGGCAGTCTTATGGGCGTTAACTTTTTCGGAATATTCGTTTCGGCAGCACTGCTTTACGCAATTTATCAAAGTCCGTTCGATTGGCCTTTTGTCTCAGTATGGTTGCTACTTCTCGCGGCAATATTTATTTCGTCTGGACTCAGCATCATTTTTCATAGTCGATTTCATCGGCGCTGGGCTAAGCGGAATTACTGCAAAGGAAATTGGGGCAGTCAAGGTTCCGCAGAAGAATACATCAACGGCGACGACGTGATGATTAGCGAAAGCTTTAGCGAAGTCTCCAAATATCTGCACGCGGAATGCCTTAGACAGGCGCATATTGCATCCTCCTTCGGTTCTCTAAATGTCTATTTTGACAGTGTCACGCTCAGCCCTGATGGCGCGGAAGTCGATGTTGACGTAAGCTTTGGTAAAATATCACTTTATTTGCCCAAGGGATGGCGTGTCACGGATCATGTTCACACTTCAGCTGGTTCAGTGACCAACAATCTCCGCAGCGATGGCATGGTCGCAAACGCACCTACATTGACGCTCAAAGGCCGTGTGTCCTTTGGAAACCTAGAAATTCGGTATGTGTAAACCCTTGTTGACGGTCTGCATCTAATCTGCATTCAAATAAACCAACAAAAGTCGAAGTAGCCTCGCCAAAAGCTCTGGTTGCTTCGGCTTTTTGTTTTTTAACAAGTTAATTATTTTGACTTTTTTGCAAAAAATTCGCACCCATTGAATTAGTCGCGCACACTCTCCTAATGCATTATTATCCTGAATCATTTATTCGGCAGTGCATTAAAGCAATCACGATGGTTGATGCAAGAAACCCCACTCGGAATTGAGCGGGGTTTCTTGCATTCATTCGTTAACTAAGAGGTTTGAAATAATGTCGTGATTTTCTAAACAAAACGCCGCAGAAAGCCATTGTAACTTTGCACGGCAGCTATACTGACATACCGCCAATTGCGCCGGAGACATACGGAATCAACCATATCAGCCATACGACAAGACTAAATTTATGAAAATTGGTTTTAACCTTTTCATTATCTTTATTGATAACATATGTCGCCCAAATCGCATGGAATACCATTAAAACAATTGCGAGAAGCCCCATAATTCCGTGGAAATTCAGTTGAAATCCATTTTTGGCTATTTGGCTCATCAAGGTTGTCCCAAGCGTGTCAAATGTTAATCCTAACCAAAAAATTACTACGTGCCATTTCTTTAGTCTTCCCTGGATTTTTTCACCCCAAACACCCATTGTGTAGAACACTAGCGCCAGCGTAATTGATAATATTGCAAATATTAACATAATAACTCCTCTATTTTTCTTAAGTTAAATTATATACTAGAAATATATCACCTTGCCTGTTTGTTTTAAAGATGAATGCGAATTGAACCATTTTCATCAATACACTCTTGCAAAATCCACCAATGAGATATACAGTTGAATTATCAAAAACCGCAAAGATGAGAGGCATCTAAAATGTATGACGAACTAACTGAAGTTGATCTTAAAAAAATGCAGGAAGAAATCGACCACCGGTTCATTGTTTTGCGGCCGGAGATGATCGAGGACGTAAAAGTTGCCAGAGCATTTGGTGACCTTAGCGAGAATTTCGAATATAAGGCGGCAAAACGCGAGAAAAACCGAAACGACAGCCGCATCAGATATCTGGAGAACATGATAAAAACCGCCAAGGTCATTACCGGTGCGTCAAAAGACGGCGAAATCGGCTTGTTTGACAAGGTGGAAATATACTTTGAAGACGAAGACGAGACGCAGAAAATCCAAATCGTAACCACCTTGCGTCAGAACGCTTTGAAGGGTCTTATCAGCAAGGAGTCACCCGTCGGCAAGGCAGTGATGGGTCATAAGGTCGGCGATAGAGTCAGAGTTGAAGTCAACTCGGATTACAGCTACCACATCGTAATTCGCTCGGTTGAAAAGGGAACGGATGATGATTCACTGGAAATAAGCGCGTTCTGATTAAGTTTTTTGCAAAAATCGTGATTAATTATTTATATTTTTGTTGAAACGACGGCCACTGTTTGGTAAAATTCAGTACACCCTTTTGCTGGCGACATTCAATTTTGCTTAAGGAGATTGGCGCTAATCGAAAATTGGTGTTTTTTCAGTAGATACTAATATAGTGGCGGGCTATTTTTGTGAACACAGCACTTAAAAAAACTATTGCATTAAAACGCTAAATTAATATATAATGATGCGAGAAAATGCAAAGGGCATTCTTCTATTTTTCACACTTTTTAGACTTTTAATAAAAGGAGATAAAAAAATGGGTTATGTTGACGAGGTAATCGAACTAGTTGTTAAAAAGAACCCCTCAGAGCCTGAGTTTCATCAAGCAGTCAAGGAAGTATTGGAGTCGTTGAGGGTAGTTGTTGATGCAAACGAGGAGAAGTTCAGAAGAGAAGCACTTCTTGAGCGTCTTGTTGAGCCGGACAGACAAATTAAATTCAGAGTTCCATGGGTTGACGATAGCGGCAAGGTTCAGGTTAACACAGGCTACCGTGTACAGTTCAACAATTCGATTGGACCTTACAAGGGCGGCTTGCGTTTGCATCCTTCCGTAAACATTGGCATAATCAAATTCTTAGGTTTTGAGCAGATTTTCAAGAACTCATTAACCGGACTTCCGATTGGCGGAGGTAAGGGTGGCTGCGACTTCGATCCTAAGGGCAAATCCGACAGAGAAGTCTTAGCCTTCTGCACAAGCTTTATCACAGAGCTATACAAGTACGTAGGCGCTAATGTTGACGTTCCCGCAGGTGATATTGGTACGGGCGCCAGAGAAATCGGTTATATGTATGGACAGTTCAAGAAAATCACCGGCTCTTATGAAGGCGTATTGACAGGAAAAGGCTTAAGCTTTGGCGGTTCCTTAGCAAGAACCGAGGCTACCGGCTATGGTTTATTATATTTAGTAGAAGAAATGCTAAAGTGCAACGGCAAGGATATCAAAGGCAAGGTTTGCACCGTATCCGGTTCCGGAAACGTAGCTATCTACGCCATTCAGAAGGCTCATGCCTTGGGTGCTAAGTGCGTAACCTGTTCTGACTCTAACGGCTGGGTTTATGATCCAGAGGGAATCGATGTTGCAGCGCTTCAGCAGATTAAGGAAGTTCAGCGTGCAAGACTTACCGAATACAAGAAGTTCAGACCGAACTCCGAGTATCACGAGGGCCGTGGCGTATGGACTGTTAAATGTGACATCGCGCTCCCCTGCGCTACCCAGAACGAGCTTCTTATTGATGATGCAAAGGCACTCGTTGCAAATGGCTGCTTCGCAGTAGCAGAAGGCGCCAATATGCCTACCACCTTAGAAGCAACTGAGTATTTAATGGCTAACAAGGTATTATTTGCACCTGGTAAAGCTTCCAACGCAGGCGGCGTTGCTACCTCCGCATTAGAGATGACCCAGAACAGCGAGAGATTAAGCTGGACCTTTGAAGAAGTTGATGCAAAGTTAAAGCAGATCATGGTTAACATCTTCCACAGCATGGATGATGCCGCTAAGAAATATAACGCTGCCGGCAACTATGTAGTTGGTGCTAACATCGCAGGTTTTGAGAAAGTAGCTAATGCAATGCTTGCTCAGGGTATCTGGTAAGCTTCAATTCTCCAACGCTGTATTTATTACCGCTGCTGGTGATGAATCTTTATTAACCTCGGCTTAAAGCACAAAACTTCACCCGATTTTGTGGGGAGTCAGCCCGAATACAAAAAGCGCCTCATTGCATGGGGCGCTTTTTTGCGTTCATGTTGATATATGCAAGGCTGTAATCGTTTTTTGTTTACAGAGCTATCTTCAAAGCTCCGCGATATTGGCATTAGGATTCAGACGAAATCTCCTCAGCTGATTTTTTCTTTCTGTAAAACAGCAATATCAGAATGGCAAGTACCGCCGAGACGGAAGCAGTCATGTAAATCGATTGATAGCCCTTGTTCAACGTGCTCTGAAACACGCCCTTTATCTCGCCCGACTTTGCGTCAATCTCCGCGAGATAATCCGTCTTTGCGGTTTCAAACGCGCCCGGAATTGCATCGTTAAGTGTCTGCATTTCTTGGAGCAAGGTTTCCATTTCCGCTTTGGCGGCGGTCATCTGTGCCATAGCTTCACTCATCTGGTTCCTGCTTTGAGTGCTGGACGCGATTTTGCCATTCAGCGTAGAAATTGCGCCTTGAAGTGCCGCAATCTTTGCGTTCAGGTCATCCCTCGATTTAATCTCCGCAAGCTGGCTCAGAGCGCTTGCAGGCATATTGTTTTTCACCGGCGGAGGAAGCATATCCGCAACGCTCATTCCTTCAGCCCAAAATCCACCTGCTTCAACCATCTTCGTCATGGAAGCGCTAACACCCTGAAGCTGGGCAAGCGCTGTCTTCTGCGCTGCAATTGCCGACTGCATACCGGTTATTCCCTGCCCGATACCGTCGTAACCCGACTGAATATCAGCAAGGCTCTCATCCATCTGTTCCATTCCGGAGGTAATTCCATCAATGCCGGAATTCACTCCGCTCTGGATTTTTGTTATTATTTCGGGCGTCATCTGGTTGAACATACTAACGGACATTTCCTTTGTAATTCCAACTATAGTCGTCACATCGGAGCTTTTCAGCCTTTCAAGAATGTCCTCCGGCATCTGATAACCGCTTCCTCCACTCGTAAAATCAAGCTTAATCGTCTGCATGGAGGTCAAATCGGGAAGCTCCATATTGCCAAGCGTATCAGCCATATTGGGGTTTTGTTTAAGCCCGTTTACCTTGTCGGTAATTTCCTGAACATAAGGCAAGGACGGCATTTTGACCTCATTAGGCATCACCGCCATCAGATTTTTCTGAACGGAGGTTCCCGCAAAGGCGAGAAAGCCAACCATAATTGCAGGTGCGATTGACGTTCCGATTGAGCGGATGAGCGAAAGCGTTGCAAGCCCTGAATTCGCCTCTTTTTCGTTTACATTTTCGAGCATCATATAGTTCACGGGAGCGCCCATAGTGAAGCCCAAGCCAAAACCCAAAAGCATAAGGCTAAAAACAACAGTTACCATGCTCGGATGCACCGCCGCCACAAAAACCAAAAACAGCGCGCCAATAATGGTTGTTGAAAAGCCCAGTATCAAAACGAACTTTGCCCCCAGCTTGTCAACCATCTTACCGGAAAGCATTGCCGAAACGCCTGAAAGAAGACCGAGAATTACGGTAAAATATCCGCCGTTTCCGGATGAAATCATGAGTGAGTTTTCGCAGAACTGAGGGATAAATACAATACCCATCATTACAAAGCCCGAAGCGAAAGCAACGGCAAAGGTCGTCACAATCCTTGCATTTGTGTAGTATGAGAGGTTCATTACGGGGTCTTCTGCCCGCTTCTCAACAAAAACAAAGATTGGCACCAGTACTACAAACGCGATCAGGAACGGGTAGACGTTAGTGCTGGTAATCGTATTTGCAAAATCGAAGAAGTCAATTTGCTTCAGCCCATATAGCAGGGAAAGCACCAAGGCCACGATAACGAGCGTCCCAAAACCATCAATTTTTTTGACGGTTTTCTCTTTATGGTTGGGCAGACAAAAGATTCCGGCAAGAATTATGAATATTGAAATCGGAATGTTTATGAAGAAAATGTACTGCCAGTTCGCAGTTCCGAAAAGATCCAAAATTGCACTGCCGGCAAGAGAGCCAAAAATGTTTGCGATTCCGTAAACCCCTCCGACAAGTCCCAGCGCCATTCCGCGTTTTTCCGGGGGAAATGAGGTGCCGAATTCCGCAGTCGCAACAGGCATGATTCCGCCGCCACCGATAGCCTGCACGGCTCTTGCGGCAATCATAAGTTCAAAGCTTCCCGCATATCGCGACAATCCGCAAAGTAAAGAACCAAGTCCGAAAAGCGCTATGCTTAAAATGTAAATGGTCTTCCTGCCGTATCTGTCGGCAAGCTTTCCCATAACAGGTATGCTGGCAGCGTAAGCCAGAGTGTAAATTGTAATCATCCAAATGCCCGTTTTATCGTCCACCATCAAGTTGTTCTGAATGATAGTTCTTGCGGGGGTCACGATTCCGGTATCAATCGCCCCCATGAAAATTCCCGCAAGATAAATGACCGAAATAAGGGCTAAGTTTCGTGTCTTTGCTGATTTGTTTTCCACTGATGAATCCCCTTTTATAGAATTTTTGTGATATTGTCCGCTATCTTATCCGTAGTTTTTTCAAACGCCGAAATCTCTTCGTCAGTAAGCCCATCGTACATGGCGCTTCTCCAATCGACCAAAAGCTCGTTCAGTACTGCCTGAAGGCCGAGAGCTTTTTCCGTAAGCGTTATTACCTTTTCGCGTTGATTTTCGTCGTTGATTTTCCGCGAGATGAAGCCCTTGCTTTCAAGCTTCTGCAGACTTCTGGCAACCGAGCCTTTATCCAGCATAAAAAACTTAGCAATCGAGTCCTGATTCCGTTCTTTATGTCCCATAAGATACATAAGTATATATTCTTCGGCGGAATTTATCCCGTAATCTGAAAGCTTCCGTGTGGAATACACCTGACTGCCTCTTACAATAATCGACAAATTGCTCATGAGCATTTTTATCGCCTCCTTTTGTTGCCTATGCAACCGTTGTCTTGACAACCGTCATAGTACAATACTTTCTCTGGTATGTCAACAAGAATTATTGTCATAACCCACGCTTGCCTTTTTGGTCGGATGTGTTATGATATTGTAATTGTCTGGTTTGGTCCGCAGATTGGACATTTACCTACCCCAATATACTGCCACAACGCCGTTGTGCATCTGTGGTATAAGCTTAACTCGAGGTGTCACTATGGATCCCAAACGCAAAGCCATCCTACAAATGCTCGTGTGCGCCACAATGTGGAGCACAGCGGGAATCTTCATCAAGTTCATCCCGTGGAACCCTTTCGTCATTGCGGGCTGGCGTAGCCTTATCTCTGCCGGAGTAGTGCTTCTGTTCCTGTGGATATGGAAAATCAAATTCAAGTTCAACCTGCGCGCTGTAATAATGGGTACCTTAATGTGCCTAACCTTTCTCGCCTTTATAACTGCCAACAAGCTCACGAGCGCCGCTAACGCTATCGTTCTGCAATTTACCGCGCCTTTGTTCTTGATGGCGTTCTCTGCCGTCCTTTTCCATGACAAGTTCCGCCGCGCAGACATTGCCGCGGTACTCTTTACCATGGGCGGCATCGCACTTTTCTTTTTTGACAAGCTGGAAGGCAATGCGCTTATCGGCAATTGCGTGGCTATTCTGGCAGGAGCCTTTATGGCCGCTATGTATCTTGCTATCGGCAAAGTCGACGAAGAAACAAAAATGGGTGGTATGCTTCTGGGGCATCTTTTCACAGCGGCAATCGGTATACCCGTAACCTTTTTCGTTCCCACGCCGATTAGCACCCCTGCAATTCTGTGCATCCTGGGGCTTGGAATTATTCAGCTTGGCATACCTTATATTCTGCTCACTCTTTCGAGCAAGAATTGCCCACCTCTGGCCTGCTCACTTTTGGGTGCAGTCGAACCGCTTCTCAATCCGGTTTGGGTTTTTATTTTCAGCGGAGAGGCTCCGGGCTTTTTTGCGCTAGTCGGAGGGGTTATCGTCATTGTTTCCATCACATTATGGTGCATATGGCAAAACAAGCATCCCCAGTTATCAGCAGAAATAGCGGAACCCGTATTATCCGATTAAGGCTAAAGTCTTTGTTGCCTTTTGCTTACATAATAAATCCCGTATGCGAAAAATCGCATACGGGATTTATTATGTAATACCATGTTCACCAGATTCGCATAAGCAAAACGACGTAACCGTCCCCTTTAACAGGTTTTTTCATTTTTATAAACTCAGAAATAATCATATTTGTACTAGTGAATATCTTCTGTACAGTGACAAATAATATTTATGCATTCTTTTTTAAGGAGATATACAAAAATGAGCAACAGCGAAACACGCAAAAAACTAAATAGTCTGAAGATGGAAGCCGCCGCCGAGATTGGAATGACTCAGTTTGTAAAGGAAAACAACGACCATTACAAGGGAGATGTGTCTTCAAAGCTCAACGGTGCGCAAGGCGGTCCCGTCGGAGGACAAATGGTAAAAAAGATGATTCAATCAGAATTAGGAAAAATGTCCGGCGATAGCTTATAAAAATTTAAGACAGCAGGAGAACAACATGGAGACAAGAGGAAACCTTTCCGATAACGCGGGACCTCGCAAGAGGTATGCTCCCAAAAAGCTCTCAATTTCCGAGACGAACATCAAGCCAATGGGCCCCGAAATGTTTGTGGACAGAGCAAAGCCCGAAGCCGATTTTGTCGAGTTGGAAGGCGGCTTCACGATGTATCCCTCCGAAATCCAGGAATTTTCGGACGGAGCAGACAGCTTGTTATAACGCAACGCCCCGCATAGCCTTGAGCTATACGGGGCCTTTCAGAGTGTCAAAGAAGTCCCGCACCGCAAAAAGCAGCGGAGAAAAAATGATAATACAAAAATAAAACAGTGTTATTCAATTTCGCTTTGCAGTTTGTTTCTGCAACGGCGAATATATTTTTATACCCGTCATCGCCTATGCAAATGGTATGATTGCCAGCATCTGTGCATAATATAAACAGTGAACGAAGGGGTTAACTGAGTAATGCCGATAGGAAATTTTTCTGTTAGGCTTTTAACGGTGGCCCCCATTTGCTTAGGTAAGGAGATATAATATATGTGCGGGATAGCGGGCTTCTGCGGCTTCTGGCAAAATTACGCCGACAACTACGAATTCTGGGCAAAAATTCTTGTCGACATGAGAAAATCAATAGCCCATCGCGGCGTTGACAATACGGGCGGATTTTTGGAAGCCCACATCGGACTTTCTCACACCCGTCTTTCAATCAGAGACTTGTCAAACGGCGCTCAGCCTATCATAAGGGAGCAAAACGGAAACAAGTACGTAATCATATATAATGGCGAAATCTACAACTCGGACGAACTGAAACAGGATTTGACTGAGGCTGGCTATACCTTTGAAACCACCACGGACACCGAGGTTATACTTTTCGCCTATATGCACTACGGCATAGATTTTGTAAACAGGCTCAACGGCATTTACGCCTTCGCGATCTGGGACGACGCCCAAAAGCGCCTGATTTTATACCGTGACAGGTTCGGCATAAAGCCACTTTTCTACGCAATAAGAAATGAAACACTGGTCTTTGGTTCGGAGATTAAGGCACTCTTTTGCCACCCGTATGTCGTTCCGGCAGTCACTACGGACAGCTTCAGGGAAATCTTTGGAATAGGCCCCGCTCGAACGGCGGGCAACGGAGTTTTTAAGAATGTATTTGAAATCAAGCCGGGACACTATGCGGTTTTTGATGAAAGCGGCTTTTCCGAAACGCAGTACTGGGAGCTGAAAAGCTTCGAACATACGGACACCTATGAGGAAACAGTTGAAAAGGTATCGTTTCTGGTTCGGGATTCAATTACGAGACAGATGGTGTCTGATGTTCCGGTTTGCAGTTTTCTCTCCGGCGGTTTGGACTCAAGCATAGTGACCGCTGTTGCTTCAAAAATTTTGAGTGACAACGGCTCGGTTTTGAACACCTTTTCGTTTGATTTCAAACAAAACGACGTCTATTTCAAGTCAAACGCCTTCCAGCCCGAGCGCGACAAACCCTATGTAGACGAAATGCTTAAGAATTTCCCAACAAACCACACCTACCTTGAGTGCGACGAGGCCGAGCTGGTCGATTTGCTGTACCCTGCCGTCGATGCCAAAGACCTGCCTGGAATGGCGGATGTAGACGCTTCCCTCTTGTATTTTTGCAAGCTTGTAAAAGAACACAACAAGGTCGTTCTGACCGGTGAATGTGCCGACGAAATTTTTGGCGGTTATCCGTGGTTCTATAAAAAAGAACTGTATATGACAAGGGGATTCCCGTGGTCGCGCGACCTTGAAACAAGGACTATGCTGTTGAACAACGATTTTGCCCGAGAGCTGAAGCTCGATGAATATGCCGCCGCTCGGTACAACGATTCGATAAAAGCCGTGCCCGCTCTTAGCGGAGAAAGTCCCCTCGAACGCAGACGCCGTGAAATCTCCTACCTCAACATCAAATGGTTCATGTCGACCCTCCTTGACCGCATGGACAGAGCGAGTATGTACTCAGGCCTTGAGGCTCGCGTACCCTTTGCCGACCATCGCATAGTTGAATACCTTTTCAACGTCCCGTGGAGCATGAAATACAGAGACGGCAAAGAAAAGTCTCTTCTACGTGAAGCCTGTAAGGATCTTCTTCCCGCCGAAATACTCTATCGGAAGAAAAGCCCGTATCCGAAAACCTACAACCCAAATTATGAACGCCTGCTTGCAAATAGGCTAATTGAAACCGTGTCTGACCCCCGCTCGCCCATTAGGGCTTTCATCGACGAGAAAAAAGTGCTTGCTTTCACAAAAGCGCCTTCGGAATACGGCAAACCGTGGTTTGGACAGCTCATGGCAGGGCCTCAGCTTATGGCATATATGATTCAAGTGAACTACTGGCTGCAAAAATACAAATTGGCTTAGACAATCTTTGTTATAAGTCGGAAAAACTTAGTTTTCAGTCCAAATAATGCGCATCTCCTTTAGAATTATCATTGGGAGAGCGCATTTTTATTGACGAAATATCGGTTGCTCTGCTACAATTAGCTAAATCGCTAGGCTGTTAAAAAGCTTTACAGGAGAAAATTTTATGAGCATAAATGAAATCCTGCTATTCAACAAAGAATTTGTTGAAAAAGAAGAACACAAAAACTATAAAGCCTCAAAGTTTCCCACTAAAAAAATTGCCATACTCTCCTGCATGGACACAAGGCTAACACTTTTGCTTCCGGCGGCTCTAGGTTTGAAAAACGGAGATGTAAAGATTATCAAAAACGCGGGGGGCGTAATTTCTCACCCCTATGGAAGCGTTATCAGAAGCCTTTTGGTCTGCATATATGAACTGGGAATTGAAGAAATTCTGGTAATCGGTCACTATGACTGTGGTATGCAGAATCTGCAGAGCGATAAAATCACCGAAAAGATGCTTAACGCAGGAATAAGCGCGGACGCAATCGAAAAGGTCAAGTCGGAAATCGATTATGATAAGTGGCTCGCGGGCTTCGACTGCGTGGAGCAGTCTGTTACCGACACTGTTGAGCTAATCAAACGCCACCCGCTTATCCCCGACAGCATAAGAGTCTATGGATTAGTTATGGACCCCGAAACTGGGAAACTCGACAGCGTGGAAATCTAATTGCTTTGCTGCCCTTTTCATAAAACAAAAAACACGGCGGAAATGATTATTAGAAGATAATCATTTCCGCCGCTTTTATTATTCGTAATGCTTTCAATACTCCGAGAGATTGTACTGATAGTTAACAGTCAGATTGGGGCCGTCAAAGGTGCCGTCGATTTTGGAGAGCGTGCGATTATATTGCTCGCTGCCCACCTCATACGTAACGGGCTGGTAATTGTTACCTCCCACAACGCCCGTGCAGGCGCTGGGGATATGCTCTCGGTTTGATATGCTTATTGTGCCGTCAATATCACGCTCAACCGTTAGCTTGAGGATAATCGTGTCGGGGTCGCGCGGAGATGTGTTGCCGCCGAACGACCAATTGCCAAGACTATAATATATGTACTTTCCGTTATACTCCTCACAAGGCTGAAGCGTATGCGGATGACTGCCGATGACCACATCTGCGCCTGCGTCAATTGCCGCGTGCCCCTGTTCACGTTGGAGGTCATTGGCACGATAGCTGCCCTCATCGCCCCAATGAGTTGCCACAACAACAAATTCCGCACCAGCACCTCTAAGCGCTACAACTTCGTCTTTGATTTGCTGAGTTTTTCCGAAACTCACTGAAAATACGCCGATTTTCAGTCCCGAAGCCGTTTCGTAAATGCTCGACCCTTCGCGCCCCGCGTATTTAACGCCTGCCGCGTCAAGCGCCGCCTTCGTGTCCGCATAGCCCTGCTCACCGAAATCCATAACATGGTTGTTAGCTAGTGTTACAAATTCCACACTGCCCAAGGTCAAAATCTGCGCGTAGTCTGGAACAGCTCGAAAGCAGAAGCTCTTTTCAACCGACGCTGTCGAATTAGTTAGCGCACATTCGAGGTTCGCAAAGGTAAAATCGTCATCCTCGAAAAACCGAACGGTCTTTTCAAACGGGTAGGCATAGTTCGACCCGACGACACTCTCGTATGAAACGCCAAGCTTTTTTCTGTCAACTGTGCTTGCAAGCGTACAGTCTCCCACAAAACTCAGTTCGAAATGCTCAGGAGTTGGCTCCGGTGTTGGTTTCGGTGTCGGTGCTGGGGTAGCGGACACTAACGGAGCGTCCAACACCCCCTGCGCTTGAGCTGCAACGACATGGGGAAGTCTTGATGTTGTGCTGAGAAGTAGGCATAGGGAGATTGTCGCTGAGACTGCAATTAGCCTTGAAACGATATTCAAAGCTCTATTTTGTTTGTTTTTCATAAAAGAGCACCTGTATAATATAGCATTATGTAGAGCGTCGAAGGATAAAGTCAATGAGACTACAAAAAAATCCATCTTTTATGGAATCATAAGCTGTATTATACATTGTGAAGCCTCTTTTTGCAACGAGTTAGTCTTACAAAAAAGTCCAGAAGAACCACAGCTCGCTAATATAGTCATTTTTTGTTACTATCGCGTTTCAAAACTCTTGACGGTTTACATAAAAACGAATATAATATAATAAGCCAATATATAGTAAAATATATTTTTCATAAAGAGGGATTGAAGATGAACAGACAGCAGTTCCTTGCGGAGTTAAACCAGTACCTAACGTTTTTCTCTCCCGAAGAGAGAACAAAGATTATCTCCGCTTATAACGAAAAATTTGACTCTGTGGGCCCAGAGGGCGAAGAGTCGCTTATTGCAAAGCTTGGTACTCCCATGATGTCGGCAATCGACCTCAAAAGGCGAATGGAGGCCGGCCAAAAAGCAACCATTGATTCCACAAGTGAAGATGAGACGTTGTCTGAATACAGCGTTGAAACGGAAACCGAAGAATCGCTTTTCGAAAGCAACGAACCTTCCGACGAGGCCTCCGAAGACACTTCCGAAGATGCTCCCGAGCAGCCCGCCGAGGATACTTCTAGCTTAGCTCCTGAAGCGCCTAAGTCCGACTCTCCGCGAGGAGAAAAAACCTCGCACCACAGTGAGGAAACTAAGCCCTCTCGAAAAACAAACGTTTTTGCACTAATCGGAGCATCCCTTTTAAGCCTTGTCATCGTGGCTGTATTCCTTGCAGTTGCGGCAGTCGGGGTAATTCTACTTGTCGCCATGAGCTATCTTTTGCTCACGGGTCTTAAGAATCTTGTGTACATCACGGATGCGCTTCTGCTTTTCGGCGGCGGACTTGTGTGCGCCGGACTGGGCTTTACAATCGTTTGGTTTGCGGTTTCCTCTGCGATAGGCCTCATTTCAAAACTTTTCCGCAATGCTCTCGGAGCCGACTCGGATAAGGAGTGTGCTGCATGATGAAAAAAATCTGGAAAGTCGTTTTGCTTGCTTCCGTTATCCTCTGCGTAGCAGGCATCATTTGTGCCGCTGTCTCATATCTATTAGGCGGCAGTCTGGACAACCTATACCAAAACGAAACCGCTCTTCCCATTCTTGAAATGCTGTCCCCCGAAAACATTTTGACCAGCATTGCGGCATTTTTCGGAGTATAGAGCAAAGCCCAATCCTTTGCAATAAGTAATAAATACTTTGTCGGACATTGCGGTTTACGCCAATATGCCCGACATTTTGTGTTTTTGTTGCAAAATAGCCATTGCTTTTTGATTAAATCAAATAAAATATGTGTCATTTTTTGCAAACTTTCAGTTGCGATTATACCGGTACCGTGGTATTATTTTATACACAGCTGAACAACATTTGACTTTCAGAGGGGGACATCCCAAATGCCGACAGAACACGAGCACAAGTTTTTTTTGGTAGAAGCCGATATGTTGCCCGAAATTTTTATAAAAGTTGCAAAAGCTAAGGAGCTGCTTGAAACCGGCGAAGCTCCCACCGTTGCAGAAGCGGCAAATATGTTAGGAATCAGCCGAAGCGCTTTTTATAAATACAAGGACTCGATTACCCCGTTTCAGGATTTGAAGCGCGGTCGCATCATTACCTTTCACATCACCCTCCGCGACAAAATGGGCGTTCTGTCCTCCGTGCTTGCCGTTTTTGCAAACACCGGTGCGAACATCCTCACAATCAACCAGAGCATCCCAATAAATGGTACGGCGCTTGTCACGATTTCCGCCGAAACGACGGGTATGCTCATTTCAAGCGAGGAGCTGTTAGGCAACATCCATGATACAAACGGCGTGAAAAAGGTCGAAGTCATTGCAGGTTAACAAAACCCATTTTTTCAGCTTTTTCCAAGTTCCCTTGTCATTTCAGGGAATATTAGAAGATATTCAATTACACTAATCACAGCAACAGGAGGAACCACCATGGCAAAAATAGCGATTTGCGGTTACGGAATTGTCGGCAGCGGCGTTGCCGAGGTCATTGCGGAAAACGCTGACAGCATCGCAAGGAACGCAGCCGAAGACGTTTCAATAAAGTATATTCTAGATAACAGAGAATTCCCCGGCGACCCCTTTGAAACGTATATCATTCACGACTTTTCGATTATCGAAAACGACCCCGAGGTATCTGTGGTAATCGAAACCATCGGCGGAGTTGGCATTGCATATGAGTTTACAAGGCGCGCTTTGCTTGCCGGCAAAAGCGTCGTAACCTCAAACAAGGAGCTTGTAGCCACAAAAGGGCATGAGCTAATCGCCATTGCAAAAAAGAACAACCTAAACTACCTCTTTGAGGCAAGCGTTGGCGGCGGAATTCCCATTATACGTCCCATTACCCAGTGCCTTGCGGCAAACAAAATTGACGAGGTATATGGAATACTCAACGGCACGACAAACTATATTCTTACAGAGATGATTCAAAACGACGCAAGCTTTGAGGACGCTCTGCATCAGGCACAGGCAAACGGCTACGCCGAAGCAAACCCATCGGCGGATATTGAGGGCATAGATGCCGCAAGAAAAATCTGCATACTCGCTGATTTGTGCTTTGGGAAGCATGTCAACCCCGCCGATGTTAAGGCACAGGGCATTACGGGTGTCACCTCCGCGGATGTCGAATACGCAAAGCGCTTAAACTGCAAGATAAAGCTGCTCGGCCGCGCAGTCCGAACAGGGAGCGACACCGCAACGGCATATGTTGCTCCGCATCTAGTCAGTAAGTCGAGCTTACTATCCAATGTTGACGGTGTTATGAACGGCATCGTGGTTCACGGCAACGCTCTTGGCGACACAATGTTCTATGGTGCCGGCGCTGGAAAGCGCCCCACGGCAAGTGCCGTGGTCGCCGACGTAATCGACGCCGTAAAGCACGTCAAGGCCAGAAAATACCTTGATTGGGACGACGCCACCGCAGGTTACTTCACCGACAGTGCCTATGTATCCTCTCGCTGGTATGTCAGAGCCGCAACCACTCTTCAGCAAATCGGTTGGGCCTTTGGCAAGGTCAATTTCGTCACCTACACCGGTGCCGCCGAGGACGAATACGCCTTTGCCACCGAGGTTTACGACGAAAACGCCATGCGTAAGCTTACAAGTGGCATGAGCATTCGTTCCATGTTCCGAATTTTAGATTGACGGCGTGTATTAAAACATCATAAAATGGCAAGAAAGGCTGTGGCGTTAACTTAAGCCGCAACCTTTCATACCCAAACCGGAGTAATTTTAAGTATCAAACTTAGAATTCTGTATGATTTTAATTGCGTATTGCTCGCCCTGCGGGCAAGCGCAACATATGCACAAAACGGCCATTCCATTTCATGGTCATTGTGTGCTTTAAGTGCAACGAAAGGAATGGTCATAAAAACTATGCTTATTGTTCAAAAATTTGGCGGAAGCTCCGTTGCGGACGCCACAAAAATCATGAGGGTCGCAGGACTAATCGCCGACGCGTTCTGCGAGGGAAACGACGTTGTCGTTGTTCTCTCCGCGCAGGGCGACACCACCGACGATCTTCTGGAGAAGGCCGCAGAAATCAATCCACGCCCCTCAAAGCGCGAGCTTGACGTTCTTCTTTCAACCGGAGAGCAAATTTCCGTTGCACTTATGAGCATGGCTCTCGAAAAAATGGGTCTGCCCGTTGTTTCGCTCACTGGCTGGCAGGTTCAGATAAGCACGAACTTCGATTACGGAAATGCGCGCATACGCTCCGTATCCACTGATAGAATTCGTCAGGAGCTTGATAAGCGCCGTATAGTGATAGTAACAGGCTTTCAGGGTGTTAACGGCACGGGCGACATCACAACGCTCGGCAGAGGCGGTTCTGATACCTCTGCGGTTGCTATCGCTGCCGCGATTCACGCTGATAAGTGCCAAATTTTCACGGACGTTGAGGGCGTTTTCACAGCCGACCCCCGCAAGGTGCAGGGCGCGAAAAAGCTTGACGAGATTACTTATGACGAGATGATGGAGCTTGCCTCGCTGGGTGCGCAGGTTCTGCACAACCGCAGCGTAGAAATGGCAAAACGCTATGGTGTTAATCTGGAGGTTCTCTCCAGCTACGAGAGAAAGCCCGGCACAAAAGTTAAGGAGGTCGTGAAAAACGTGGAACAGATGAAAATTAGCGGTATTGCAAAAGACAACAATGTGTCACGCATAGCCGTCGTGGGAGTCCCCGACGAGCCTGGCGTTGCTTTCAAGCTTTTCAGAGTGCTTGCAAATTCAAATATCAATGTTGATATAATCCTTCAGTCAATCGACAGGAACGGCACAAACGACATCAGCTTCACCGTTTCCGAAAGCGACTTTGACAAAGCCATGGAACTTATGGAAGAGCGTAAAACAACGCTTGGCTACAAGGATCTTTACGGCGACAAAAAAGTTGCAAAGGTCAGCATCGTCGGAGCTGGAATGCTTTCTTCCTCCGGCATTGCCGCCACGATGTTTGAAGCTCTCAGCGAAGCAAAAATCAACATCCAGATGATTTCGACAAGCGAAATCAAGGTTTCGGTGTTGATTGACGAGGCAAGCGCCGACAAGGCTGTTCAGGTAATCCACAACAAATTCTTCAACTAATATTTTATGCGACGGCTTGCATTTCAAACCGTAATCCTCAATGCATCATACTTTTATAACAAACGAAAGACCGCGTACATTTTGAACGCGGTCTTTTTCAGAGTGTCAAAGAAGACACGCTACGCAAAATACAGCGAAGAAGAAATGATAAAACCAAATTGAACAAGGTTATTCAATTTAGCGTTATAATTCATTATTGTAACGTCTAAAGCCACAAAAATTACAACATTTTGTTAACGACGTCAGTGCCGCCGTACCCTATTAATATACACATACAGGCGGCACTTTCTCGTCTGCATGACTTTTCCTAAAAAGACCGAGTCCGAAACAGTTACACGTCTCGGACTCGGTCTTAATCTATTCAAAAATCAGAACTTAGGAACTGTGGGAAGCTTATTGTTGTCACCGTTAGTATCGTTATTTTTGTTCGTGTCACTTTTGCTCGGTGCCGTGTTTGAAGGAACATCCTCATCCAGCGTAACCTTTATGTCAACATAGTCGCCTTTTTTTCTATTATCGTCCGGCTGACGATAAACCTTTAACGTAACGGTATCGCCGGCTTTGAATTTCTTCTTCTCGCTCGTAAGCTCGGAGGAGCTCTTCACCTCAACATCGTTAATTGCGGTGATAATGTCGCCAACCTTAAGTCCGGCTTTGTCGCTGCAGCTGCCAGATGCGACCGAGTAGACGTAAGCACCCTCGACCATGTTGTAATACTGAGCAACGGTGCTGTCAACCGTGGTCACAGTAATGCCGAAATTCGCCTTACCGCTGACATAGCCATTTGTAATCAGTTCGTCAACCATGCTTGCAACGTCTTTTATTGGGATTGCAAAGCCAAGTCCCTCAACGCCCGTATCTGCATATTTTGCAGTTACAATGCCAATAACTTCGCCGTATTCGTTATAAACGGGGCCGCCGGAGTTGCCCTCGTTGACGGCGGCGTCAATCTGGAACATATTGTTTGAGGTTGTCTGTCCGGTTGCCTTATCCTGTGTCGTAATATCCCTGTCGAGAGCGCTGACCATGCCGCTTGTGATAGAGAAGCTAAGCTCTCCAAGAGGGTTTCCTATGGCATAGACATTTTCACCGACCTGCAAATTGTCGCTGTTACCAAGCGAAGCTGCCGAAAGACCTGTGGCGTCTATTTTCAGAACAGCTATATCGTTTGCTTCCTCAACCCCAACAATTTTCGCGTCGAACTTATCTCCGTTATAGAGCATTACAGAGACTTTGTAGTTTTCGGTGTAAGCATCGGCAATAACGTGGTAATTGGTTACAATATAACCATCGCTGGTTACGATAAAGCCCGAACCAGAAACCGCAGCTGTTGACTGTGCTCCGAAGTAATTTGTGTATGTTACATTCATTGATATACCGACCGCTTGAGCGCAGCCAAGGCTGTAAATCTCTGCCCCTGTCAGTTTTTCTCCACTGGAAACAGGGCTTGCAGTCTGTGTTTGGGTGTTTTCCGAGCCTGAAATGTTCAGCTTGCTTCCACCGTAATTCGTAGTGGTAGACGTCGCGGGAATTTGCGTTGCGACAATTGCTCCACCGCCGATTCCGCCCAGCAATGCGCAAACAAGGCACGCAACAATAAACTTTGCCATTCCTCCGCCCGGCTTCTTCTCCTTGATTCTCTTAGGAGGCTTTTCGGGAGGGGTATAGTAGGTTCTCGGTGTCGCGGGACCTTCGCTTTGAGGCACGTAGTTTGCGTCCACATAAGAGTGATGGGGTATGTTCTCTTTTGAAAAGCTATACTCGGTGTTTTGTACGTCAGTTGGAGGAGTTCCGTTCTCTCCGCCAAGATTTTCGTTGTTCTGCTCGTACATTGCTTGACCCTCCTTAGTTGCATTCCGGTTTCGGATAAAAATTTTTTGTACTGTGGCAATATTAGTATTCATTTGTTACGTACAAATGAACAAACACAAAAATAATTATAAACATTCTTATGTTATTGTTTCAAGGCTTGGGTTTATGCCCGTGTCATAGATTTATATTTACAAATGGCGGTCGCCACATTATAATACAGGAAGTAATCATGTGCGGAGGGATGTCATGGAGCGCAATTTTGGAAGCACATTGTCGGAGCTGCGTCACTCACGTGATTTGAACCAGCGAATGCTTGCAACCGACCTGCACGTCAGTCAGGCGTTGCTCTCACATTACGAAAACGGAACACGCGAGCCGGGGCTTCCATTTGTCTGTCGAGTATGCGATTATTTCGGCGTATCTGCAGACTATATTCTCGGCAGAAGCGACGATGAATCAACGGGCGTTTGCGCAACCGGCGGCATAGCCGAGCTAAACAGGGCGCTTTCCGAAATTGACGACAACGCCGTGCGTAAATCGGCTCTGGACTTTGTCGACAGCGCTGCTAAAAAAATGACCTTGCACCTGACCTATCACGAAGACCTGTCTCTTGCTGAGCAATCGGCAGCAATGGCAGCCGCGGAGCTGTCTGTAGTTAGCTTAAGGTCGCGCAAGTAACAGCATACAACGTATTTTTTACTATGTAAACTATTTTCAAACATAAATTGCCGTCCTTGGAGGGACATTATGACTTCACAGAACAAAATTAGAAACTTTTCGATAATAGCCCACATTGACCACGGCAAATCCACTCTGGCAGACCGCCTTTTGGAAAAATGCAATGCCGTGGAAAGCCGTGATGTCACGCCGCAGATGCTGGACAACATGGATCTTGAGCGCGAACGCGGCATCACCATCAAGGCACGTGCTGTGGGGCTTAGTTACAAGGCCAACGACGGCGAAACCTATACGCTCAACCTTATAGACACACCGGGGCACGTTGACTTCAACTATGAAGTTTCGCGCTCACTTGCCGCCTGCGAAGGCGCGCTTTTGGTAGTGGACGCAAGTCAGGGCATCGAGGCGCAGACTCTCGCTAACACCTATCTTGCCATTGAGCACAACCTTGAGGTTCTGCCCGTAATCAACAAAATCGACCTTCCGAGTGCTGATCCTCACCGAACAAAAACGGAGATAGAGGACATCATTGGCATACCTGCTCTAGATGCGCCGGAAATCAGCGCCAAGAACGGCATCAACATCGACTCCGTCCTGGAATTGGTCGTCAACAAAATTCCGCCCCCAAAAGGTGACCCCAACGCTCCTTTGCGAGCGCTTGTTTTCGACAGCCAGTATGACACCTATCGCGGCGTTATCGTCCTAATGCGCATTATGGACGGCGAAATCCGTAAAGAAATGAACATTCAGATGATGGCGTCGGGCGCGAAGTACAAGATAGTCGAGGTCGGTCATATGCGTGCTTTCGGACTCGAGCCTTGCGACAAGCTTTGCGCAGGTGATGTAGGCTACTTCACTGCGAGCATCAAAAACGTCACCGACACTCAAGTTGGCGACACCGTAACCGGGCAGGAAAACCCTGCAACAGAGCCTGTTCCCGGTTATCGTGAAGCACAGCCAATGGTTTTTTCCGGCATTTATCCCGCAGACGGTGCTGAATATCCCGACCTGCGCGACGCACTGGATAAGCTAAAGCTCAATGACGCGGCTCTTCAATTTGAGCCTGAGTCCTCGGCGGCTCTCGGCTTCGGCTTCCGTTGCGGATTCCTCGGTCTTCTCCACATGGAGATTATTCAGGAGCGTTTAGAGCGCGAATACGACCTTGATATAATCACAACTGCGCCCAGCGTTATCTACCACGTTATCAAAACAGACGGCGAAATGATGATTATCGATAACCCTCTTAACTACCCCGACCCTGTTCACATTGATAAAGCCGAAGAGCCCTTTGTAAAGGCTTCGATTATCACTCCCTCGGAGTATGTCGGCAACATCATGGATTTGTGTCAGGACAGGCGCGGTGAATACAAGAATATGCAGTATCTTGACGAAACTCGCGTCGAGCTGCACTACGATATGCCACTCAACGAAATCATCTACGACTTTTTCGATGCGCTCAAGGCTCGCACACGCGGCTATGCCTCGCTTGACTATGAACTTTCCGGCTACCGCGAAAGCAATCTGGTTAAGCTGGACATTCTTCTTAACGGCGACATAGTAGACGCCCTGAGCTTTATCGTTCACCGTGACAAGGCCTATGCCAGAGCCAGGAAAATCGTAGAAAAGCTCAAGGACAACATCCCACGTCAGCTTTTTGAAATCCCTGTTCAGGCGGCGATAGGCGGCAAGGTTATCGCGCGAGAAACCGTCAAGGCAGTCCGCAAGGACGTTCTTGCGAAATGCTATGGTGGCGACATCACGAGAAAAAAGAAGCTCCTTGAGAAACAGAAGGAAGGCAAAAAGCGCATGCGCAGTTTTGGCTCCGTTTCCGTTCCGCAGGAAGCTTTCATGGCTGTATTGAAGCTGGACGAGTAGATTTATGTCGTGTGCGCTTCACATTCCATTGCGAGTTTTTCGTTTGTAAATTCATAGTACTAGCCGATGTTGTTGGACAATGAAAAAGCGAGTCATTTTGAGCATCAAAATGACTCGCTGTAGTAACGGCCTATGAAATCAAGTGAGGAAAGCGCCCTCAATCAGCAGCTTAACGCCGATTCCGATGAGTACGATTCCGCCGATAATTCCCGCGGTCTTGCCCGATCCTTTCGGAAGCTTTGCGCAAAGCAGACCTCCAAGTGCACAGAGAATGAAGGTCATTGCGCCGATTATTGAGCAAGGCAAAATTACGTTGCTTTCGGTAAAGGCAAAGCTCACTCCGATGGCAAGCGCATCAATGCTTGTGGCAAGGGCTAGTACAATCGCCTTTCCGTGGCTGAATTTGCCTTCCTCCGCTTCACTTTTTTCATCGTCGGTTTTGCCCTTTATCGAGTCAACAAGCAGTTTCCCTCCAACAAAAGCGAGCATGAAAAAGCTGATGTAAGGCCCAAGCGACATGATTTTTCCGCTTACTGTTCCCGCAAGATAGAAGCCGATGAGGGGCATAAGCCCCTGGAAAAAGCCAAAATAAAGCGAATGCTTGAGAGCATTTTTCATTCTGTTTTGCTTACAGGCCAGCCCCTCTCCCACCGTTACGGCAAAGGCATCCACAGCAAGGCTTGTACCCAAAAGTATATAGGTCAGTATTTGTTCAAACATAATTTCCTCCGAGTTGTAGTATCGATTATCTGTGCAATTAAGCACACGGGAGCTTATATGGAGCACGAAAAATATATGCGTCTGGCGCTGAAGCTGGCTCAGGAAGCCTTTCAATCGGGCGAAATTCCAGTCGGCTGCGTCATTGCAGACAAAGACGGAAATATCGTCAGCAAAGCTCAGAACACGCGTGAGCGCACCCGCTCCGCCCTCGGTCATGCGGAGCTATCCGCAATCGACGAAGCCTGCAAAGCACTCGGCGATTGGCGACTCGACGGCTGTACAATCTATGTGACGCTCGAGCCTTGTCCGATGTGCACAGGTGCGATAATCAACGCTCGTATCCCCTGCGTCGTTTTTGGCGCGAGGGAAGAAAACTTCGGCTCATGCGGAAGCGTTATTGACCTTTTTTCCGAGCGATACGGGCACCATCCCGCGGTTTACGGTGGTATTCTTGAAACTGAGTGTACCACGCTATTATCCGAATTTTTCAAGAAAATACGAAAGTAAATTTCAATTGTCTAAAAACACCGCCTCCCTTTTCGGGAAACGGTGCTTTTTTATCGGTTAAACTACTAGTACTCTGTGACATCTAGAATTTTTGTATAGCTGTGAGGATATTTTGCGCAAGACAAGGCGAGGAACGAGTAATACTGGATGTATTCCAAGCGACGACAACGCGGTATTTCACAAAATAGACCGCCGATATATGTGCGAATTAAATGTTACTGAGTGCTAGTTCTTTGGCGTGCCGTCAGCATTGAACAGTGGCAGAGGTGCGAGGAAAGTTACGTCATCGCGCTTTTTCGCATCACCTTCAGCGAGAACGAACATACGACCAGCAATGATACCGCCCGCTTTTCCAACAAGCTCTTCCACCGCTTTGAGCGATTCGCCCGTGGAAATAACATCGTCTATTATAAGGATACGCTTCCCGCGCATTTCATCAGCATCAGCCTTGTCAAGTACAAGCGTTTGCACCTTGTCTGTGGTGATGGATTTCACCTCAACTTCAAACACGCCCGTCATATATAGTTTGGGTGCTTTGCGTGCAAGAAAATACTTGTTCTGCCCGCTCTGACGAGCCATTTCGTAAAGAAGCGGTATGCTCTTAGCTTCCGGAGCGAGTATGTAATCGTATTCCGGTGCTCTCTTCAGCAGTTCAGCGGCGCAGTGGACAGTCAACTCCACGTCTCCAAAAATGACGAATGCGCCGATGTAAACATCGTCGGAAACGCGGCAGATAGGCAAATCGCGTTTTAGTCCGGCAATGTCCATCTTATAGGTAAGCATTAAAGTATCCTCCTAAATATGTTTTCCCCAAAAACGGAATTTCCGTCCGCAAGGGCTGTTTGGTCTTTCAAAAACAACGGTTCTAATTATACATGGTTTTTCCAAAAAAATCAATACACGATGCAAATTCGGTATATTTAAGTCGAAAATGGTCATCTTTTGTGATAGTCGACCACGACGGGTCGTCCCGTAAGGTATCTTCGCACCATATCAAGAGCGCAGCTTGAGGCAAGCGTTCTCACTCTCGACCTGCCAAAGCCTGAGCTAAGATGCGTAACAAAAACCTCGTTTTCAGTCGCAAGCGCAACAAAAACTGTTCCCACAGGGTTCACTCCATCGCCCTCCGGCCCGGCAAGTCCGGTTGTGGAAACCGCAATTGAGGACTTAAATAGTACCCTCGCCCTTTTTGCCATTTCGGAGGCGACCTCGGCGCTTATTACCCCGTGCTTTTCAATTAGCTCGGGCGCAACGCCCAGAACAGATGTTTTGCTTTCCTCCGTATATGTCACGGCACCGCCGATAAAGACCTTGGAGGAGCCGCGAAGGTCAGTAATTCGCTTTGCTATAAAGCCGCCCGTACAGCTTTCCGCTGTTGAAAGGGTCATGTTTTTCTCGCAGAGCAGCTCAAAAACCACTTGTTCAAGGCTGGCTACGTCCATGCCATAAACAATATCGCCCAAAACCGCGCGAACTCTCTCGATTACAGGTTTTGTCATTTCTTCCGCTTCTTCCAACGACTTTGCCTTTGCCGTAATACGGAGTTGAACCTCGCCCTCCTTGGCGTAAGGTGCAAGCGTCGGGTTCGTAAGCTCGTTCATCATGTCGACAAGCTTCGCTTCAACTGTGCTTTCACCACTGCCGACGATATTGAGGTTATGTGACAAAATAACCTCATCGGAAAGCGTGCGCAGATAGGGCATCGCGCAGGCCTTAAACATTGCGTTGCACTCGCGCGGAGGCCCGGGGAGCATAATGACACGAACGCCCTTCGACTCAAAAGCGCAGCCGGGCGCCGTTCCCCACTCATTGTGGAAAACTGTGCAGCCTGAGGGTAAATAAGCCTGCTGAAGGTTGTTTTCGGTCATGGTGTCCACGCCGATAACCTCCTTGAAGTAACGCCTAATCTCCTCAGCAAGCTCCTCGTGAAGAACCATTTCAAGGTCAAAGGCCTTCGCTAGCACCTGCTTTGTAAGGTCGTCGCAGGTAGGGCCAAGACCGCCGGTCGTTATGATTATGTCGGCACGCTCACGTGCGATTGCCACAGCTTTTGTAAGCCTTTCGGGATTGTCCCCCACAACCGTGTGGTAAAAAACATTTATTCCAAGCTCTGAGAGATAAATGGAAATGTCCCTCGCATCTGTGTTCGTTGTACTGCCGAGCAAAAGCTCCGTTCCAACGGACAAAATTTCAGCGTTAAGAGTATTTTTCATAAGACCATTCCCTTCCGTTACATTTATATGAGGCACAACACTTCCTGTGTGCGGCTTAAATATCGAACTTTACAACTTCTCTGTTTTGCAGAGCCTCGTCCACAAGAGCCTGAACATCCAAAACGCTCTCAGCTTCCAATACTTCCTCAAGCTTGGGCTTCGTTCTTGGGTGGCGCGGTGTAAACACCGTACAGCAATCCTCGTAAGGCAGTATAGATGTGTCAAAGGTTCCAATTTTTCTCGCTATCTGAACAATATCCGTCTTATCCATGCCGATAAGCGGGCGCAGAACGGGCAGAGAAACGCACTCCTCCGTTACGCGGAGAGCCTCCATCGTTTGGCTTGCGACCTGTCCCAGATTTTCACCCGTGACAAGCGCCTTGCAGCCGTTCTGAAATGCAATTCTATCTGAAATGCGCATCATGAAGCGGCGCATTATCAGCGTAAAATACTCCTCGGGGCAGTTTGCACGGATTTCCTCCTGAATATGCGTGAAAGGCACAATTTCCACGGCAAGTCTTCCGCAATAGCCCGTCAAAATCTTTGCAAGCTCCAGCACCTTTTCCTTTGCCTGCTCCGAGGTGTAAGGGAAAGAGAAAAAGTGTACGGGTACAAGGTGAATTCCGCGGCGCGCTATCATGTAGCTCGAAACGGGGCTGTCAATTCCGCCTGACAAAAGCGTAACGGCGCTTCCGTTTGAGCCAACAGGCATTCCTCCCGCACCGGGCAGAGGTCTTGCGTGGACGTATGCCGAGTTTTCGCGCACCTCGACATGGACGAGCAGCTCGGGATTGTGAACATCAACCGCAATTTCGGGATAATCGTCGCTTAAAAGTCCACCGACATATTGCGAAAGCGCGATGCTCGACATCGGAAAATTCTTGTCGGCACGCTTTGCTTCAACCTTAAAGCTTTTTGCCGACCTCATGTCCTCGTCAAGATATTTTTTCGCGGCCTCAAAAATCGCGTCCTTGTCCTTTTCGCAGGCAAGTGCGCGTGAAACTGCCACGAATCCAAAAACCATTTGTGCCGCTTCCAGTGCCCCATCCATGTCGCAGTCGCCGATAGGTTCAACGTATACCGTAGACTGTGTTGAATAGACCTTAAAATCGCCAAAAGGCTTAAGTCTACGCTTTAAATTTGCCAAAAGCTTTGTCTCGAAAAAGCGCCTGTTCTGTCCTTTAAGTACGATTTCGCCCTGCTTGAGGAGTATCATATCGTTCATTTAATGTGTTCCTTCATATTGTATTTGCGAAAGTGGCTGATAGCCTATCTCAGATATGTATTCTTTCCGAAAATCGGAATTACGCTTGTGTTTCGCCACCCGGCTCGCGGAAATCATAGGTGCGGTACTGTATTGCTTCGGCAAGATGGTTGGGGGAAATGCTCTCCGCACAGTCAAGGTCTGCAATCGTTCTTGCGACGCGCAGAATTCTGTCGTAGCTTCGCGCTGTAAGTCCCATTTTTTCAAATGCCATTTTCATAAGCTGTTCGCCATCCTCAGAAAGCTCGCAGAACTCACGGAGCTGCTTTTGCTCCATTCTCGCGTTGCAGTCAAAGCCCGCTTTTTCAAAGCGTTTACGCTGGGTATGTCTTGCGGCATCGACGCGCTTTTTGATGTCCTCACTTTTTTCGGCAGGCTTTCTTATGCGAAGCTCGTCAAATTCGAGTGCGGGAACCTCCACAACAATATCGATGCGGTCGATTAGCGGGCCGGAAAGCTTGCTGTGATACTTTCGCACACTGCTCTCACTACAGTTGCAGCGTCCCGACTGGTGCCCGTACCAGCCGCATTTGCAGGGGTTCATCGCGCAGACGAGCATGAAGCTTGCGGGATATGTGGCGTTGCCCGTTGAGCGCGAAATCGTGACCTTTCCGTCCTCAAGCGGCTGACGCATTACCTCAAGCACGTCACGGTGAAATTCTGGCATCTCATCCAAGAACAGCACTCCGTTGTGGGCAAGTGAGATTTCTCCCGGCTGAAGCTGCGCTCCTCCCGCCATTGCGGAGGAACTGAGCGTATGGTGTGGACACCGGAAGGGTCTTTGTGTGACAAGCGGGTTTTCGCGGTTTGTGAGTCCCATTACCGAGTGAATTTCAGTGGTTTCAAGCGCTTCGGCACTACTCATATCGGGCAAAATCGTCGGTAGACGTTTCGCAAGCATGGATTTTCCCGCCCCTGGAGGGCCGACGAGAAGAATGTTGTGTCCGCCTGATGCGGCCACTTCAAGCGCTCTTTTGACGTTTTCCTGTCCCTTGACCTCCGAAAAGTCCGCAATATAGGTGGAAGTGTTCTTCAGGTCAGGTATTTCAATGGGCAAAATCGGTGTTTCGCCCGTCAAATGCTTGATTAGTTCGGAAACGGTTTTAACGGGATAGACCTCAACGCCCTCGGCAAACGAGGCCTCGGGCGCGTTGTCCTCGGGGACGAAAAGCTTCTTAATGCCGGCACGTCTTGCGGCAAGAGCCATCGGCAATGAGCCGTGCACAGGTCGAACTTCGCCCGTCAAACCCAGTTCGCCGAAAAACGCGCAGTCATCCGCAGGTGCGTTGATTGCGCCGTTTGATGCAAGAATCGCAAGGAGCATCGGCAGGTCGTAGGTCGTTCCACCCTTTTTTGTGTCCGCTGGAGCAAGGTTTATCGTTAGCCTTGAAACAGGAAATGAAAGTCCCGTGTTTTTAATGGCGGCACGAACGCGGTCGCGTGCTTCCTTGACGGCAGTATCTGGCAACCCGACGATATCGAAGGCGGGCAGTCCGCTCGACAAAAAGCACTCGACGGAAACCTCGTATCCGCCAATGCCCTTTATGCCAAGTGAGCGTATTTTTGAAACCATGCGAACACCGCCTTTCTGTGTGTAATTGAATTAACGGGTTTATATGAATCTTTGCATAAGCCAATGATTACACTCAATTTGCTTTTAAGCTTTTCTCAATAGTTTCAGCCAATCCCTGCGGATTTTCCCAAGCCATGGAGTGCCCTGCCTGTTTTACAATTTCAATGTTAATACCGTGCTCTGCAAGTTCCTTCACATCAGGGTCAGGTAACGAATCTTCTCCAAAGATAAATGTTTTGGGGCATTTAAGCGAATATAGTATTTCTCTCCATGACGGTTTTTCTCCGTCCGCCGCCGATTTTGATATTAGATATGCAGCCTTTGGTAACCATACAGATAATGAAGCTGCCCAGACTTCGTCTCCGTTCCCCTTACTTTTCTGAACAAGTGTGTAAAATCCATCTTTTACGAATTCTTGCATTTCAAAATTCGCAATGTACTTGATAGTTGAACCCTCTCGACTTTTATCCAGATTTGCTTCGCTTAAAACAAGTCTATCCACACGTTCACTACATTTGTTAGCCAAAGAAAGTGCTACAGCACCGCCTAAGCTGTGTCCGAATAAGATAACGGATTCAAATCCCATGTCTGAAACAAAGTCCTTAAGATATTCCGCATGTTCATTAACTGTGTAGCCAAAGTTCTCCGGCTTATCGCTGAAGCCTGCACCCAACAAGTCAATCAATACGCAATGGTGTCCTTGTAATGCTTTTTGCGCCGCCACTTGGGGATAATCAAATGAGCCGGCACAGCCCAGCCCGTGGATAAACAGAACGGGTATCCCTTCGCCCGGGAAGTCATGATAACGAAGTTTGCAATTTGCTTTACTAATAAAATATTCTTTCATAAAAAAGCTCTCTCTTATTTGTCAGACGATGTCTGAATATTTCGTAATTAATTTATCTGAAAAGCTCCTTTTTCATGCACATGGTCTAAGTATCCCACTTTCTCAAAGGCGGGCAGTTCGCTCGACAAAAAGCACTCGACGGAAACCTCGTATCCGCCAATGCCCTTTATGCCAAGTGAGCGTATTTTTGAAACCATACGTTGTACCGCCTTTCAAGATGTAGCTATTTCGAATATAATTTCAATATGCGTTTTTCGAAAGACACAATAGTCATATTCTCGTTAATTATTTCTTCTTCACCTGTTCTAACATACCCTATTTTTTCATATAAATAGCAGTTTCCCGCTTCCTGTAAAATGGTATCGAGACACCAAATTGATGCTTTGGAATAGATGTTCTCAATAATCTCAAATACTCTCTGAGCAATCCCTATGTTCTGATAGTGTGGCAAAATAAAAATTGGAGAAACCCTACATCGTTCCTCGCAGAACTGAAATATTCTTACTGCGCCAACTAAAATGTCATCCGCCAAAATTTTGAAGTATGTAGTCTCCATTTGTCCCATTCGCACAAGGATTTTATCAACAGTATCTTTTGCAGGGCTGGTTTCATCATCCTGATATTTCTCATATAAAGACGTAAATGCCTCAACCTGCATTCTGTGAATGGCCGGAGCATCTGCGATGCCCGCCTCGCTTAATTCTATCTTCATACCTATTACCTCTCAATACAAGCCTTACAATCGAAGGTAATCAAAGTTAAAAAGCCTTTGTTTATACATCTGGTCTAAGCAACCCACTTCCCCAAAGGCGGCCAATCCGCTCGACGAAAAGCACTCGACGGACAGCTCGTACCCGCCAATGCCTTTTTACCTAATGAGCGGATTTTAAAAACAATGTGGTGGCTTCTTTCTGTGTGGTTTTTTATAAACATTTTGGGAAAGACGGAAGGGCAACTATGCTTGTATCTAAACTCGCAACTATGTCTGAAAGCACTCTAAATAAAGCAAATCTGATATCTTATCAATTGCATAGTCATATTTATTAACATTTCCGAAACCATACCTTGCGTATATGAATGGTATTTCAGCATCTTTTGCAGATACAGCATCGCCTGCTGTATCGCCTACATAAACAGCTTCATTAATATGATTTCGCATCATAATAAGCTTGTTGTTTTTGCCCTTTGATAAATTAGTTACACCCGGACATTCAAAATCCAAAAAATATCGCTGCATATTATGTGCTTTTAAAAAGCTTTGAATGTAGCCGTCCTGACAATTGCTGACGATAAACAATTTAAAATTCTTTGAAAGCTGTGCAAGTGTTTCTTCTAACCCACGATATAATTTGCCTCCATGCTCCTCTAGATACTGATTTTGTAGTCTGCAGCACTCGTTCATAAGAAATTGTTGGACTTCTGCGTCAGCATTCGGGAAAAGCTTTCTCCCTATTGCTTCAATCTCGAGTCCCATACATCCATATAAGTCATTAACCGTAACGCGCCTATTAATTTCTGGGTGTTTTGATAAAACAATATCCCATGATTTACAGATTGCTTCTGTTGAATCCCACAATGTTCCGTCCAAATCAAAAATAATACCTTCAATCATTTGTAAATCATCTTTCTCAAATCAAGGCTGCTAGTTGAATATCAGTAAATTGAATCAACAAAAACCTTTTATTCACGCAAATGGCTTCAATAGCCCACTTTCTCTAAGGCAGGCAGTCCGCTCGGCAAAAAACACCCAACGGAAACTTCATATCCCCCTATGCCTTTAATGCCGAGTGAGCGTATGTTAAACCCCTTCGAAAGCAAACTGGCTGAAACAGATTACTTTAAGCCTAAAACCAGCCGCTTTATATCATCTACAGATGTAGGCTTGTCGTAGTCGCCCAACAACTGCCCCTCATAGTGATAAACCATTCCGGCCTTCTCGTTCTTTTCAAGCGAATCCACGAGCTTTTCTTCCCCATATTCAGCTATAATTTCCGCAAATGCTCGCACTCTCGGCTTGCTGAGCATAGGGTTATCACAGGGAAACTCGGAACACTCCCAGCATCCGTTCAGCTTTTTTTCCTTACAGCAATTAAACGACTTGCACCACTGTTTATTTGTACAGCCTTCATTTCTGCACCCTGTGCAGGTTGCATTCTGTCCGCAAATGCAACAGGCTAATCCGCAATATGCAACGCCTTTTGTTCTATCCATATCCTCACCTGTCATTCATCAGTTTTTTGTCGGGGATCATTCTTATAACGCGATCATATATACTTCGATAAGCAAATCCGTCTACTTCTTCTCAAAATCCTTGTACATCAAGCTTGGCTGAATTCCTGTATTATTTTGGTATTTTCCGCTCTTATATAAGTCAAATTCTCCACCAATGTCATGATAATATATCTGGCATATCTCAACATTTGGATATATCTTTACAGGTTGAACGCAAAAAATTTCCAATGTCCAATATCCCGCAAAACCAATATCACCAAATCCAGCGGTAACATGAATGAATAGCCCCAACCTTCCCGTTAACGAGCGGCCTTCAAGCATTGGCACATATGTATCTGTTTTAGTAAACTCGTTTGTTCTGCCTAAGTATAATTTGTTTGGTTCAAGCAACAAGCCCTCTTCTGGGATTATGAGTTTCTTTGTCGGATTCGGCTTTTTCATATCCAAGTCGCTATTTTCATATACTAATAATTCATCAGCCAAAGAGAGATTATAGCTGTTAGGATTAATTCTGTTTTCATAAAAAGGCTCAATAACTATTTCTTTACCCATGCATTTAAGTATTTCTCTGCCAGATAATATCATATCACACTATCCTTACCTATATTTAGTAAACTTCAAATAGTCATCCCAAAAGCCTTCATTCACCCATCTGGTCTAAGCAACCCACTTTCCCAAAGGCAGGCAGTCCGCTCGACAAATAGCCCTCGACAGAAACCTCGTATCCGCCAATGCCCTCTATGCAAAGTCGGCGGATTTGGGAAACCATGTGCCACCGTCTTTCGTATATGACTTGGTTACTAAATCTGATAAAAGGCATTAATATCACTTGTAGCCTAAGCTCTTTCGTATAACATCTATTTTGATTAAATCTTTTTGATTATTCTTGTTTAGGCGATAGCTGTCTTTTGATGACGCTTTGTAAACCTTTAAATAATCATCCAAATCAAGCAGTAAATATCTACAACTTTTCTCATCGACAACCGGAATTTGGGATATGTCAATATCTGCATACGACTCCAAACTTTCAATTGAAGCGAAAGCAATTCTAACACCATCTTTTGTAAATTCGTGCTCATGTAAATCGGTCAATATGAACCCAAATTCTTCTATATATTGCTTAAAGCAATTCCACATAGAAAAAAGATATTTTTCAGGTATCAAAATATCAATGTCGTCAACACACAAATCCATGTTAAGCCTTTTTCCAAGTCCAAGAGAACCGTAAAGTAGCGGCAAAAACCCAAATTTGCGTGTTATATAATCTGCAAGCCCAAGAAACGTCTCACATTTATTAACTTTGAACACCTCCAAATTAAGTGCTAAATTAATACCTAGACGACATCTTTTTCTTTTTCCCGCGTCTGGATTAAGCAATTTACTTTCCCAAAGGCGGGCGGTCTCAGCTCACCCTACAGTTTTTTCTCCATAAGCCAAAACCTTCCCGTGCGCCAGTCTACTGTGCCAACTTTGACGTAGCCCAGCTTGTCATAAAGTCTAAGCGCATATGGGTTCAGGGTAAAGGCGTCGAGCCGAACGGTTTCAACTCCCTCGGCTTTTTTCTCGCCTTCGATATGCCTCATCGTTGACGCTCCGACACCCTTTTTCTGGAACTTCGGATTTACGCAAAGACGGTGGATAACGCAAAACGAAGCGTTCGGATACTGCCAGTCGCCGTTAACGTACTCCTCGTCGCAATCCGAATTGACAACATATGCACTGGCAAGCTCGCCATCAACCATTCCAAGATAAAGCTCGTTTTTCGAAATATCGTCCTTCAAAATATCCCTATCTGGATAGAACTCGTCCCACTGTGGGATATTGTTTCGGTTCATTTCTGCAATCGCATCCGTATAGACCTGAAAAACGCAGTCCAAATCGTTTTCGTTCGCCTTGCGGAACCACAGGTTCAAGGAATTATCTTCCATAAAATCTCTCTCCGATGCCTAGTGTCTAGTCCTTCACATCAAGCGCAATGTGCAGTTCCTTGAGTTGCTTCTCCTCGACGACGGACGGTGCGCTCATCATTAGGTCTTGCGCGTTCTTGTTCATCGGGAACGGAATTATTTCGCGGATGCAGTCCTCACCCGCAAGGAGCATTACCATACGGTCAACTCCGGGCGCAATGCCGGCGTGAGGTGGTGCGCCGTAGCAGAAAGCGTTGTACATTGCGGGGAACTTTGCCTTAACGTCGTCCTCGCCCATACGAACAAGCTCAAATGCCTTAATCATAATTTCGGGGTCGTGATTACGAACCGCGCCAGAGGACAGCTCAACGCCATTGCACACCAAATCGTACTGATACGCGGTAATTGCAAGCGGGTCGGCCTCGCCCTTTTCGACCTTATTCAAAATTTCCAGACCGCCGTTGGGCATGGAAAACGGATTGTGGCAGAACTCCAGCTCGCCGGATTCCTCACCGATTTCGTACATCGGGAAATCAACAATCCAGCAGAACTCATAACGCTCGGTTTCCATGTGTCCCGGAACGGAAGCTCCCAGCATTTTGCGAAGAACACCTGCGGTCTTCTGGGCCGCAAGCTTCTTGCCAGTGGTGAGTCCGACAAAGCAGCCGGGCTTCAAATCAAGAGCCGCAATAATTGCATCCTTACGTTCAACAAGGAACTTGGAGATTCCGCCGACTAGCTCGCCGTTTTCGTCCAAACGGAACCAAAACGCCTTGTTGCCGGACACGACCTCAACATCAGCGCAAAGCTGGTCAATAAACTTGCGTGTCTGCGTAAACTCCGGCACGACAACAGCCTTAACCGTGTTCCCCGCAAAAGGCTCAAAGCCGCAATCGGAAAGAAGCTCCGTCGTGTCGCGCACGACGAGGTCTATGCGAAGGTCGGGCTTGTCCGAGCCGTAGATTTCCATGGAGTCGCTGAACGAAATTCTCTTAAACGGGGCTTCCGACGCAACATTGTATTTGCCGAACTTGGCAAATATCGGAGGCAAAACATCTTCCAAAACAGCAAATACATCCTCCTGATTTGCAAAAGCCATTTCCATGTCGAGCTGATAGAACTCGCCTGGTGAACGGTCAGCTCTAGCGTCCTCATCACGGAAGCAGGGGGCAATTTGGAAATAGCGGTCAAAGCCGGAGGTCATAAGAAGCTGCTTAAACTGCTGAGGAGCTTGCGGTAGCGCATAGAACTTCCCCGGATGGTTGCGCGCGGGAACAAGATAGTCACGAGCACCCTCGGGAGATGAGGCGGTCAAAATCGGAGTGGTAATCTCCAAAAAGCCGTGCTCGGTCATGCTCTGGCGCAAAGCGGCAACAACGTTACAACGCAGAACGATGTTGTTCTTAACCTCCGGATTGCGAAGGTCGAGATAGCGATATTTAAGGCGGGTAGCCTCGTCGGCGTCACGGCTGTGGTTTATCTGGAAGGGCAGCTCGTTATAACGGCAACGTCCAAGCACCTCGATTTTTTCAGGAACGACCTCAATATCTCCAGTTGGGAGATTGGGGTTCTTGCTTGTACGTTCACGGACTGTTCCCTCAACACTGATGGTTGATTCGCGGGTAATGTCCTTCACGAGCTTCATCATGTCCTCAGTCTCAACAACGACCTGAGTGGTGCCGTAAAAGTCGCGAACGATTACAAAGGCAAGACTTCCGCTAACCTCGCGGACGTTTTCCATCCAGCCAACGATTTTAACTTTTTTCCCTGCGTCTTCAATACGAAGCTCGTTGCAGGTGTGAGTACGGGATTGAAACATAATATTTAAACCTTTCTTTTCTTGTATCATAAGTATAGACGGCTCGTGAGCCGCTTTTTTTAGTCCTTAATGACGTGTCCGATATTGCGACTGGCGATTGCGGTTTTTACCCAATTCGTGGCAGTTTCCGCCTTTTCCGAGGTCTGTTCACCGCTCTGCATATCCTTGACCTTAATAACGCCATCTTTTATCTCGTCGTCGCCGATAAAAACGACAAATGGAACGCCGATTTTGTCCGCATAGCTCATCTTCGCCTTGAACTTTTTGTTCTCACTGTAAAGCATTGTGCGAATTCCGTTTTCTCTGAAAAGCGTGGCCGTTGAAATTGCCGTTGAAATATCCTCCGTCATGGGGATTATCAGAACGTCAGAGGGCGCTGTGATTATCTCGTCAGACAGCATTCCCTGCTCCTCAAGCACGAAGAAAAGGCGGGTCAGACCGATAGAAATTCCAACTCCCGGCAGCTTTTTGTCGGTGTAGTATTCAGCAAGATTGTCATAGCGTCCACCCGAGCAGATGGAACCAATTTCGGGGTGGTCGGTAAGCGTCGTTTCATAGACCGTGCCCGTGTAGTAGTCAAGCCCGCGCGCAATTGTGAGGTCAATCTCAAAGTTCGATTCCGGCACACCGAATTCTGGCAAAAATCCCGCAACCGCTTTCAGTTCTGAAAGCCCAAGGTCAAAAATGTCGTTTTTGCCCACGTATTTTGTGAGCGCTTCAAGCTTTTCCGCACTTGTTCCGGAAATGCCGATAAAGCTCATAATCTCTTCCGCTTGATTTTCGGAAACTCCACTCTCAAGAAGCAGTCCACGGCACTTTTCCGCTCCGATTTTGTCGAGCTTGTCTATCGTGTGCATGACATCGGCAGCCTTGTCGCTAAGCCCCTGAATTGCAAAAAAGCCGTTCAAAACCTTGCGGTTGTTGACGCGGATTTTGAATTTTGTGAGCCCCAACGTTGTAAAAGTGCGATAGATTATGGCGGGGATTTCCGCCTCGTTCATAATGTCCAGCTCACCGTCACCGATAATGTCGATGTCCGCCTGATAAAACTCGCGGAAGCGTCCGCGCTGTGCTCTCTCTCCCCTGTAAACCTTGCCTATCTGGTAACGTCTAAACGGAAATGTAAGCTGTCCGTAGTTAATGGCGACATATTTTGCAAGCGGAACCGTGAGGTCAAAGCGCAGGGACAGGTCGGCATCCCCCTTTGTGAAGCGGTAAATCTGTTTTTCGGTTTCTCCGCCGCCTTTTGCAAGCAGGACCTCAGATGCCTCGATTATAGGAGTATCGAGTGCCGTAAACCCATAAAGTGAATAGGCTTTGCGCAGAGTTTCCATTATGCGCTCCATCTGCGCCTGTTTTTCGGGCAAAAGCTCCATAAAGCCTGACAAAGTGCGAGGTTTGATTCTCTCCATATATGAAAATTCCTTTCGGTACTGGTATTTATTGGTCTGAGCAGTGGTGCAAAGTCAATAACGCCCCCCTCCCGCAAAGGGACGAGAGCGTTACTTAAAATAACTCTGAGTTATTATTTTTTAGGATTGACTATGTCGCGCCAGCTCAAATCGCCACGCTTCAAGCCCTGAATAAGAACCTCTGCCGTTGCAACATTAGAGGCAAAGGGTATGCTGTGCTGGTCGCAGGCACGAGAGATGGCAACCACCTCTGTATCGTCGTCACTGCTTGAAGAATCCCAGAAAAACAAAACCAAATCGATTTCATTGTATGCAATACGGGATTTGATTTGCTGGCTACCGCCTTGAGCAGCGCTAAGATATTGAGTTATGGGAAGACCGGTCGCCTCAGCAACCAAGCGTCCGGTGGTAGCGGTGGCACAAATGGAGTGTTCGGACAGTATTCCGCAATATGCAATGCAGAACTGCACCATAAGCTCCTTCTTGTTATTATGTGCCATTAAAGCGATGTTCATGGCCTTCATCCTTTCAGTACAATTGTGACAAATTGAGGAATACCCTCCATGCCGATGTTACATTATACATTAGTATTCCTAAAAACGCAATAAATAATGTCTGCTGAACAATTCACTTTTTACGAATTGTTCACTTTTTAGAACTTGAACTACGGCGTAAACCAAGAAAAGAACCTTATTTCAGCAGTGAGTTTTCAGATTCCAATGAGATGGAGCTGTTTTTAAAGCTAAAGTAGTAATCAAGAACGTCTCTTGCAATGCTCGCTATCTTGCTGCCCGCATTGCCCTTTTCGACGACAACCGCAATCGCGATTTGTGGGTCGTCATATGGTGCATAACAGATGAATACACCGTTATTTGTAATCGCTTCGCCAAGCTGAGCCGTACCCGTTTTCGCGGCGACCTTATAAGGATAGTTGCCGAAAGTCGTATATGCGGTACCACCAGACGATGAGTTTGCAACATTATACAGTCCTGTGTGAACCGCGTCATAGTATGACTGGTCGACGTTGACTGTATCCGCAACTTCTGTCTTGCGTTCAAAGACGCTTTTTGAGAAGTCGTAGCTTCTTGCCGATTTGAGCAATGATGCCTTGTAGCGAGTTCCATTATTTGCCAATGCCGCCGTGTAATTTGCGAGCTGAATAGGGGTAAACACGCTGTAGGACTGGCCGATAGCAGCCGCCATCGTGTCTCCGTTGGTCCACGGCAAGTTCTCTAGTTCTTTCTTAAACTCCTCATTCGCCATTATGCCCGGGCTCTCGTTTAGCTCTATGCCGGTTGGAACGCCGAGTCCGAAACGCTTCGCATAGTCTATCAGCTTGTCTATCCCAAAATTTTCGCTATCGGCCACTGTATAGAAGTAGTAGTTACATGAAACCTCAATCGCCTTAGCGGCATTCACTTGCCCGTGGGAGCTAGGATATAACCAGCAGGTTGGTGCATATCCCTTAGCAGCGTATTTGTCATAAACGCCTTTGTCATAAATCGTCGCGCCCGGGGTTATAACTCCCTCGTTAAGCGCCATGATAGCGCTGACAGGCTTGAAGGTGGAGCCTGGCGCATAGGCACCGCTCAGGGCGCGGTTATATAGGGGCTTCGATTCGTCTTTCGAAATAATGGAGTAGTCCTGCGCAAAAGTGCTCAATTTATAAGTCGGTGCACTTGCTATACAAAGTGGCTCACCGGTTTTGATATTTATGGCGACCACTGCGCCTCCGGTTATCATGTCCAGGACTTTATCGGTTAAGCCTTGAGCCTCGTAATTTGCGTTGTCTATTTCACGTTGTTTGTTGTTTTCTGTAATGAAGTTGTTTAGCGAAATCTCCGCTGCCTCCTGCAAGCCCAAATCTATCGACATATAGACATGATTGCCCGGCACGGGTTCCTTGGTGTATTTGGTGCTTATTACAGTTCCGCCGCGCGTCGTCGTAACAACGGCGGTGCCATCCTTTCCGTGCAGATACGATTCGAAGGCCTTTTCCGCGCCATCTTTTCCGACCAACGCATTAAGAGGGTACCCCTCTTTTTGGTATTTCTCTTTCTCATCCTTGTCCATCATGCGGATATATCCAAGCAAATGAGCAGCATAGTCGGTATTGTATTCACGGACATACGAAGGCTGAACAGTAAATCCGGGCACGTTGTTTTCCATAAGCTTTGTAATAAGGTCGATGCTAACATCCTCGGCAAAAACATAGTCAGCGGTGCGAATTGAATTGATAAATCTAATCTTTATCTCATATCGAATACCTGCGATAATTCGCATTTGTTCCGAAGTATAGTTGTTGTCGATCTCAAATTTGTCTCTGAAAAACGCCATCAACTCAACAGCAGTCGTTGAAGACGGCAGTTTGAATTCCTTTAAGTAGGCATCAAGTATTGTGCGTTGAATGTCCGTCATGTCGGAGACGTACTCAAATGGGGCTTCCTTTGTTATGGGGAGCGTGTCTGTGTAAGTGTTGCCTGAGTCAACAACCTGTTTGGTAAGTTCAAGTATTATAGCATTGGGATCCGGCTGTTCAAAAAGGTCATTAGGATTTATTAAAAGGTTATTGCACACTCTGTTTGAAACCAACACACGTCCGTAGCGGTCAAGAATATTTCCTCGAGCCGCCACAACTGTATATGTAGTTACTATGCTGTTTTCTGACTGCTCATAGTAGTCGGCGCCATCAATAATCTGCAAACGATATAGTGAAATCATAAAAACTACCGTCAATGAGAGAATTAAGAGTATAAGAGCAGTTAATCGCCAGGGTTTAATTATTTTTTCCATTGTTTTTCCTTTCGAAAGGACCTACTTGCTCAAATCAACGCCGGAAAGAGAACGGCACGGATAGTAAAGCGCGAATGTAAACGGAAGCGACCAAAGGGTCTGAAGCCCCGCGGTAGCCAAAACTGGCAAAATATTTGCATCCGCTATCGCAACAAACTTGAACATCTGGCATATCGCCGTTAAAATGAGCGCCGCCAAACAGACAAAAAAGAATGAGAAAAAGCGTTTGTTCACAAAAAACATCGCCATCGCCCCCGAAACAAAGCCGATAAGCGGAAACACCACTGTAAGCAAAACCTTAGTTTCATTTAGGCTCATGTCGCAGAACAGACCCATGACGAGGCCGAAAACTCCGCCCCACACGCCGCCCTCAAAAAAACCGACGGCAACGATGGCAATAGGCGCGATAAGAGCGTGTACCCCAAAGATCGCGATATGTGAAAGAACGATGTTTTGAACAAAAAGCACAAGCAGCAATAAGCCGAAATAAACAATTGCTTTGCGTACTTTTTCGATATTAATCATGTCGAGCAGCATACTGTGCCTCCAATACGCCGAAGCGGATTATTCCACAACATCAAAATCCTTGATAACGAAAATTTCCGATAGTGCGCCAAGCTCACTTGTTGGAGCAACAGTTGCATATTCCACCTGTCCTCCAGCCTCGGTCTGAACGGAGGTAACCTTGCCGATTGAAAGCCCTCTCGGAAATGCGCCGCCCTTACCGGAGGTAATGAGCAAATCGCCTTCGAGAACATGAGTTTCCTGTGTTAGATAGGAAAGCTTTGTTTCGCCCTTTTGCATAAGTGCAAAGTCACCAACTATCATGGCGGCGTTTCCACCCTCGCCCACGAGAGCGCCGACACGCATATCCGCGTCGATTACGGAACGGACAGTTGCCCAACCGGTTCCGACTTCGATGACCTGACCTACAAGGTTGTAGCAGCTGTCGATTACGCAGTTGCCAACCGCGATGTCGCTCTCCGCGCCCTTGCTGATCGTGTAGGTTTCACTCCAACTCGAAGCCGTTCGATCAATGATGTTGGCAGATTCGAAAACAAAGTCCTTGTGCTTTTCGCGCAGATCCAAAAGCTGACGAAGACGCTTGTTTTCGTTTGTGGCGTCCTCTGACTCGCGAAGCTTGGTTTTCGTTTCCGCAAGCTGAACCTTCAAATCTTCGTTTTCCTTGGCAATGGAGTCATATTTGAACATATAGCCATAAACGCCCTCAAGCCAGCCCACGAAGCCTGTGGAGCCTTGCTTTACCGGAAGCGAAAGCGAAGCCGCAGCGTTTTCGACAACGCCAGCGTTGCCGTTTGATCGGCTGACAACAAACGCGAAAATGAGCGCGACTAGCACGACAACAATTCCGAGCCGTATTCCGTTTTTTTTAATAAAATCTTTAAACTTATTCAAATCAAATTCACGCCCAATTTTTCAAGCATTTTAGAAAGTCTGCAAAGCGGAAGCCCCATTACGTTGAAAAAATCGCCCTCGATGCCCTCTACAAAAAGGGAACCGATTCCCTGTGCGCCGTAAGAGCCTGCCTTATCCATTGGTTCGCCTGTTTCTATATATGCCAAAATCTCCCGCTCGGAAAGCTCACGGAAGTTAACGCTTGTCCGTTCATATTCAGTAAATTTTTTTATGCCCTGCATAACCGTTACGCCTGAGAAGACGGAGTGGGTTCTTCCCGAAAGCTTCGATAGCATTTGGAATGCTTCATCCTTGCCGGCAGGCTTTCCCATTATTTCGTCGTCCAACGCAACAATCGTATCCGCAGCAATTATAACATCAGTATCGTTGCAAAGCTTTGATACTTCTGCCGCCTTTTCCAGCGAAAGGGCGCAGACGATTTCCGCAGGTGCCATGCTAATATCAATTTTTTCTTCGCCAACAGCGGGGATAATTTTGAAGTTTTCCACTCCCAGCATTGATAGAAGCTCACGTCTCCGTGGGGAAGCTGATGCCAAAACGATATCCATAATCTGTCCTCTCAAGGTTTAGAGTCTACCCTATTCAACGCCGCGGTAATACAGCCCTCTTGTCAGTCCGTTCGGAACGTAGTCCGTTTTGCCCGCATAGCTGTCGGCAATGCGCACGCACTCCTCAGGCCCCTCGTTTGTGAAGAGGAGACGTATTCCCCATATTCCGCATCTTTCTAAGTCGCGGCGTCTGTCTGCAAGAAACAGCTTGTGGGCGTTGAAAATAACGTTGCGGCAGCCAAATTCCTTGATAACAGGGAAAAGCTGTCCCGTTCTGTCGGAAAGGCTAACGGAATTATGACAATTGCATTGACCCGCGCTGTTCTTGATTATACACTGGTCGCTCACCATCAGCGGCAGGCGCCCGTAGGCAAGCAGCTCTGTATTTATCGGCTTGTGCATATCGCGAATCTGGCTCATTCGAAGCTCAAATGAAGCAGTTGCGGACAAAAAGCCCGCCGCATTCAGTACCTGAAGAGTATCCGAATTGTATACGTTCAATCCAAAGTCACCTCTTACGTCCAGCGCTGCGAGCTTTGCGTATTTGATATGTCCCATGTTGCCTAACAGAACCTGCGTAACCCCCATAGAGTGCACCTTTTGGAGCATAGCCATAATTTGTGACGACTGGTCGTCTGTAATTACACGGGGCAAAACCGCAACGGGAACTGCACCCTTTTCGGCAAAAGGTATAACCGCCGCGGGGTTTTCTGCGAGTATAGCCAGCGGAACATAAAGATAGTCAGGCTTTGCCTCCGCAAGCTTTTCAGTTAGCTGGTCAACCGAAGTAACCTGAAAAATCAGCTTCGGGCCGCCAAGCACCTTAACGTCTGCGGGAGCTTTGGGAATTATGCCCTTTCTCCTTGTCGGAGGAACTTTTCTCTCCTCGGAAAGGGCGTCAAGAAGCAAACGGCGCATTTCGTTAAGTCCCGAAACGGGAAGAAACAAACCCTCGTCTAATGCCGTTGAAACATCGGAGCAGGTATAGGGAGTACCGCCGGTTTTGTAGAACTGATCGTATATGGTCTGCTGGGAAAGAGCTTGATTTGCAGCTATCTGAGGAACAGGGCCTTCCTTAATCACTTTGTGTCCCTGCTCATCCTCAACCGCGAATTTGGATTTTTGCCCCGCCTTTATAAGAGTGAAAAACTTAACAGGCACACGGCGAAGCTCGGCATTAGCATAGTCCTTTCGTGCCGCTGTGTAGAGCTTATTAACTTCACTGTCCCGCTCCTCGCGGACACCGAACATTTGAGAATCTTTTTTCCCCATAAGGTAGCCGTCAGTAAAGCCCTGACGAGAAAAAGCCATTTCAAGCTGTTGCATTTCAGTTTCCGACGGTTCAATTCCGTCGCGAATTGCGCGGGAATAAATCCCCGTTACTATTGCCGAATATTCCGGACGCTTCATGCGTCCTTCAATTTTTACACAGCTAACGCCAACCCTTTCAAGCTCCTTGAGGTATGTAACAACGCAGTTGTCCTTAAGGCTCAGAGGGTAGTTGTCCATTCTTCCGCCGAGGCTGTATTGAAGTCTGCACGGCTGAGCGCAGGCTCCGCGATTTCCGCTTCGTCTGCCGATAAGTGCGCTCATGTAGCACTGCCCGGAATGACAGAAGCACAATGCGCCGTGTGCAAATATTTCAAGCTCAATAGGCGATTTTTCTGCAATGTAGGCAATCTGCTCAAGGCTGAGTTCTCTTGCCAAAACAGCACGCGTAATGCCCATTTCGGCCGCAGCTTCAACTCCAGCAAGGTTGTGTATGCTCATTTGCGTACTTGCGTGAATTGGCAGGTCAGGCACGGCGCATCTCAAAACGCGGGCAAGCCCTAAATCCTGCACCAGTATCGCATCTGCTCCGATTTCGGAGGCATGGCAGGCAAGCTTCACAACTTCGGGTATTTCCCTGTCACTGGTGAGAGTGTTGAGCGTTACATATACTTTACAACCCCGCATACGACAATAGCGGACGGCGGAATCAAATTCCTCGTCCGAAAAATTCTTTGCGCCGCGACGAGCATTATGCTCGCCAAAGCCCATATAAATTGCATCTGCACCGCTCTGAACGGCGGCGACAACCGCCTCCGGCGAGCCAGCAGGTGAAAGAAGTTCCAACATATTTTTGCCTTTCGGGTTATAGGAGCGTCGTAGGCTCGTTCTCGGTCACTGCAACCGCTTTCTTTTTTGAAGCCTTTTCCTTTTTATGCAGCTCCTTAAGGTAACGGTCGGCCATGTCCAATGCCGCCATTGTCGCGCAGTCAAGAGCGGAGGCGCCGGAGTCACGTTTGATTTCGAGAATTTTGACGGTTACAAAGTTTGCCAGTTCACGGACGTATTCTGAATCCTCGTCAGTCTTGAGCTGATAATCGCGTCCTGCAATTTCGACAGTAACATCTTTAATCATTTCGGCTTTCACCTCTTTCGTATTACTAACATATATTGATTTCACAAAGTTTGCAATATGGGGCCTAAAAATTGCAACCAAATCAGATAGCACCTTGTCTTGGCATTATATCATAGCCGCAAAGCGACGAAATGATATATTTATTAAATCAAGCGCGTGCCGACAGTGGGGCATAAGCGCATATAATGTCCGTCTCGGGCATTATATCACAGTCGCATTGGCTGTGTTGTTACGTGTTTATGAATTTCGAATGGCTTTTACAACAGGCAATATGTAGCAGTCTCTAATGCGGTAGCGTGACAAATTGTTGAATCTGCATAATGTCCGCTTGCGGACTTTTGTCGCAGCCGCGAAATGGCGTTGAGACAAATTATTTAAATCTGTATAATGCTTTAGCTAAGGCATTATAACATAAATAGATGTATTGCTACAAGTTAAAAATAATGTTATAATGTGTTTCTCACAAAAATCGGCACGGAGGGACACATGGAAGACAAAAAATATAGACTTTCCGGCGAGCCGAGTCTTGCCATCCCGTGCACCGATGCGGACAAGCTTTTGGCCTCGGGTGATGGAACAGTCACACTGCTTTATCTTTATGCACTTCGGTCAGGCGATGGCTTTTCCCCGCAAAGCGCGGCTGCCGCCCTTAAGAGAACCGAGGCAGAGATTTCAAAAGGACTTAGCGCGCTCTGCGACATGGGTCTTTTTAAAACTGGCGAAGCAAAAACCACTCTCCCTCTCACGGCGGACGAGCTCCCCGAATACACAGCTCAAGACATTGCCGCACGTGCCGGAGAAAACAGCGAATTTAAAGCAATCGTCGACGAAACTCAGCGCATAATGGGACATATGCTGACAGGCGCCGATTTGAAAATACTGTTTGGAATATACGATTTTCTGCACCTACCTATTGAGGTCATTTTTCTTTTAATAAACCACTGTGTCGAGGAAACCCACGAGCACGTTGGCCCGGGGAAGTACCCCTCCATGCGCACCATCGAAAAGGAAGCCTATTCATGGTACAACCGTGAAATCCTCACGCTGGAGCGTGCAGAGGACTTTCTGCTTCAGAAAAGAGCGCGAAGCGGAGAGCTGTGTGACATCAAGCGTCTGCTCCAGATAAACGGGCGCAATTTCAGCTCAACTGAGCGGAAATTTGTTGAAAGCTGGATGGACATGGGCTTTGACCTTGAAGCTATCGCCCTCGCCTATGACAAAACCATTGTCAAAACCGGAAATTTGGCGTGGAAATACATGGATTCAATTCTCGCAAGCTGGCACAGCAAAAACCTCCACACTGCGGAGGAAGTCACAAGCGGCGACAGACACGCAGGCTCATCATCTGGCACTTTTGTGCGTCAAGGGACTCAATCATATGTTAAGAGTACTGGCGAATCTGAATTGGATCGCATGAAGAAAATTCTAGAAAAGGTCAAAAACGGCTGATTTTTGAGGTGAATTTATGGCATACGACGGCAAAATTCTGGCTCGAGTCAGAGAAATAATCGCCGAAAAAAAGAGATCTAATGAGTCGGAGCAAATCCGAAGAAGAGATGAGGTTTATGCCCGCATCCCAGACGTTATGGAAGTGGAAGCTGAAATGACAAGGCTGATGGTCTGTGTTGCCTCCGAAGCGCTGAAAAAGGGTGCGAATGCAGGTGTTGCCGTAACCACCGTCAAAAAAAAGTGCGAAGCCCTTATGAATAGGCGCGCTGAGCTTCTCAAATCCGGCGGATTCCCCGCAGACTACATTGACGAAATTCACGACTGTTCGGCCTGCGGTGACACGGGTTATGTCTTGGGCAAACCCTGCACCTGCCTTAAAATCCTTTATCAGGCGGCGGCAGTCGAAGAGTTGAGCAGTATGCTGAACATAAACGGTCAGTGCTTCGAAAACTTTGACCTTCGCTATTACGACGATGTTTTCGACCCCTCCTGCCAAAACTCCCCAAAGGCCATGATGTCCTATGCGCTTGAAATCTGCCGTGAATACTCTTCAAACTTCGGGCAAAACTCTGTGAACCTTCTTTTCCGCGGTGGCACGGGACTGGGAAAAACCTTTTTGTCCGCTTCCATTGCGAAGGTCGTCTCCGAAAAAGGCTTTTCGGTGGTTTACGACACAGCAGTCTCGGTTATGGAAGCCTTCGAGCTTCAAAAATTCGACCGCGGCGGCGACGGTTCGGCAGAGGTTTCCTCGCGCGTGCGGCGCTATATGGACTGCGACCTGCTGATTTTGGACGACCTCGGCACAGAGATGACCACAAGCTTTACCCAAAGTGCACTGTACACACTTGTTAATGGCCGTCTGGCAAAAGGCGGAAAAACTATTATAACCACCAACCTTGGGGAGGACGAAATGCGCAGGCGCTATTCCCCACAGACTGTTTCACGGCTCGAGGGCGAATATCTCATTATAAACTTTGCAGGCAAAGATATTAGAGCCATCAAGCGTGAGAGCGGACTTAAATAAAGAATTAGGGCAATCCGGTTTTTATGCCGAATTGCCCTTGTCACACCGCCAGAACATTTACACCGAAATCTCCAGCTCACGGAGCTTCAGGCTGTCTTTATACACCTTGATAACATATAGTTCTCCCGAAGCAAGCGGACCAAAAGCGAACTCCCCATCTTCATCAGTCACAACCGACGAAAGAAGTTTTCCCGATTCCTGCCCGTTCATTTCAAAAAGCAGAACAAGTGCTGCCTTAACCCCCCGCTCCCCGTCCGTCACCGTTCCGCAAATTCCGCAGCTTTCATCTTCCTTGGGTGTAACAACCGTGTGTATTTTTTCGCCCTTCGACGGGCGAAAATAGAACTTTGCAAAAGCGCTCACCGGCACCATCCTCCGTTATTATGAGAGTCACTCCATAATACGGCGGCAATTCCCCTATTGTTCTTGACAAGCCGGGTTATATTTTATAAAATTACTGGATAACACAGAAAGCATAGGCCTTTCTGCCTTAAAAAGCCGCGAAACTCTTTCGCCGAATTTTGACGAACTAATTCGAAAGGATTGATTATACATCATGGCAACGGACAAAAAAGTTGAACAAATAACCGACATGGAGGTCGATTTCGCAAAATGGTACACCGATGTGTGCAAAAAAGCAGAGCTTATCGAGTACTCCAGCGTAAAGGGAATGTTCATTCTGCGCCCCTACGGTTATGCGATTTGGGAAAACATCCAAGCAGAACTTGACAGGCGTTTTAAAGAAACTGAGCATCAAAACGTATATATGCCCATGCTGATACCGGAATCCCTTTTACAAAAGGAAAAGGATCATGTTGTCGGCTTTGCACCCGAATGTGCATGGGTAACACTCGGCGGTTCCGAGGAGCTTGAGGAAAAGCTCTGCATCCGTCCGACCTCCGAAACACTTTTCTGCGACCACTGGCACAACATTGTGCATTCATGGCGCGACCTGCCTCTGCTTTATAACCAGTGGTGCAGCGTTCTCCGTTGGGAAAAAACCACTCGCCCCTTCCTGCGCCACCGCGAGTTTCTTTGGCAGGAGGGTCACACTCTCCATGCAACCGCTGAGGAAGCAATTTCCGAAACCGAGCAGCAACTTGAAACCTATGCCGACCTCTGCGAAAATGTCCTTGCAATGCCCGTTGTTAGGGGCTGCAAAACAGACAAGGAAAAGTTTGCGGGAGCCGAGCGCACATATACAATCGAGTGCATGATGCACGATCACAAGGCCCTGCAAAGTGGAACAAGCCACTATTTTGGCACAGGCTTTGCAACAGCCTTCGACATCGCATTTACAGACAAGGACAACAAGCAAACAACACCTCACCAGACCTCTTGGGGACTCTCAACGCGTATAATCGGCGGAGTCATTATGACACACGGCGACAACAACGGTCTGGTTCTTCCCCCGAAAATCGCCCCCATTCAGGTAGTCGTGATTCCTATCGCCCAGCACAAGGAAGGTGTTATCGATAAGGCACAGGAGCTTGTTTCAAGGCTTAAGGCAGCGGGACTCCGCGTAAAAGGCGATTTTTCTGAGAACTCTCCTGGCTGGAAATTCGCCGAGTATGAGATGAAGGGCGTTCCCCTTCGTGTCGAAATCGGTCCCAAGGACATTGAAGCCGAACAGTGCGTGTGCGTCCGCCGTGATAACGGTGAGAAGATGACCGTTGCTCTCTCCGAGCTTGAAGCCAAGATTCTCGAGCTTCTCGAAGAAATCCACAAGGGAATTTTTGCAAAGGCAAAGAAAAATCTTGACGAGCACACCTTCACTGCCTCCTCCCTTGAGGAAGTCAAAGAAATTGTGGAAACAAAGGGCGGTTTTGTTAAGACCATGTGGTGCGGCGACCTCGAGTGTGAGCTTTCGATGAAGGAAAAGGCCGGCGTTACAAGCCGCTGCATCCCCTTTGAGCAGGAAAACCTGGGCGAGATTTGCCCCATATGCGGAAAGCCCGCAAAGAAAATGATTGTCTGGGGCGTTGCCTACTAAATCAGATATAATTGAAATCCCGAAAGCGTTATTCGGCGCTTTCGGGATTTTTTGTTTAATTATGTCATTATCGCAAAACGGCATAATGAAATGTGTCTAATTTTTGCACTTTCCGCCAGTGGCAACGAAAGCGCAATATAATGGACATTATTACACAGACACGGCTTGCCGTTCATCCTGAAGGGCATGCTTGGAATCATACATCATCCTGTCCGCATTCAGGAACATTTTCAGATATGAAACACCACCGAATTGGACATTGGTAATTCCGACGCTCATCGTAGCATCGATTTTCAGGACATTATGAGCGCGTTCTTTAACCTCCGAAACAACGCTTTCCGCTCTCTTGTCAAAATGCTCGCAACCTTCCCTCGAACACGCAAACGCGGAAAATTCGTCTCCGCCTATGCGCCCAACAAGACCGTCTGCTCGGAAATTCTCGGAAAGTGTCTGCCCAACTATTTCAAGGATTTTGTCGCCCATCAGGTGTCCATAAGTATCGTTGATTTGCTTGAAATTGTCGAGATCGAAGATTGCCAAAGCACAGGGCTCATCAACTTTGCGCTCTTCCAGCAGTTTTTGGCACCAAAGCTCATAGCTTCGCTTATTGAGAAGTCCAGTCAAAAGGTCAGTACGGCTTTGCCTTTTGTATTTTTCCTTCGCAATAAAGCTAACCGCGCGAATTCTTGCAAAATAAGCCAGAACCACAATTGAAAGAGCCATGCTCAAAAGGGTTGAAAAAACATCGTATGAAACAATTTCGGAAGCTTTATACGCCGATGCCAGTATACAAAACGTGGTTCCGGCCGTTAGAGTGATAGCCAAAACTATCCATGTCTGAGTAGTAAAAAAAATTGGGAGTGCGATAAGAAATAGGTTCAAAAGGCTGGATGGTTGCTCAGTGTTATAGAAAACCCCTAAAACGACAAGCATACTTGCAAGCAAAACATGAAACAATGAACCCAATATCTCGGAAGAGAAAAACGCCTTTACTTTACGCTTGTCAATATAAAATGAGAAAAAAACAGTGACCGCAAACAAAACAAACAGCAGCCAAAAGTGCCATGTAATTTCCCATATCCCGGATAGCCAAGCTATGACGAAGAACGCAATAGTTAAAAGCAGGCTGCAGACACCGATAACCTTAATAGCAACCATGTTTTTAATAATCATATCGCGCTTTCCATAATGGTTGTAGTATCTAATTTCGGACACTTGTGCCCGCACTGCCTTTGCGAATCTGCCTTTTCGCAACATTTTATATCTCCCTAAGCTTGCACAATTTTGAACCCGTCCTATATGCAAGATATAATATCACTGATCATGGCGAAATTCAAAGAATTTTGTCTTATTTCAAAGATTCTTTTTCCTTTTTTATCAAAAATTGACTATCTTAGCCCAGGAGCAGCATGAAAACGCCGTTAATAAGCATGTGTAAGAAAATTGGAACCCATATACAGTTCGTCTTTTCGTAAGCCCACGCTAATGCGTATCCTGCGGGAATGTACGAAATCATGCACCAAAGCATTGTCGGGTCCATTGACGCAAGTGCATGCTGCCATACATGATAAAACGCGAACAGCACAATGGATACGACGAAAGCAAGCCTGCGGTGCTTAGGTTGGAGCGAACCGAAAATCACTCCGCGAAACAGAATTTCTTCGACAATTGGCGCAATAAAAACAGCAAGCGCTATCACCGCGCGGGGGCTTTCACCTGCCAGGTTTATCACAGCGTTGTTATTGGGATTCGTTATCTTATCCCCAACAATTGCAAAAAGAACACCAGCAGCCAAGTAGCTTAGAAGAATGTTTATCACATACCCAAAGCACACAGCCGCTATATTCGTTGCAATATTGTCCATCAAAACGTCATAGGCGTTTCTAAGATATTTCCACATACAGATTAGGCAAAACGCAAGCCCAATTCCGTAATAGACTATTTCATAAGTTACATCATCAAGTCCACCGGGCAAATACTGAGCGAGCATCCCCAGAAACAGGGGAATGACGATAATGTGAAACGGAAGATAGATATAGCCCGCTATTCGCTGCGGTTTTGGCATTGTGTTTAGAAATCCGGTAATTACAATTTTCATCAGGCATCCACCTTCTTTTTCAGTTCATAAAGAAGGTTCATCGCCTCGATTGGAGATAACGTATCCAGATTCGTCTCCTTTATCCGTCGTATTATTTCATTCGAACCAAAGTCCGAAAAGCTTATCTGTGTGTCATCCCGCTCGGTCTTAACAGCGGTGGTTTGATGCGCGCCGCCCTCAAGCTCTGCAAGGCAGAACTTTGCTCTTGCGATTACGGAATCGGGAACACCCGCAAGCTTTGCGACTTCTATACCGTAGCTGTCGTCCGCCGCTCCGCGTACGATTTTGCGCAGGAAAATAAGGTCATTGCCGCGTTTCTTTGCAGTAATGTTATAGTTACGCACACCCTCAAGCGCTCCCTCAAGTGCGGAAAGCTCGTGATAGTGCGTTGCAAACATTGTTTTTGCGCCCAGCTTCTTTTTGTCGGCGCAGAATTCGAGCACGGCTCTAGCCGTCGCCATGCCGTCATAGGTTGATGTTCCCCTGCCGATTTCATCCAGAATGAGCAAGCTCGACGATGTTGCGTATTTCAAAATGTCAGCAACCTCGATCATCTCCACCATAAAGGTGCTTCGTCCGCCTGCTAAGTCGTCCGATGCGCCGATTCGGGTGAAAACCCTGTCCGTAATGCCGATAACGGCACTTTTTGCCGGTACAAAACTGCCCATCTGAGCCATCAGCACGATAAGCGCGGTTTGGCGCATATAGGTCGATTTTCCCGCCATATTGGGGCCGGTAATGATGGCAACACGCTCGTCCGCATTGTTCATCAAGGTGTCATTTGGTACGAAGAGCGTATCACGCTGGGTCTGCTCAACAACGGGGTGGCGTCCGCCCGTAACGGAAAGCACGCCCGAATGATCGACCTCCGGCATTGTGTAGCCGTTTCGCACGGCGACCTCCGCAAGTGAGCACAGAGCGTCAAGCTCTGCAATTGCGTCTGCAATCGCCTGAATTCGGGTAACCTCCGCCGCGACTCTGAGACGAACTTCCTCAAAAAACCGAAATTCGATGTCTGCGAGCTTGTCGCGTGCTGTGATAAGCGTGTTTTCCAGCTCCTTGAGTTCCTCTGTAAAGAAGCGTTCGCTCGTCGAAAGCGTCTGCTTTCTGATGTATGTTTCCGGTACGTTTTCGGAAAACGCACGGGGAATGTCGATGTAATAGCCAAAAACGCGGTTATAGCCGACCTTCAGCTTTTTGATTCCCGTTTGCTCACGCTCACGTGTTTCAAGCTCGGAAACCATTTGCGCGCCGTTGTCGCGGATGTTTCGAAGGTTATCCACTTCCTCGCAGAAGCCCGTACGGAGAATTCCGCCCTCTCGAACGGAAAAAGGAGGCTCATCGCAGATTGCGCGCATTATCAGCTCGGGAATATGCGACAAGGGGTCTGTTTCAGAAATTTGTCGGAGCATTAGGCTCTGCTTGCCCTCAAGCTGTTTGTTGAGTTCGGGAAGCGCGGCGCAATAGTTTCCCAGCGCCAGCAAATCGCGTCCGTTTGCCGTTCCGTATACCGCTCTGCCGACAAGGCGCTGAATATCGCCTATATCGCGAAGTATTTCGATAATTTCGCCCCTCGCGACATTATCGGAAAAAAGCTCCTGAACCGCCGTCAAACGGCGCTTTATCGCAACAGGAGACAGCAGAGGACGTTCCGTCCACGCACGCAAAAGTCTTCCACCCATCGGCGTTTTTGTCTTATCCAGAACCCACAAAAGGCTGCCCTTTTTCTCTCCTGAGCGGAGATTTTCGGTAAGCTCAAGGTTGCGGCGTGTTGTATAATCAAGCTCCATATAGCGACCGACCGAAAAAACGTCGAGCGTATTTATGTGGCTTATATCGAACTTCTGCGTTTCGATTATGTAGCTGAGTAGGCCCCCCGCGGCGCAGACCGCCGCGTTGTCATCGGTTAGCCCCAAGCTGTCAACATCAGAAGCCTTAAACTGCTGGCAAACCCTTGCCGCGCCCATCAAATAGTCAAAACGATCGTCCCCGTTTTCGATGAGGCAATCAAGCTTTTTTCCGAGAAAAGCACAAAGCTCAGGGTTTTCCAAAGCTCCTGCGCTCAAAACTGCTTCGCGCGGCAAAAAACGAGCAAGCTCGTTTTGAATATGCGTAACAGGCGCTTTGTCAAAGCCTGCAACGCAGAATTCTCCCGTTGAGACATCACAAAAAGCAACTGCTCCGGCTGTATTATCAAGGAAAACGGAGCAAACATAGTTTGACCGTCCCTCCTCGAGCATGGAGCTTTCAGTTACCGTGCCCGGAGTGATTACCCTTATTACGTCGCGGTTTACAAGTCCCTTAGCCAACGCGGGGTCCTCTGTCTGCTCGCAGATAGCGACCTTGTATCCCTTTGCGATAAGGCGGGCAATATATGCCTCGCAGCTGTGATACGGCACTCCGCACATAGGCGTGCGCTCTTCGGGATTTTCAACGCTTCGATCGCGCGTCGT
>CAZLLK010000014.1:0-49014 GCA_964560435.1 uncultured Oscillospiraceae bacterium
GCCCGTCTTGAAAAACTGCGCCAATGATTTTTCGAATTTCCGTGTCCTGCTTGCCAAGCGTAAAGCCGTTTACGGTAACGCTTCCGCTATCGGGCTTAAGAAATGTACAGATCATGTCGATGGTGGTTGACTTTCCGGCTCCGTTTGGACCCAGAAACGCAAAAAGCTTCCCTTTCTCAACGTAAAAATCCAATCCTTTCACGGCTTTGACATTGCCATAGGACTTGTGCAGTCCTTCGACTTCGATTATTTTGTCCATGCGCTCCTCCTGTAAATGGGTTTGGGGGAATTGACCTTTCTATTTATTATATTTGATTTGCTGTGGTTTGTCATTATAATAACGCAAAAATCGTGGATTTTGGTGACATGATGAAAACGTAACTTCTTCGCTCCGGAGCAATCACTTAAATGAGAAACTATCATATTATGTATTGAAACACATCGGTGAGGTGCTCCTCACCATTAAGGAAGTGGTGCCATGAAATTTGCCGTAATCGGCGGAGATATGCGCATTGTACGGCTTGCCGCCATGCTTGAGAGCGAGGGGCACGAAATCTGCTGCTTTGCGCTGGACGAAGCTCCCGCCGACTTAATAAAAAGCTGCGCGCTGGCGGTCTGTGCTTCCGCACAGGATGCTGACTGCGTAATTTTGCCGTTGCCCGTTCTAGATATGCGGGGTGGGCTTAACGCTCCGTTGAGTGCGTTCAAACACGATGCGGAGGAAATAATGCAAGCACTTCCGAAAACCGCGGTTATTTGCGGCGGAATGCCCGGGGAAAAAATAAGCAAAACCGCGAAGGAATTGGATCTTGATTTTGTTGATTACTTTTTGAGGGAGGAACTTGTTGCCCTAAATGCGCTTGCGACAGCGGAGGGAACGCTATCGGTGCTGCTTGAAAACTCGCCGATTACAATTTGGGACAGCCGAATTTTGGTGATAGGCTACGGAAGAATTGGAAAAATGCTCTCCACTCGGCTTCTCGCACTGGGTGCTCATGTTGCCGTTTCTGCGAGGAACGCGGGGGACATGGCATACATCCGCGCCTCTGGTTGCGAGGCCTTGGATACGCGTACCCTAGGAGCGCAGCTGGGACGCTTTGATACAATTATAAACACCGTTCCCGCACGCGTAATGGGCCGCGAGCAACTGAAAATGCTGAAAAAAGATGTGCTGTGCATCGACCTTGCCTCTCGCCCCGGAGGATTTGACTTTGAAGCGTCGAAGGAGCTTGACATCAACACGCTATGGGCTTTGGGACTTCCTGCGGAAACAGCCCCCGTTACTGCGGGAAAAATCATCAAGGAAACCGTTATGAACATTATGAGGGAAAAACGCGGGGAAATTTAAAAATATCCCCGATATTATAGGAGGGTTTCTGTTTATGCCGAAAACAAAACTGGGGCTTGCAATCTGCGGCTCTTACTGCACCTTTGACAGGATACTGCCCATAGCCGAGAGCCTTTCGGAAGATTATGAGTTGACGGCGGTAATGTCCGAAAATGCGGCGGAAACGGATACCCGTTTCGGCTGTGCCCAGGCAGTTAAGACTCGCCTTTCCGAGATAACGGGCAAGGAGATTATCTGTACAATAGCAGGCGCTGAGCCTGTCGGGCCTCAGAAGCTTTTCGACGTTATGGCGGTTGCGCCTTGCACGGGGAACACGCTTGCAAAGCTTGCCTGCGGAATAGCTGACAGCGCGGTCACAATGGCATGCAAGGCGCATCTTAGAAACGGAAAGCCAATAGTAATTGCCATTTCGACAAACGACGCTCTGGGTGCGAACGCAAAGAACATAGGTGAACTTTTAAACCGCAAAAATATTTATTTCGCGCCCTTCCGTCAGGATGACCCAAAGGGGAAACCGACATCGATGATTTCCGACCTTAGTCTTCTTTCTGCTGCGGTTGAGGCGGCGCTCGAAGGCCGTCAGCTCCAACCGGTGATTTTGGGCCCCAAATGAAACCGGAAAAAAGCGAGCATTCGTTAATATAGCAGGGAGGCGCTTGACCCATAACTCAAATCGACAGCAAACCCGTTGGCTATCGATTTGACAGTGGTCAGGCTCCGACCTGCGCGCCGTCACATTACAAATAATAACTGAGGACAAGCCGATAAATTGACAATATTGCGCTGCAAAGATATAATATTTGCAACGCAGACGGTGTGTTTATTAAAAAAATATATCATAACGCCGCTTTGTGGCTATGATATAATGTCCGCAAGCGCACATTATACTGCGCTCACGCCGCCTCTGTCGGCTATAATATGGGGCAAAAAGAATTTTTAAGGGTTTGTTAAAAGCTTCTGATAATATAATAATACTGCAATAAAAATAGACAGGCAGTTGGAGGGAGTATCTTGAGCAAAAAGCTTATGCTAATATTAAACCCGGCAGCAGGAAACGGCAGCGGACTGCTATCTGTTGGGCCTGTCATGGAAATTTTATATAAAGCGAACCTTGTTCCCACGGTTTTCTTCACTAGCGGTGTTGGCAAGGCAACACAATTGGTTCTGGAGCACGCAGAAAAATATGATTGCGTTGTCTGCGTCGGAGGAGACGGGACGCTAGGCGAAACGGTTGCGGGGCTTGCGCAGCTCAAGTCGCCGCCGCCTCTGGGATATATTCCGCAGGGAACGGCAAATGATGTTGCGTCTTCGCTGGACTTGCCGAAAAATGCTGTACAGGCCGCAAAGCTGATAGCTCGCGGCAAAACAATTGAGCTGGATGTTGGAAAATTCAATCAAAACGAATACTTCACATACATCTCCGCTTTCGGAGCTTTTACGGAGGTCAGCTACGAAACGCCGAGAGAGAACAAGCAGACCTTGGGACACCTTGCCTATGTGCTTCAGGGCATGGCACAGCTTCCGAAGATAAGTGCGCATCCAACGATTGTTGAATGTGATGATGGCGTTATTGAAGCGGATCTCCTTTTTGGCAGCGTTTCGAATACAAAATCCGTGGGTGGCATTGTAAAGCTTCGAAATTCCGCAATTGAGCTCAATGACGGGCTTTTTGAGGTTATTTTAGTTCGAAACCCTACGAACGTTATTGAGATGAACAAAATTACTTCCAGTATTTTGACTCGCAATTTGTCGGGAAACCAGATTGTGATGCTCCAGAGCAAGCACGTCGAGTTTACCTTTGAAAAACCCGTTAAATGGACGAGGGACGGCGAGGCAGGCGGCGCACATCAAAATGTCGTGCTGGAAAATCTTCATTCTGCAATTCGCATATTCACATAGTGCCAAGCCGCTTAAAATATAAAAAAACGCACCGGAAATTTTCCGGTGCGTTTTTATTAAGCTTAAGTTATTTTACGAGGCTTGCAATCTCAGCTGCGAAATCGTCCTGCTTCTTCTCGATGCCCTCGCCCTTTTCAAAGCGGGTGAAGCCGGTAATTGCGATTTTTCCGCCGACGGTCTTTGAAACCTCAGCAATGTGCTGCTCAACGGAAATCTTGTCGCCCTTTACGAAGGCCTGCTGCAGAAGGCAGTTCTCCTCATAGAACTTGCCAACACGACCGCTAATCATCCTCTCGATGATAGCTTCGGGCTTGCTTGCATTCTTGGGGTCTTCCTTGGCTTGAGCCATAAGGATTTCCTTTTCCTTCTCTATGACGGAAGGATCAACATCGCTCTTGTCGCGGTAAGCGGGGTTCATTGCGGCAATCTGCATTGCCAAATCCTTGCCAAGCTCAACAACCTCGTCCTTGCCCTCAATGCCTGCGGGAAGGTCCATGTTGATGATAACGCCGATGCGGCCTCCCATGTGGACATAGGGGATGGAGAAGCCTGTTGCGTAACGGACAAAGCGACGAACCTTGATGTTTTCGCCGATAACGAGAACCTTTTCCTGCTGAATCTGCTCGACGGTAAGGTCACCACCTGGATATTTGCAGGCCATAAGAGCTTCGATATCTGCGGGATTTTCTTTTGCTACGACGAGCGCGACGTTCTTTGTGAACTCGTTAAAAAGGTCGTTCTTTGCAACGAAGTCGGTTTCTGCGTTGACTTCAACAACTACGCCGACACCGTCGATAACGTCCGCATAGGCAACGCCCTCTGCGGCGATACGTCCGGCCTTTTTCTGTGCGGCAGCCAGACCCTTTTCACGAAGCCACTCAACTGCCTTGTCCATATCTCCGTCGGCTTCGGTGAGAGCCTTTTTGCAGTCCATCATGCCAACGCCGGTCATTTCGCGCAAATTCTTAACGTCCTGTGCTGAAAATGCCATATTTTATACTTCCTCTCGTGTTTATTCTGTTGTGTGGGCAAAAACCCTATATGCGGCGCAAAAACTACTGCGCGCCAAAGTGCTTCGCATGAGGGCATAGCCCTCTACTGCACCAATTCGCAATTATTCTGCTGCGGGAGCCTCTACGCTAACGGGAGCTTCTGCAGTTGCGGCTGCTTCAATAGCAGCGTCCTGTCCCTGACGGCCTTCCTGAACAGCGCTTGCCATAGCAGCGGCAATCAGGCGGATAGCACGGATAGCGTCGTCGTTGCCGGGGATAACGTAGTCGACTTCGTCGGGGTCGCAGTTTGTATCGACAATAGCGATGATGGGGATGTGGAGCTTGCGGGCTTCTGCAATTGCGTTGTGCTCCTTGCGGGGATCAACAACAAACAGAGCGCCGGGGAGCTTCTTCATGTCCTTAACGCCGCCAAGATATTTCTCGAGCTTTATGATTTCGTTTGTGAGCTTGATAACTTCCTTCTTGGGAAGCATATCAAAGGTGCCGTCCTCCTGCATTTTGCGGAGCTGAGCAAGACGGTCAATACGTGTACGCATGGTTTTGAAGTTTGTGAGCATTCCGCCGAGCCAACGAGCGTTGACATAGTACATTCCAACGCGAGCAGCTTCCTCGCGAACTGCGTCCTGAGCCTGCTTCTTGGTGCCGACGAAAAGAATGCTCTCGCCTTTTGCTGCGATGTCGCGGGCAAAGTTATAGGCCTCATCAAGCTTCTTTACGGTTTTCTGAAGGTCGATGATGTAGATGCCGTTACGCTCCATATAGATGTATTCGGCCATCTTGGGGTTCCATCTTCTGGTCTGGTGACCGAAGTGAACTCCTGCTTCTAAAAGCTGTTTCATTGATACTACTGACATTTGTGTTCCTCCTAAATTTTGTTTTATCCTCCGGAGTAATCAACTTGTTATCCCAAACCGCATTGAAAATCTATCAAAAACGGCCACTGAGTAAACAATCCAACTCCGTGCGTAATGCCTTGGTATTATAACAAACATTGTTTGTTTTTACAAGCTGTTTTTCAAAAATATCTTTGATTTTTCAAGCAATTTTGCGTTAGTCCGATGTTTTTTAGGGCGAGTTGTGTCGTTTTTCCTTTTTATACATATATCTTGTGTTTGCAGCCTCCTCGCAATTCACGAGAAGGTGCAATTTATTATCAAAAATTGTCTCCAAACACAAAAAATCCCCGCCCAAAGGGCGGGGAAAAGCTATATAAGCGAAATGGGGAAAAGCTATTTGATGGTTGCGAGAAGCTCACCGGCGGCAACGGTCTGACCGGCTTTTACGAAAATTTCGTCAACCGTTCCGGCCATTCTTGCCACCACGCTGGTTTCCATTTTCATGGCTTCGACAACCGCGATAACCTGGTTTTCAGCGACCTTGTCGCCAGCCTTGACTTCGACCTTCGTGACAGCGCCCGGAATGGATGCGCCAATCTGGCCCTTGTCTTCGGGGTTTGCCAGAACCACCTGTTTAACCTTGCTAATTGCGTTTTTGTCAGCAACAGCAACCTCTCGGCGCATACCGTTAAGCTCGAACTGAACGTTGCGAGTTCCGTCGTTGTTCAAGTCGCCAAGACCGAGATATTTGATGACAAGGGTCTTGCCGTCCTCAATGTTAATCTTATTAGTCTCGCCGAGCGCCATGCCGTTGAAGAAGACGTGACTGCCCATTCTCATGAGGTAGCCGTATTCCTTGTGGTGGCTTCGATATTCCTTGTAGACCTTGGGATACATACAGTAGGAGAGCATGGCTCTCATGTTGATATGCTCGTCGTTCATGAACGACTCCATCTCCTTGCGGATATCTTCAAAGTCGACGGGATCCAAAATTTCGCCGGGGCGGCAGGTAATGGGTTTTTCGCCCTTGAGAACGACCTTTTGCAAATCCTCCGGGAAGCCCCATGCGGGTTGACCCATCATGCCCTTGAAATAGTCGACAACGGAATCGGGGAAGGTGAGAGCTTCGCCGCGCGCAACAATATTTTCGGCAGTCAGGTCGTTCTGGACCATGAATATTGCAAGGTCTCCGACCATCTTAGATGAGGGGGTAACCTTAACGATGTCGCCCAGAATTTTGTTGACGGTTGCGTACATTTCCTCGACCTCAACGAAGCGTGAGCCCAAACCGATGGACTCGACCTGAGGCTGAAGATTGGTGTACTGACCGCCGGGGATTTCGTATTTGTAGATTTCGGTGACGGGGGATTTAAGTCCGCCGTCGAATTTCGCATAGCGCAGGCGAACGTCAGACCAGTAATCTGTGAGCTTCTGAAGCTCATCCAGCTTGATACCGGTGTCGCGCTCCTGTCCTTCAAGTGCCGCGACAACCGCGTTCATGGAGGGCTGGCTGGTCAGCGAGGACATGGAGGAAATCGCTGTGTCAACAATGTCAACTCCGGCTTCGGCCGCCATAAGAATTGTTGCCACCTGATTGCCGCTGATGTCGTGGGTGTGCAGGTGGATGGGCAGTCCGACCTCGTTCTTGAGTGCGGTAACGAGCTTCTTTGCCGCATAGGGCTTGAGAAGTCCCGACATATCCTTGATTGCGATGATGTGCGCACCGCGTTTTTCAAGCTCTTTTGCCATGTTTACATAGTATTCCAGAGAATACTTGTCACGCTTGGGATCAAGAATGTCGCCCGTGTAGCAGATAGTCGCTTCACAGATTTTGCCCTGCTTGAGGACCTCGTCCATGGCGACTTCCATGCCGGGAATCCAGTTGAGGGAGTCGAATATACGGAAAACGTCAATTCCGCTTCTTGCCGATTCCTTTACGAATTCACGAATAAGGTTATCGGGATAGTTCTTGTAGCCGACGGCGTTTGCGCCGCGGAGCAGCATCTGGAAGGGGACGTTGGGGATTTTTTTGCGCAGGATGTCCAAACGCTCCCAGGGTGACTCGTGCAGGTAGCGATAGGCGACGTCGAAGGTCGCTCCGCCCCACATTTCAAGCGAGAAGCAGTCGGAAAGGATAGCTGCGGTGCCGTCCGCTCCCTTTGCCATGTCGCGTGTACGGACGCGTGTGCTGAGAAGGGACTGGTGTGCGTCACGCATCGTAGTGTCGGTAATAAGGAGCTTCTTCTGGTCAAGAACCCATTTCTTAACGGCATCGGGGCCTTCTGCGTCCAGAATCTGCTTAATCCCGGGTGCTTTGGGATAATCCACAGTCGGGAAACGCGGAGTGTCGTGTTGCTGACGGTCCATATCGGGATTGTCGACCTGAAGCTTTGCAATGTACTTCAGAACGCGAGTTGCGCGGTCGCGTGACATATTCAAATCGAAAAGCAGCGGTGTTTCGTCGATAAATTTCGTGTGGCACTTGCCGGCATGGAATGTCGGATGGTGCAGAATGTTCGTTACAAAGGGGATGTTGGTCTTTACACCGCGGACGCGCACCTCGTTGATTGCGCGGAGACTGCGGCGGCAAACGCCCTCAAAAGTCTTGTCCCAGCAGGTTACCTTAACGAGCAGAGAGTCGTAATAGGGCGAAATAACTGCTCCCGTACCGGCACAGCCACCGTCAAGACGAACGCCAAAGCCGCCGCCCGTACTATAGGTGTTGATTTTTCCGCAGTCTGGTGCGAAGTTGTTTGCGGGGTCTTCAGTTGTTACACGGCATTGTATGGAATAGCCGTTAAACTCGACGTCGCTCTGCTTTTCAAGCCCGATTAGGGGAGTGGAAAGCGGTTTGCCCTCGGCTATGAGAATCTGCGCTCTTACAAGGTCGATGCCCGTAATCATTTCGGTAACGGTGTGCTCGACCTGAATGCGCGGGTTCATTTCAATGAAGTAGTGGTTGCCGCTTTTGTCGACAAGGAACTCGATGGTTCCGGCGTTGGTATATCCGACGCTCTTGGCGATTTTAACAGCGTCGGCGTGGAGTCTGTCACGAACCTCTTGCGGTACTGAGAATGCCGGTGCATACTCGACCACCTTCTGGTAACGGCGCTGGAGAGAGCAGTCGCGCTCGCCCAGATGCATTACGTTTCCGTGCTCGTCCGCGAGAATTTGAACCTCAATGTGCTTTGGCTCGACGAGGTATTTTTCAACAAAAATGTCGTCGTTTCCAAAGGCCTTTTTCGCTTCGCTCTTTACCAGCTCGAAAGAGGGCTTAACTTCGTCCTCAGTTTGGCAAAGGCGCATACCGCGGCCACCGCCGCCTGCCGCCGCCTTAAGGATGACGGGGAAGCCAAAGCTTTTTGCCATTTCAAGCGCTTCGTCGCCGTTGCGCAGAGGCTCGGTGCTGCCCGGGATGGTCGGTACGTTGCACTTAATGGCAATAGCCTTTGCGTTCAGCTTATCGCCCATTTTATCCAAAACATCTGAGCTTGGACCTATGAACTTAATGCCGGCATCTTCACAAGCACGTGCAAAATCGGCGTTTTCGGAGAGAAAACCGTAGCCGGGGTGGATGGCGTCCACACCTCTGCGCTTGGCAAGGTCGATAATTGCGGGAATATCTAAATATGCGCCGAGAGGGCTCTTATTCTCGCCGATGAGATAAGCCTCGTCAGCCTTTGTGCGGAACAGAGTGAAAGTATCCTCGTTGGAATACATTGCCACTGTGTGCAAGTCCAATTCGTTGCAGGCGCGGAAAATTCGGATTGCGATTTCGCCTCGGTTGGCAACCAAGACTTTTGTAAATTGCCTTTCGGACATGGTTGTTCCCTCTCTTTGCTTGAAAAAAATCGATTTTTGCAAGTTTCGAAATTCGAAGTTGCATTTTTATAATTGTATTATATCGGTTAAATATGATGAATACAAGAAAATTTATTTATAATATCTGAATTCAGGATAGTTTCCAAAGAAAGTGCAGCAACACGGCACAAATCTGTCAAATGCAATAATGCCAATTGTTACGAATGTAATGATGTTTCATGCGTGCGGTCTTTCATTTCAGGAAAAAAGGGGAAAACGAGAACACAGAAAAGAGAAGTCATACCTTGTGCTTTTCGTCGAACTGCCAGGTGAACCAAGGCTGCTTATCTCGTTTCCCACGCCGATATTCACCCTGAACTTCGACTAAAATAATGTCACCGCCGATGCGCTTTATGCAATCCCAAGGCAGAATGTAGTCATCCTCTCGCCAGAACAGACCAAGAAATTTGCAGCGACCAGGTACGATAATCGCCAAAACGCTGCCCGTGTTTATGTCTATCAGAACGTCGTAGACATAGCCGAGCCTTTGCCCGTTGCACACATTAACAACCTCTTTGTAGCGAAAATCTTCAATACGGCATTCCATGAATATGACCATCCCTTTCCATAAGTTAATGCGCGGCAAACCTATAGTGATAGGCTATGCGGCGCATCAATTGCAGCTGCCGCGCTTGCGGCGGACAATTTGCGCATTTGGTGGGCTTGAATTTTTCAAACAGCGCCTTCCACATCTATGATATGGAGGGCGCTGTTTGTCCTATTACAAAAAATTGTTGTCATAGAGTAAGGGCAAATAGAAGTGAATCCAATATGCTCCAACCATGATTAATTTGTAATTTACTTCTTTGGGTTCATCAACCTGCGTCTATACTTTTTTTAATTTGGTCAATTGCGTTTTTTTCAAGACGGGACACCTGAGCCTGACTTATTCCGACCTCGGACGCGACCTCCATCTGCGTCTTTCCGTCGTAAAACCGCAGTGCCAAAATCCGCTTTTCCCTTTTGTCCAGCGATGACACTGCCGCCGAAAGTGCAATCTGCTCAATCCATGCGTCGTCCGTGTTTTTCACGTCACCGATTTGATCCATGACGCAGATGCTCTCGCCTCCGTCAGAAAAAACCGGCTCATATATTGAAATGGGTTCCGAAATTGCGTCCAGCGCAAAATAGACATCCTGTCGTGAAATCTCCAGGATTTTTGCGATTTCCGCCATATCAGGTTCCCGCTGGCGTTCTGCCGTTAGGCGCTCCTTGACCTGAAGAACCCTGTAGGCAGTGTCCCTCATGCTTCGGCTAACCCTGATTGTGCTGTTGTCGCGAAGGTAGCGTCTTATCTCTCCCGCTATCATCGGGACGCCGTAGGTAGAAAATCTAACCGGTTGACTGGTATCAAAGTTATCAATGGCCTTAATTAAACCGATACAGCCTACCTGAAATAGATCGTCAACATTCTCTCCTCGTGACGCGAATTTTTGGATGACCGATAACACCAAACGTAAATTTCCCGAAATCAGCTTGTCTCTTGCTTCCTTGTCACCTTTCTTTGCCAAGGCCAAAAGTTCCATTGTTTCATCGTTCTTCAGTACCTTGAGCTTTGCTGTGTTGACACCACATATCTCTACTTTGTTCAGCAAGTGAATTACCTCCCTAACGATGGATATTGGATAGTATTCCCCGATGTATCTGTTTCATTCCAAGTCGTTTAAGTGGGAAATGTAAACCTAATTATAGAAACAGGTTGACAATATGAGACTTATAGTTTACTATATGGAAGAATCATGAGCCAAAGGGGGAGTAGTATGTCTACTAAAAATGATGTTTTGTTAGTGCTGGAGCGCGAACGTGACCGCTATATCTCAGGTCAGGAGCTTGCGGAAATGCTTAAAGTCTCCAGAGCCGCCGTGTGGAAAGCTGTAAAAAGTTTGGAGGAGGACGGGCACAAAATACTGGCAATCAACAATAAAGGATATATGCTGGAGGCCAGCAGCGATTTACTCTCGGAAGAGGGGGTTCGTGTCAATCTTTCGGAAAAATATAAAGATTGTCCTGTTACAGTGCTAAACGCAACCGATTCCACCAACACTCAAGCAAAAATTCTTGCGATGAACAAGGCTGCGCACGGCACAATTTTGCTTGCGGAAGAACAGACCGCAGGGCGCGGAAGATACGGAAAAAGCTTTTTTTCGCCGCGCGGAGCGGGACTATATATGAGCATCGTATTAAAGCCTCATACTGGTATTGTCGAACCTCAAATGATAACGATTGCCACAGCGGTTGCGGTTTGCCGAGCGATAGAAAAGCTGACGGACAAAAAGCCTCAAATAAAGTGGGTCAACGACATTTACCTTGAGGGCAAGAAAATATGTGGGATTTTATCCGAAGCGGTGACGGATTTTGAAAGCGGAAGCGTTGAAAGTATTGTTGTCGGCATAGGCGTGGACTGCACGACGGATGAGGCGATAATACCAGAGGAGTTTCGCGGAATAATCGGCTCGCTAGGCACTAAGGAAGTTTCGCGCAACCGCCTTGCTGCAGAGATTGCGACAGGAGTACTCGATAGCTTTGAGAAACTTAACGATAGCGAGATTATAGACGAATACAGAAAACGCTCGTTCATGTTCGGCAGGGAAATCAGCTTTTTACGCGGCAACGATAAGCTCTTCGCAAAAGTAGCCGGAATAAGCGATTCCGGAAGTCTGCTTGTTCGGCTCGATTCGGGCGAAGATATTGCGCTAAACAGCGGCGAAGTCACCATCGGAAGCCTATCAAACTAAAACAGGGGAGTTGTTGAGAAATGGAAACCAAAAAAGAAAAAACACTCAGTACAAAGGGGATGGTGCTTTGCGCCTTGTTCACAGCTCTAATTGCGATAGGTGCATTCCTTAGAATACAACTTCCCATCTCGCCTGTACCGTATACGTTGCAGTTCCTTTTTGTAAATCTAGCGGGAATATTACTGGGACGGCGCAGAGGGCTTACAGCTGTCGGCTTATACATTATCTTGGGACTTGCGGGTGTACCGATTTTTTCCACGGGCGGCGGATTTGATTATATTCTTCGACCAACCTTTGGCTATATTTTGGGCTTTGCGCTTGGCGCTTGGCTTGCAGGGCTTATTTCGGAGCACGGCACAAACAGCATGAAGACGTATTTGCTTGCGGGATTTGCAAATTTTTTAGTCGTTTTTGCACTTGGTCTGTTATATTGCTATTTAATATCAAATTACTACCTTGCAACGCCTATAGGAGTTAGAAAACTACTTGTCACAGGATTTTTGTACTTTGTACCGGTTGATGTGTTCTTCGTTATAGTTAGTGCGATGCTTGCAAAAAGACTGCGCCCTATTATCGCAAAAGGCAAAGCCGCGGCATAACTTATTGCATACGTGCTTTGAAAGGTATATAATACCTTAGTGCAAAATAGCGATATAATATGCTATAGTGCAATGGAGGTATACATGGAAGACGCAAAGAAAGTATTTCATTATTTCGAAGAAATATCCCGCATTCCGCGAGAAAGCGGCGATGAAAAGGCTATAAGCGAATACCTTGTTGGTTTTGCTAAGGAGCGGGGGCTTGAAGTTCATAGTGACGAACACTGGAACGTTATTATCAAAAAGAAAGCGACAGTGCCGAATTGCGCCTGTGCGCCCGTGATTATTCAAGGGCATACCGACATGGTTTATGTCCGAGATGAGGGCTGCACGAGAGCCTATGAGGACGGCATCGGACTTATATATAAGGCCGGCTGGCTTACGGCGGACGGGACGACGCTCGGTGCGGACGACGGTCTTGCCGTAGCCTATGCACTCGCGCTTCTTGATGGTAAAGATATAGCGCATCCCGACATTGAAGCGGTTTTTACGTCATCCGAGGAAGTCGGGCTTGTCGGAGCAGAGCATCTGGACTATTCGCTCTTGAACGGCAAATATTTGATCAATATCGATACTGAAGAAGAGGGTACTTTCTACACAAGCTGTGCGGGAGCCTTCAGGAACGAGCTGAAAATTCCGATTAAACGCGAAGCAGTCGAAGGGCTTTGCTCGTTGACAGTCAAAATCGGTGGACTTATAGGCGGTCATTCCGGCATGGAAATAGGCGAGGGCAGGGGAAACGCAGTCGTTATGATGACACGAATCCTTTCGGAACTTGGCGCGGATGTCCGAGTCTCGGCGCTTACCTCAACAGGCAAGACAAACGCGATTTGCAACAACGCTCAAGCAGAGCTTTTCGTTCAGGAGGGAATGCTTCAAAGTATCGAGAAACGCATAAGGGACATGGAAAAGGATTTTAAGCGCGAGCTTGGAAGCCGTGACACCCTTGTGATTGACATTTTGCTCGCCGAAAAACATAGTGCCTCATGCTACAACGAGGAAAGCCAAAAGAAAGCGCTTGCTGTACTTACGGTTGTGCCCTGCGGCGCAATTGGAAAGAGCTTTGACGTTCCCGATTTGGTCGAAACCTCAGCAAACCTAGCATTTTTGGAGCAGAGAGATTCTGAACTTTCGGTGCTTTCTTCGGCAAGAAGCTCTGTGGGCAGCCGAAAAGCCGAAATGAGAGAGAAGTATGCGGCAATCGCCGATTTGTGCGGAGGCGAAAGCATTTGCGGCGCCGATTATCCTCAGTGGGAATTCCACGCCAATTCGACCTTGCGCGAGCTAGCGATGAAAACCTACGAGGAACTTTTCAAAAAGGAAGCTAAGACTGCGGCAATTCACGCGGGACTTGAGTGCGGATACTTTGATGAGAGACTCGATGGAGTTGACATAATATCATATGGGCCGATAATGCAGGATGTTCACACACCGAGAGAAAGAACCAATGTCGAATCAGTCGAGAGAACATGGACACTGACGCAGAGCATACTCGAAAGACTTGCGAAACAAGCATAGTGGCATATGTTGATAATGAGGCAGGAAGATGTAAGCAACCGCTTACATCTTCCTGCTTTTTGCTGAACTTTAATAGGTGAACTCGCATAATGGTTAACATAATATTCTGATTGCACCAATTCGAGCGTTTTTAAGGGTTCGCCTGAGCTATGATTTTACCGTCTTGAACGTACACCAGACGGTCGCAATTTCGCAATGCGCTTTCGCGGTGCGAGATTGAAATTACGGTTCTGCCGCGAGAAACGTTCTGCAAGGCGTTCATTATTCGCTCCTCAGTGGCAGAGTCGAGATTTGCCGTTATCTCGTCAAGGAGCAGAATTTTCGGGTCGGCGGCAACCGCTCTTGCTATCGAGAGAAGCTGACACTGTCCCCACGAGAATATGCCGCTACCAGTCACAATTGTGTCGAAACCCTGTGGCAAAGCTTCAATGCTCTCCGAAAGACCGACGGCCTCACAGACGTCACGAACCGTCTCAGGCGTTATCGAAGGCTCGCCAAGACTTATCTGGTTGGCAATCGTTCCGGGGACAAAACGGAAATTCTGCTCGACATAGCCGAAAATCTTGCGTTTTATGCTGTCAGGAATTTTGTGCGCTTCAAAACCGCCAATGAGGACATGTCCGCTTGTCGGACGCAAAAGCCCCATCACAAGTCCGAACAGCGTCGATTTTCCAACACCTGTTCGCCCCGCTATTGTAACATTTTCACCGAACGGAATGAGAAGATTCATTTCCTTGAGGATGGGTACGGTTTTGTCGTAAGAAAAGCTGAGGTTTTCGAAAGATACCGCGCTAAATTTGCAGCCCTCAATTACTGCTTCGGCACTTATGCTTTCGTCTTTTTCGTCTCCGTCGAGAGCCAGAAAGCCGTCAATTCGCGTCATAGCCGAAAGCCCCTTTTGTATGTTTTGGATTTCCATACCCAGCGCCTCGACAGGCGTAAGCAACGCTGATACGAGGTCAATTGTCGCGGCGACCATTCCGACGGAAACGCCCATAACGCCGATTTGCTCGGCGGAGAGAATTACCACAATTGAGATAACGAGAGCACGGATGAGCTGGATTATCGGAGCATAGCAGGAGTCATAAATTATCACTTTGCCCTTCGTTTTGTAGTTCTGCTCAAGTGCGCGGCAGTATTTGTCCTCCATGAAACGCTCTTTAGAAAAGAGTTTTATCATCATCACGTTTTTGACGCTTTCGGCAATGTGACCGTTAACTTTTCCGAGCTGTTTTAGGTTTTCGGTTTCAGCCGTAAGCATCCGTTTTCTAAAAAATCGGGTGATAAGGAAAACAATCGGGATAAGGCAAAGAGCAATGATGGCAAGGCGGAACGAAAAAATCCAAATCGATATGATTATTCCAATTAGCTTAAGGCTGTCCACAGCCATGCTGACAAGCCCGTCGGAAAACAGAACGTCAACGTTTTCGACATCAGTCGTTATGCGCGAAGAGATTGAGCCTGCGGAATTTTCTGTGAAAAACGGGTAGGGGAGAGTAGCGAGCTTTTTCATCATTTCGGAGCGAATAAGGTGCATGGTGCGCTGACCGAAAAAGGTCAAAAGCCAGCCTTTCAAAAAGTCCAAAGCGCCAATCAAAATGATTACGCACATATATATCACGGCAGGTGTAATAAGGCCTACGGTCTGCTTATTTGAAAGATATTTGTCGATGATGACTTTCATAATTTGAGGAGGTGCCAAACTTGCCAGAACACCCAGAACAGCAGTGAGGGCGAGAGCGTGGGTAAGTCTGCGGTTGCTTCGGATGACGGAGCCAACACATCTCAAGACGCTTTTAGTCTTCATCCTGTTTGCCCCCCTTCTGAGAATCCCAAAGCTTTTTATAGCTACCATTGTATAAAAGCAATTCAGCATGGGAGGAGCAGATGACCTTGCCGTTTTCAAAAAACAGTACCTTTTCTGTTTGCGGAAAAACAGCCAGTCTGTGCGAAATAAGGACTATTATTTTGTCGGGGAAATTGCTCCTGATATTTTCAATAATACGACTTTCCGTTTCCATATCCACAGCGGAAAATGGGTCGTCAAGAATTACAAGACTACTTTTTCGATACAATGCGCGGGCAAGCGCAATTCTTGCACGCTGACCGCCTGAAAGCCGCACGCCGCCTGAGCCGACAAGCGTGTTTTCACCGTCCGGCATGGTTTTTATGTCTTCTTCGAAACAAACAAGCTTCAGAATTTCGGAAATATCTCCACCCTCGCCGAGCGTTACGTTCTCATAAATCGTGTCAGTGAGTAGCTGAGGGTCGTGACCCATGTATGAAATCGTTTGACTTCGCTCAAATGGAGCAAATTCGGAAAGCTCTTTTTCGGAAAGCTTAATTTCACCGCGGTAGGGGAATAACCCCGTGAGCGCAAGCCCAAGCGCGGTTTTGCCGCAGGCAACCTCGCCCGTTATGGCAATAATATCGCCGGCCTTGGTGTCAAAACTGAGGTTTTCAAAAACTCCGCTTGGCGCGCCTGCATATGAAAACCAGAGATTACGGCAGGCAAGGTTTACACTTGTTTCTTGCTGGCCGTAAGCTTCGTTGGGAAGACTGTGCTCGTGAAAGCTTGAGCGAATTCTTATCCACGAAACGGTCGCTTTTTGATAGGTGTTGAAAAGCTTTGCGGCCTTGCTCGCTTTTCCTGCAAGGGCGAGAAATATCGCAATGTATGCCGTAAAATCGCCGATGGTCCAGACGTTTGAGACCACGTTTTTTCCTCCGAAAACCAGAACTCCCACAATTCCCAAAAGTGAGATTGCGTTATATACCGGCTGCATAGAGTTTTCAAGCACATTTGCGCGAATTGCACGCACCTCAAGCTCCTTCAGCTCGGCTTCATACTCGTCGATTTTTCGCTCGTTAGCACTGTTTACGCGGTAGAGCAGGGCGTTTTCGACGTTGCTCAGCGTAAGCTCAGAAACCTTTCCACTCTGCGTGCGTGAAAGCTTTGTGTAGCCTTCAATAACGGTTTTTAGCTTTTCGGCGATGAACATGGCGACAGGAATGAAAATGCAGGAAACAAGCGTGGTTTTAACGTCATATGCGAGCATCGTAATGATGTAGGCCAGCATCAAAACGCCCGTGTCGAAAATTTCTGTTATGACCTTTCGCATTCCCTCAACGCAAATGTCAACGTCTCCGACGGCCTTGTTCATAAGGTCACCTGCGGAAACACCGGACAGCACGGAAATGTCCTGTGCCATAACGCTGTTATAGAGCATTCGACGCATAGTCGCGCTGGTGCGGTTTGCAAAAAGCCGCACAAAATAACGCTTTAGTCCGCGCATAAGCTGAATTGCGGCAACAACTCCAATAAATATCAGAGCTTGTTTTAAAACGGCGGAAAGCTCCAGCTTGCAGACCACGGTATCAATAAGCTTGCCCTGCAAAACCGTCGCGAAAGACATACAGCCGTCAAACAAAAGACCCGTCAGAGTTACAATTGCAAGAACCTTCCACTCGCGCTTTAGGTAGCTTTTTAGCTTTTGCGGTTCACGGACAGGGGACAAATCAAGTTTGAACAAGCGCTAATCCTCCTTAACCCCAACGTCTCCATTTCGTTATAGTTTAAACTAAAATGACAATACATCAATTTTATGAGGATGTCTATCTTCAGTTAAAGCCCGCATGGAAAAAACGTACGAATGCTGCAAAGAAAGCTGCTGACTTACATGGAAAACACAATTTAATTAAGAACATAGGCGAAAAATGCTGTCCTTCTTGTAAAATATGTGTTACAATAACAAATTGTCGGACTATGCCTTAATGCGATGAAGTTGATGTGTATAGTTTTACCTTCAAAATTAAAGGAACTGATGCTCCTTTTTTCTTATAAAAACCGAAAGGAATGGTTTCATAAATGGGCTATGTTGTAATGGATATGGAATGGAATCAGGCCATGTCCTCACAATCTGCCGTCTTCAATAAGCTTCCGATTCACCTTAGAGGAGAGATAATTCAAATCGGAGCAATCAAGCTTACGGATGACTTTATGCCGGGTGACGAATTCCAAATTGACGTCAAACCCATATATTTTAAGCGTATGCACTATAAAGTGGAAAAGCTTACGGGCTTTGACAAGGAACGTCTTCAAGGCGGAGAAAGCTTTAAAGAGGCTTTTACCAAGTTCCGTGAATGGTGCGGCGAAGGCTGCACTTTCCTCACATGGGGAAGCGACGACAAGTCCATTATGGAGCAAAACATTATTATTCACGACCTCGACTGGGACTGGATAGACAGATGGGTAAATCTGCAAGTGATTTACAATATCCAAACACAGGCTGGCCGAAACCAAACGGGACTTTCTATAGCAATGGAGCACTTTGGAATTGAACAGACACGCGTGGCTCATGACGCTTTGGGCGACGCCTATAATACTGCTCTCGTGTGCTCAAAGCTCGATCTCGAGCAAGGACTTGAGCATTACGACTCGTCATCAAAGGTTTTAGCTACACATATGTGTTCCACTCAGGAGAGCGGAAAAGCGAACGATGCAGTAGAACACAGAGCGTTTACGGGTTATATCGAAAGAAACGACGCTTTTTCCGATAAACTCATCTCATCGCCGTTTTGTCCTGTTTGCGGCGAGCACCTTAAATGCGGACGCTGGATAAATCAGGGCGACAAGAGATATATGACGCTTTGTGAATGCAGAGCGGACGGTAAATTTCTTGTTCGTCTTAAGTTCCGCAGCGCGGAGGACGATACTTGGACTGTCAACCGCATCATGTACAAGGCGGACTCCGAGATGGAGGAATATTACAGCACGAAGGCGCACCCGCAAAGACATCGCCGCCCTCACAGAAAAAGCAAAAGAGTAGTTCCGTCGTTTGACACTAAGTGAAATAATTCCTTAAATCCTATGATAATTAAGCTCAGAGCTTTCTGGGCTTTCGGTAGATATTTAATTTTGAATAATTGGAGGTTAAAATGGACCTGATATTTGCAGCAGTCCTGGGCTTCGTTCAGGGATTGGCCGAATTTTTACCCATTTCAAGCTCTGGGCATCTGGCGGTTATCCAGAATTTTTTTCCTGATAAGACTGAAGTGGACACGCTGTTTGATGTGCTTCTGCATTTGGCAACGCTCGTGTCAATTTGTATCGTTTTCCGGCACGACATTGTCGAAATGATCAAAGAAGTTATTGGCTTTTTCAAAGACGCTGGTCATCCCAAGCCGGACGAGGGCGAACCGAAGCCTGCGCGCCGTTTAGTCCTTATGATAATCATTGCAACGCTTCCGCTTGTAATTGTGCTTCCCGTTAAAGACTATATCGACAGTCTTTCGAACAGCACCTATTTCATCGGCATCGCGTTTTTGATTACGGGCGTTATGCTCTATCTTTCTGACCGAATGATGAACGGGAGAAAGACAGAAAAAAATATGACGGTCAGCGATGCGGTGAAAATCGGCTTAGTTCAAGCAATTGCTTCACTGCCGGGAATTTCTCGCTCCGGTTCGACAATTACAGCTGGTATGGCAGTTGGTTTAAACCGCTCCTTTGCGGTTAAATTCTCTTTCCTCCTGTCGCTTCCCGCGGTTATTGGCGCTACCTTAGTAAGCCTTGTTGATGCAATCAATGAAGGCGTGGATGCATCGCGTTTTCCAGCGTACCTTTTGGGAATGGTGATTGCAGGCGTTACAGGTTACTTTGCGATTAAGCTTGTTAAAATGCTTTCCGAAAAGGGCAAATTCGGAAAGTTCTGCTATTACTGCTTCGCAGCAGGAATTGCAACTATAGTACTTACGATTATTCTTCGATAAGGAGTGACTTTTAATGGCACAAACAACAAAAAAATCCTCCTCAACACAAACGGCGGTTAAGAAAAAAACTCCCGCGAAGACGACAACTTCTTCAAAAGCGAAAGCTCCGGCTAAAACAGCGAGGAACACAAAGGCACCTGCCGTTCCAAAACGTAGATCCGCAGAAAATCCTGCAAAACGTGCTATCGGTGCTTTTGTATGCCTTTTTCTAAGCCTGTTCTCGTTTATCGGATACTTTAATGTTGACGCATGGTTTGTTACATATTTCTGCGGCTTTATCAAGGGAATTGTTGGTTGGGGATACTATATTTTTCCTCCGGCGCTTCTGGTGTGCTCATGCACCCTGTTTATGAACAAAGGCAAGCCGGTTACGTTTAGGGTGATTTCCGCACTTATCACGCCTGTGTTCTTGGGCGCTGTGTTTCACGCTTTTTCTTCGGGAGCGGACATTCAGTTCTCGAAATCCGTAATTACGGAGCTTTACTCAAGCGGAGCGGTTATGTCGAGCGGCGGAGTGTTTTCCGGTCTTGTTTCAATGGGCCTTGAGTCTGCTGTTAGTATATATGGAGCTGCGCCTGTATTTGTAATTGGATTTGTTTTCTTTGGAATGAACTCCGTGGGGCTGACCGTTCCAAAACTAATCGAATATTCACGTAATCGCGTTGAGTATGAACCAATTCCGGAAGAATTGCCGATTAGCAGGCCTGCACCCTTAAACAATGCGCAAAGCGATGCCAAGGTTATTGGCAGAAAGCGCTTGAAGGCAATCGACATTCCTCTTGACGAGGTTAGTGTTCAGAACGATAACTACGTTGAGGAGAAGGTTGGTTTCTTTAATACCAAGCCCCGTGTGAAAACGCCGGATCAAATCCTTTCTCAGGATAATGAAAAGCCGATTGTGTTAGGGATCAAGGAGCAGAAACATAAAACTCCGACAGACAACGTTAAACCTCTATCTGTTGAGGAAGCGGCGGTTGTTGCTGGAGTGGTAACGCAACTTTCTAGCGAAAACGCAAGCTCGGGAGCCACAGCGGCCACGGCAATAAAGAAAATTACTCATGATGAGGTTGAGGCGGAAACTGAAGAAATAGCCAAGACCATCGAAAAAACTCTTGAAGAGAACTCAGAGGAATACAAATTTCCTTCAATATCTTTTCTTGCTACTAAAGCGAAAAGCAACGTCGACGGCAGAGAAGAAATCGCACTCAACCGCGAAAGGCTAGAGAGCACAATTCGAAGCTTCGGCGTAAACGGAACTATCACAGGCATTACCCGCGGGCCGACTGTAACGCGCTATGACCTTGAACTGGAACAGGGAGTTAAGCTTGCAAAGCTCACAAACTTAGCAGGTGACCTTGCGCTTTCTCTGGGCGTGACGAGCGTGCGTATCGCTCCGATACCCGATAAAATTTCGACAGTTGGAATTGAAGTTCCGAATAAGCTCATAAGCATGGTCTATCTCCACGATATTATCGATTCTCCGGTTTTCAAATCCGCACAGTCAAAGCTAAGCTTTGCAATTGGTGAGGATATCAGCGGAAATGCTATCGTCGGCAATATCGCGAAGCTACCACATCTTCTGATAGCTGGTACCACAGGCTCCGGTAAGTCTGTCTGCATGAATTCACTGATACTCAGTATTCTTTATAAATCGACTCCAGAAGAAGTGCGCCTTATTATGATAGACCCGAAAATGGTCGAGCTGGGCATATATAACGGCATTCCGCACCTTTTCGTCCCAGTTGTCACCGACCCAAAAAAGGCGGCTGGTGCGCTTCAATGGGCGGTCGTCGAAATGCTTAAACGGTACAGGCTGTTTTCGGAGGCAGGAGTTCGAGACTTAATTGGCTATAACGCCCACCAAAAAAGCATTTGCGAACAAACTTTGCCCCGTGTTGTAATCGTCATCGATGAGCTTGCAGACTTGATGCTCGTTGCCTCCAAGGAGGTAGAAGAAAGCATTTGCCGGGTCGCTCAGATGGGACGTGCTGCAGGTATGCACCTTGTAATTGCAACTCAGCGTCCATCCGCAGATGTCATTACGGGACTTATGAAGGCGAATATTCCAAGCCGAATTGCTTTTGCGGTTTCGTCCGCAATGGAAAGCCGCATAATTCTCGACAATTCCGGCGCGGAAAAGCTAATAGGCGCTGGAGATATGCTTTATTCACCTTTGGGCGTGGGAAAACCCATGCGAGTTCAGGGCGCTTTTGTTTCTGACGAGGAACGTGAAAATGTAATAAACTTCGTTAAAGAGGGCGCGCACGTCGAATACAGAGAGGACATTCTTGCTCAAATCGAAAAAGCGGCCGAGGATAAAAATTCTTCCTCCGACAACGAAAAGCAGGATAGCTCCGATTTCGGAAACGACTATGACGATTTGCTTCCGCAGGCGGTTGATGTCATTTTTGAAACAAAGCAGGCTTCCGTTTCTATGCTGCAACGCAGGTTGAAGCTTGGCTACGCAAGAGCCGCCAGAATAGTTGACCAGATGGAAGAGATTGGCGTTGTCGGGCCTTTTGAGGGTTCAAAGCCGCGCCAGGTTCTAATAACAAGACAGCAGTGGCAGGAAATGCAATCTTCGCAGAGCGGTTTGCCAGCGGGGAAGGTTTCCGATCAAGTCAGTTTCTCGGAATATGAGGATTCACCCACTGACGACTGGAAGGACTGAGCCACTCTAAATCACCCAATATGGCTCGGGGCTTTCGGTAAATCCGAAAGCCCCGAGTTTAAAACAAATGCGATTAGCGCATAGCGGAAAATTCGAAAACCCGAGTTTGTTGACGATGTTAAACTTTCCGCAGATTTTGGAGGAATAATGAAAGACTATTTGGGTATACAATTGACCGATGAGCAGCTTCAGGCCATCAGCGTGCTGGGGCTTGCCCACATTGGCGACGGAGTTTATGAGCTGCTTGTTCGCACATGGCTTTGCGCCAACGGCAAAACGACCTCCAAGGGACTGCACAAGGAAACCGTTAGCTATGTACGCGCACCCGCACAGGCAAGAGCAGTTGTAAAAATTATGCAAAAGCTTACGGAAGCAGAACAGTCGGTTTATAAGCGTGGACGAAACGCAAAGGTCAATTCCGTTCCGAAAAACGCGGATATTTCCGACTACCATGCGGCGACGGGGCTTGAAACCCTGATTGGCTACCTGTATCTCAAGGGCGAGAGAGACAGAATTAACGAGCTTTTCGGACTGATAGTGGAGGAGTAGCTTCAAACTACTAAGATTATTAGTGCGTATTGCTCGACCTGCGGGCAAGCGCAACACACGCACGAATGACCCTTCCACTTCATAGTCATTTGTGCGATAAACGCAACGAAAGGAAGGATAAACTATGCCACTTGATGCGATAACAATTTACGCGCTGGCAAACGAGCTTAAAAGCACAGTTGTCGGCACAAAAATAGATAAGGTTCAACAGCCATCTCGCGACACTCTGATTCTTTCGCTGAGAGGAAACGGACTTAACGAGAAAATGCTGCTCTCCTCAGGCTCTGGGACGGCGAGAGTGCATTTTTTGAACGAAGCCTATGAAAACCCACAGTCGCCGCCCATGTTCTGTATGCTTCTTCGAAAGCACCTTGTAGGTGCGAGAATTTCGGGGATTAGCCAGCCCAATATGGAACGTATGCTTGTTTTCGACATCGACGCATATGACGAGATGGGCATGGAAACAAAAAAGCAACTAATAATCGAGATGATGGGGCGAAACTCAAACATCATTTTGATTGGGGCAGAGGGGCTGATAATCGACTGCCTGCGCCGTGTTGACGGTGACATGAGCCGTGTGCGTCAGGTTATGCCGGGACTAATTTACAGACTTCCTCCAGAGCAGGAAAAGCCCAGCTTTTTCGCTGTTTCCACGGATGAAAAGGAAGCACTTTGGACAAACGCGGACTCTGCAAAGCTTGCTGACAAGTGGCTTCTGGACTCTTTTTCTGGATTGTCGCCGCTTACCTGTCGCGAGATATGCTATGCCTCCACAGGCGACACTTCAAAGCTGATTGCGGAGTTTTCGGAAAGCGAAAGACTCTCTTTTTCATCGGCAATGAAAGCGGTGGCAGAGCGAGTTAAGAATTCTGATTTTATACCAACTATGCTTATTATCGACGATAAGCCCTCTGACTTTTCGTTTATGCCGATAGCTCAGTACGAAAATGCGGCAGAGGTGAAGAGCTATCCCTATTTCTCAACTCTGTTAGAGGATTTCTTTACCAGACGCGACAAGCAGGAGCTAATTAAGCGCAAATCGCAGACGCTGTACAAATCCGTCAAGAACGCACATGAGCGCACGGTGAGAAAGCTTGCGGCAAGGCGTGAGGAACTGCTGAAGACGGGGCAGAGGGATACTAGCCGAAAATATGGCGACTTGATTACTGCTAATCTATTTCGCATAAAAAAAGGCGACCGTTTGGTCGAAGCTGACGATTATTATGAAGAAAGCTGTCCCAAAATCCAGATAAAGCTTGACGAATTGAAGACACCGCAACAGAACGCCGCAGCATACTACAAGGAGTATAACAAGGCTAAGACTGCAGAAAGGTATCTCGGTGATTTGATTGACAAGGGCGAGAAAGAGGACGCCTATCTTTTGAGCGTGATGGATGAAATTCAGCGTTCGGAAAACGAGCGCGACCTTGCAGAAATTCGCCGTGAGCTTACGGAAACGGGCTTTATAAAGGCTCAAAAAACAGGTAAACATGAAAAAATCAAAGAAAGTGCGCCGATGCGCTTTATCTCAAGCACTGGAATCGAAATATTAGTCGGTAAGAACAACTCGCAGAACGACAAGCTGACAACAAAGACGGCACGCCGAACTGATTTCTGGCTTCATGTTCAGAAAATTCACGGAAGCCACGTGATAATAAGCTGTGATGGTGCACAGCCGGACGAAAAAACGCTCTTTGAGGCGGCAACGCTTGCCGCATATTTTTCACAGGGACGGGAAAGCGGCAAGATTCCAGTAGACTACACTCAGGTGCGCTTTGTAAAAAAGCCATCAGGCTCGATGCCCGGCGCTGTAATCTACACTGATTATAAGACCATACTTGTTTCACCGGACGAAAAACTGGTTTTAGAACTGAAAAATAGCTAATAGTAAAAGGCTCCTTCGCGAAAAACGAAGGAGCCTTTTACTATTTGTCTTTGATAATACTCATTGCGTTATAGAGCAGTGTTGCACAGTCGGCTTTTGTGAGCTGAGATTCATCTGAATAATCCGAAATCCGGCAGGCGCTCAGGTTGGCACAGGCTTGAGCTGCCCAGACAGGCGCCGCTGCGCCGTACCTTTTCGCACTTACGTCAGTCAGGTTGAGCGCTTTGCTTAGCATTACTGCGGCTTCGGGATAGCTGATATAGTTGTCGCCGTTAAATACAGCCGTGTTGATGCCGTCGCTGTATCCGCTTATTACGCCCGTAAGCAGTGCGGTTGAAACGTAGGGCTTCATATAAGAAGGAATTTTGCTATCATCGGCAAAGCCTGTCGTGATAACGCCAGAAAGAATATCGCCTCCTGTGAGTTTGAGGCACATCGTTAAAAACTCGCCTCTCGTGACAGGGTCGTTCGGACTGAAAACATACTGCCCGCCAATGCTTTCACCAATAAAGATGTCGCTTTCGGCAAGGGCGATTGCGGCCCGGTAAGCTCCGTTGCCTCCCATGTCAGAATAGGCGATTTTGGTTTTTTGCTTATCGATTCTGATAATTACTGTTGCTTCCGAAGACAAATTTCCGTTCTCGTCAATTGCCTTGTAGCCGAAATAGTCGCGTCCGCGCTTGCCTTCCGCTGGAGTATACACAAAGGTTCCGTTATCCTTTAATTCGATTTCGCCCTTTGTGGAAGGAGTAGTAATTTGAAATTTGATTAAGTCACCGTCTGGGTCTGTAGCCTTCAACTGCCCCCCGACAGAAACATTGCGGTAGGTTGATATTTCAAGATTTTCCGCAATTGGTGCCTCACCGGCTCCGATTGCGCCGACATTTATGATTGTCAGGGTCAGCACCAGCACCAAAGTGAGTGCGATTACATTACAGACTTTTTTCATATATGGATACCTCCAAGCAAAATATAGCGCCGTTGTCAGCACTTTGGAATTATTTTGCACAGGGGGAGATGATTTTATTCCCAAAACACGAAAATCGAACCAAATCATTCAAGCCGCAGCAAACTCAACCGCGGCTTGAATCTTATCCTGTTTTCCGATAGGGGCTTTGTTCTAGTTGTCCGTGCAGTTCGGAATTGTGCACTTGTGTGGATTGCCGGGGGGAGGGAAAAAGTCGTCGACTGGGAACGGTATGTTGCTGAACAGCGTGCAGGGATCTTCGTCTCCGCCCGCGGCACATTCCTTATCCGGTACGCAGTAGTCATATACCGGGATCAGCAGTTGAGTATCCCTTTCCAGTCTGATAATTGAGAATTGTCCCAGTGTTACGAAAAGTTGCTTGCAAGTTAGTGTCGTGATAATCTCGTCGTCAAAGCTCCTTGTGATTTCCTTCGGAATGTCGCGCATATCGTTGTCGCGCATATCGATGCTTGCGGCATCAACAATCTTCATCGAAAGCGCAAGCGGATCAACCGCTTCTACGACTGCGATAGGCAGGTTGCTGTAAGTGTTATCGCACAGACCGCCATTGTGGGATGTGAAAACCTTTGAACCGCCTTCGCCTCCGAAAAGTACCACTCTTTTGTCGAAAACTGCAAGGCCGGTTACCAAACGATCGCCGGGGAAGGCTCTTCCTGTCACCTTGTAGAAATAGGTGATATCGCAAGTGAAGCATCCGCGATTGAAATTCAGCTCCTCAACACGTACGTCTGCAAAAAGAAGCCTTGCGGTGCTGGGTCTGATGCTGAATGCTGTGTCAATAACCGCCTGTGAACCGCAGGTTGGGAACACCCGCAGGTCTTCAATACAGTCTTTATCCTTACAGCTGTCGAAAATTTTTCTGGTGTGTATACAAACCGACTCACGGCAAGATGCCGGATTCGCCACGTTTGCTGCTCTTTCAGCCATTACTATTCCTCCTGCCGATAGATTTTTTTGCTGTTTCTCGTTACAGTCTATGCAACAGAACATAGGTTGTGATAACATTTGTTTGACGTATTTAGGAAAAAGAATTATAATTAATCAATTACGAACGCGATAATTGTAAATTTACAGTATGGAGGACGTCACATGGACAGGCTTGGATTCATCCACGAAAAGCTGGATATAAAAATTCTTATTCTTTTTGTACTAAGGCGCCTTCCGGGACCTGTCAGCTTTGAAGCGTTGTCTGATCTTGTAATGGTCGACGAAGGATTTGACTATTTCGAGTATTCGCAATGCCTTACGGAGCTTGTTTCAACCGGTCACGTTGAGCAAAACGAAAATATCTACAAAATCACAAAAATCGGTGCGGAAAACGGAGACACGGTTGAAAGCAGTATTCCGTATTCAGTTCGCGCAAAGGCAGAAAGCAAAGCTCAGCCGATTATCGCAAAAATGAAGCGCGATAATCAAATCGTCACCTCTCATGAAGCACAAGAAAATGGGGGCTGCAAGGTTAATCTATCACTTTCGGACGGAATTGGGGACATTATTTCAATGTCCGTTCTTGCATCCGACGAGGAACAGGCAAAGACCATTGAAAAGCATTTCCGCGGCGATGCCGAAAACGTGTACCACAAAATAATACAACTACTTACAAATCAAGCCTAAAGAGGGAATGAACAAATGAACACATCTATTCCGGAAACTTATAAAAGCGCGCTCAGTATCTATGATACGCAGAAAGCAATAAGCTTGTTAAAGAGAATATTTATCGACAGACTTGCGGGCGAACTTAATCTTTACCGCGTCTCCGCACCTTTATTCGTGCAGACAAACACTGGAATTAACGATGATTTAAATGGAGTGGAGCGTGCTGTTTCCTTTGATATTGCTAACACGTCAACAGAGGGTCAGGTAGTTCACTCTCTTGCAAAGTGGAAACGCATAGCCCTCAAACGCTACGATTTTTATCCCGGCAAGGGGCTTTATACCGACATGAACGCAATACGTCGCGACGAAGAAATGGACAATCTCCATTCTGTATATGTTGACCAATGGGACTGGGAAAAGGTTATCGAGCAGAAGGACAGAAATATCGATTTTCTCAAGTCACAGGTTAATAAAATCGTAAACGCGCTTTGCGATACTCAAATTACAATGCAGTCGATTTATCCTCAGCTCTCTTTGGGCGGACTCCTTAACAGAGAAGTCACCTATATTACAGCACAGGAGCTTGAGGATATGTATCCGGATTTAAGCCCGAAGGAACGCGAAAACGCCATTACGAAGAAGTGCGGAACAGTATTCCTAATCGGAATTGGCGGTGCGCTTCGAAGCGGCAAAGCTCACGACGGACGCGCTCCAGACTACGACGACTGGGATTTAAACGGAGACATTCTGTTCTGGTATGAACCACTTGCTTGCTCGATGGAGGTTTCCTCAATGGGAATCCGCGTAAGCCCAGAATCGTTGGACAGACAGCTGAAAATTGCTGGATGTGACAGCAGAAGAGAGCTTCAGTACCACAAAATGCTTCTAAATAACGAGCTTCCGCTCACCATTGGCGGCGGAATTGGACAGTCAAGAATTTCGATGCTCCTATTAAACAAGGTGCATATCGGTGAAGTACAGGTTTCTATTTGGGACGACCAGACAGTAAACGCCTGTGCAAACGCTGGGATAATGCTTCTGTAAATGTTAAAAGGCAGAGCCAAAAACGGTTCTGCCTTTTTTGAAAAGGGTGGATAATATGCGCGAACTTATTAAACCGCAAAAACTGAATGTTGGCGATAAAGTTGCGACAGTGAGTTTATCGTGGGGCGGAGCAGGGGATGACGAAATCCGCTGGCGCTATAATCAGGGCAAGGAGCGGCTTGAAAAGCTGTTTGACCTTGAAGTCGTTGAAATGCCGCATACGCTTTCGGGCAGCGATTTCGTGTACAACAACCCGCGAAAAAGAGCTGAAGACCTCATGCAGGCATTTTCCGACAGCTCTATAAAAGCGATTGTTGCCTGCATCGGCGGCAACGATAGCATAAGGATGCTTCCTTATGTCGATTTTGATGTAATTACTAGAAACCCTAAAATCTTTTCGGGGTATTCCGATTCGACGATTACACACTATATTTGCTTGAAGGCTGGGATTTCAAGCTTTTACGGCCCCGCAATTCTCACGGATTTTGCTGAGAATATTGAGATGCCACAATATACTGCCGATGCAGTGAGAAAAACCTTTTTCGATAATGAAGAGATAGGGGAGATACTGCCAAGTCCCACTTGGACAGGGGAGCGCCTTGAGTGGGTTGTTGAAAACAAGAACACTGCGAGAAAACTTTTGCCAAACAGGCAATATGAGCTTGTTCAGGGAAAAGGGAAGGTTCAGGGTCGACTTATCGGAGGCTGCATTGAGGTGTACAACTTTCTTAAAGGAACATCGCTTTTCCCGACAATCGATTATTTTGATGATGCGATTTTGTTCCTTGAAACTGCCGAAGTTTTTTCCCCGCCATGGCTTATTGAGGATGAGCTGCGCGGCTACGGAGCAATGGGAATTTTAAACCGCATTAACGGTATTTTTTGGGGCAAGTCGATGGGCGAGGTCTATTACAACGAGTACAAAGATGTTATCAAAAAGGTACTGAAAGAATTCGGCTGTGCCGATTTGCCCGTTCTCTATAACGGCAGCTTCGGTCATAACGAGCCGAAAACAATCTTGCCTTTCGGTGCGATGGCGCAAATAGACTGCGAAAAAATGAGCTTTTCAATTCTAGAAAGCGGCGTGAAATAAAATATCAGAGCGGACGAATTGTCCGCTCTGATATTTTTTTACATATTGAGTATATTGTTTATTGCATTGTGATTTTACTGTCGGTTGAAACTACTGCAATGTAGGATTTTCCAATTCCAAGCTCGAGAGGAGTACCGTCCTCAAGGGTGTATTTGAAGCTGCTGCCGGTTCCTGCGTGGCTCCACTTGATTGGAACAGTAACTCCGTCGCAGATGAAGTGTCCGGTTCCCGAACCGTCTAGGTCAACAGACCTACGGCCGTAGTCGTCGACAATTTTTGTGTCGGCAAAGAGAACCAGCAAGTTTTTGAATGTTACTGTTTCTTTTGTTGTTCCATCAATAAGGTCGGCGTCGAATTCGGCACCTGCGTAAAGGCCGGTATCGGCGTGGTATGTAAAGCTCGTATCCTTGACTCCGCTGAAGCTGACGTTGACGGTGGTGGCTGCTGCTGCGGACGAGCCCATATCGGGTTTTTCGGCAAATTCAAGACCGTAGTCAAATGCTCCGTCGTGCTTGCTTTCGTAACCGAGCGTGCTTGTGTATTCGAGTACTTTATCGGATTTAGTGAACATACTATGTTCAACGCCGTATTTTTGACGCGAGGGGTCTCGGTAAAATATCTCGCTTGCATACGCGCCGCGTACGCCGTCGATGTTGTCGACACTCTTTGAGGAAATGTCGGAATAAGCCTGCTCACTGCCGCCGGCGTGAACATAAATTGCGTCGTAGCTCAAGGCAAGCTCTATGTAATAGGGGCGTGAGGAGCGCATACTTCCGATGTTGCCGACTCCGTTGAGGTCAGAGAAAATCGCTTCAAAACGAGTGATGTTGCCTTCTGCGAGTGCTTCATAAAGAATGTCGGCCTTGGAGATGCCACACTGGGGAAGAGCAACCTTAATATTGTTAAGCATTACCGCATAGGGTCTCAATTCGCTGATATCTTTTTCAATAGTTTCGCCTGTGAGCGGATTTGCAATAGCTTTAGGTGTCGGTTTGACGGTTGCCTCAGGGACATGAGCCGTAGGAGGCTCCGCAGAAACGTTTGGATTTGAGTTCTTTCCGCAGGCGGTGAACAGCATGAGTAGGGCTAAAATAAGGGGAAATAATTTCTTCATAAAAACCTCCGTGAATTTAAAGCAGACGTGTCGAAGGGTGTCTGTTTGAGTCAAAACTTCAAACTGTATGATACACTTATTTATGGCTATTGTCAAACCCGTAAGCGGGTGATAGAATATATTAACACATAAAAAACTAACTATTAGCAAGGAAGTAACGGGTATGTACGATGAAATAAAAAAATCTGCGCGCGACGCAATCGTAGAGCTTTTATCAGAGGCACAGCCTAAGATAGGGCAGATTGTTGTTGTAGGCTGTTCGTCAAGTGAAATCGTAGGCGAGAAAATCGGAAAAGGCTCAACGCCTGAAGCGGCGGAAGCTGTTATGAACGGAATTTTGCCTGTAATTACAGAAAATGGGCTGTTTCTTGCCGCTCAGTGCTGCGAGCATCTGAACAGAGCATTGGTTATTGAACGCGAAGCCGCGGAGAAATTTGGGCTTGAAATAGTTGCGGCTGTGCCAAAGCCAAAGGCAGGAGGCTCTTTTGCGACGGCGGCATTTGCCGCGTTCCGCGAGCCGGTTCTGGTCGAACACGTAAAAGCCGTTGCCGGGCTTGATATTGGCTGTACGCTCATTGGAATGCACCTTTGCGACGTTGCAGTGCCACTTCGCCTTAGCACGAAGAAAATCGGTGAAGCACTTGTTTTAGCTGCGCGCACACGCCCCAGATATATCGGTGGAGAAAGAGCACAGTACGAATAATACAGGATTTTAGGCACCCAATGCTTCGGCGTAGGGTGCCAAATTATTAACAATTGTACAAATAGCCATAAGCGAGTAATTGTTAAAATACTCACTAAGAATATTGAAAAATAAACCTTTTCTTTACAAAACAATACTGGTATAATACGTAAAAATCCGTGCGGAGCTTGCAAATTACAACTCGTAGGAGGTTGCTATGAATAAAATTATCAAGAAGAGATTTTTGAATACAGCGGGGACAACCATGGAACTGGTCGTTGAAGCGCCACTTGTGGCAAAAAAATGTCTTGCAGGGCAGTTTATCATTTTTCGCCTTGACGAATACGGTGAGAGAGTGCCGCTTACAATCGCAGATTATGACCGCGAAAAGGGGACTGTCACTATAATGTTCCAGCCAGTTGGCAAATCGACAATGATGCTTGCCGAGCTTAACGAGGGAGACAGCATTTTGGATTTCGTTGGGCCTTTGGGGAAGCCAACTCATATGGATGGCTTGAAGCGTGTCGCTGTTGTCGGCGGCGGAGTCGGCTGTGCGATTGCTTATCCCGTTGCAAAGGGTATGCACGCGAAGGGCATTGAAGTTGATATGATTGCTGGATTTCGTGGCCGTGACATCGTTATGCTTGAGGACGAAATGCGGGCTCACAGTACCAATCTATATATTACTACTGATGACGGCAGTTACTCCGAAAAGGGTTTTGTGACTGACAAGCTCAAGGCACTTATCGAGTCGGGAAGAAACTATGACGAGGTCGTTGCAATCGGCCCCGGAATAATGATGAAATTCGTGAGTCTGGCAACAAAGCCGTTTGGTATTAAAACGGTTGTCTCGCTCAACCCAATTATGATAGATGGCACGGGTATGTGCGGCGGATGCCGCGTATCAGTTGGCGGAGAAACTAAGTTCGCTTGTGTCGATGGCCCGGAGTTTGACGGACATCTTGTCGATTGGGACGAGCTTTTACGCAGAGGTGCGTTCTTTAGGGAAGAAGAATCTGAGCAAAAAGCCCACGTTTGCCACTTAACCGGAGGTGTACGCCATGCCTAATATGTCACTTATCAAAAATCCCATGCCGGAGCAGGAGCCGCTTGTGCGCAACAAGAACTTTCTTGAGGTTTCAAAGGGCTATACCGCCGACATGGCGATTGACGAAGCGCAGCGTTGCTTGAGCTGCAAGAACAAGCCTTGTGTTGCGGGCTGTCCCGTCAATGTCCGAATTCCCGAATTTATTGAAAAAGTAGCTGAGGGCAGGTTTGCGGAGGCTTATGAAATAATCACGTCCACCAATTCTCTGCCAGCGGTCTGCGGCAGGGTTTGTCCGCAGGAAAGCCAATGTGAAGGCAAATGCGTGCGCGGAATAAAAGGCGAGCCGGTCGCCATTGGTCGCCTTGAGCGCTTTGTGGCCGATTATAACCGCGAAAATGTTGCGGAGAATAAATCTGAAACCAAAATGGCATCACAAACAAATGGTCACAAGGTAGCTGTAATCGGCTCCGGCCCTGCGGGACTTTCCTGTGCGGGTGACCTTGCCCGAATGGGATATGAGGTAACGATTTTCGAAGCCTTCCACAAAGCGGGGGGAGTGCTTGTTTATGGTATCCCCGAGTTCCGTTTGCCTAAGGCAATCGTCAGCGCCGAAATCGAAAACCTTACCACAATGGGCGTTGCGCTTGTTACGAATGCGGTTGTCGGCAGAGCAATGAGCGTTGACGAGCTTTTTGAAGAGGGCTTTGAGGCGGTGTTTATCGGCTCGGGTGCGGGGCTTCCGCAATTTATGAATATTCCGGGCGAAAACCTGCTGGGCGTTTATTCTGCAAACGAATACCTGACAAGAATCAATCTTATGAAGGCGTATCTGCCTGAATATGACACACCAATAAAGAAGTCGAAACGTGTCGCAGTAGTTGGCGGAGGAAACGTCGCGATGGACGCCGCACGCTGCGCAAAGCGCATGGGCGCTGAAGAGGTATACATTGTTTATCGCAGAAGTTTGGACGAGCTTCCCGCCAGAAAAGAGGAAGTCCACCACGCGATGGAGGAAGAGGTCGTTTTCAAGCTTCTGAACAATCCGATTGCGGTGCTCGGCGATGAAAACGGCAAGGTAAAGGGTCTTGAGTGCCTGCAAATGGAGCTTGGCGAGCCTGACGAGAGCGGCCGTCGCCGCCCTGTAGAAATCAAAGGCTCAAACTTCGTGCTCGATGTTGACACGGTTATTATTTCAATCGGAACAAGCCCGAACCCACTTATCAAGTCCACCACGGAAGGACTTGAAACCAACCGCAAGGGCTGTATAGTTGCGGACGAAAACGCCGCCACAAGCCGCAAGGGGGTTTTCGCCGGTGGCGACGCCGTCACAGGTGCGGCAACCGTAATCCTCGCAATGGGCGCGGGAAAAACAGCGGCTATTAGCATCGATAAGTACATCATGAGTAAATAACAAAAGGTGCGGGATTGCTGTTATGCAATCCCGCACCTTTTGCTAGAGCGTATTTGCTTATACGCGCCTGTTTTTCTTGTAAATCATCCAAAGCCCGCGCATTAGAATTTCCTTGTCGTAAATCAGCCCCGGCCTTTTGCAATACGGGGCAATTGTTTCTGCCCAGTCGCCGGTTACGATAACAGTAACGGGTTCACCCAATTCATCTTCAACCCGCTCAAGCAAACCGTCAATCATTGCGGCGGAGCCGTGGACTATTCCGCTCTGAATACAGGTGTTTGTGCTCTTGCAAATGACCTGAGGAGTTGGTGTTATGCTCACGTTTGAAAGCATGGATGCATTGCGTGCGAGGGCTTCCTGAGAAACCATTGGCCCCGCACTTATTATTCCACCGATGTAGTTGCCGGACTTATCTATTATTCCCATCGCAATTCCGGTTCCCATTACGACGATTACGCAGGGCATCGGATATTGGGCGATTGCCGCAACGGATGACGCAACAAAGTCCCCGCCCAATTCGGTGGGGTCGTCAAGACGAATGTTAAGTCCTGTTTTCACTCCGGGGCCGATGATGAGGGGACTGCGTCCAGTTACAATCATGACAGCGTTTTTTATTACAGACGTAAGCGGAGGGACTACGGAAGAAATGATTGCGCCCTCAACTTTTCGAATTTCGAAGTCGCGCTGACGGAAAGCCCAGTCAAGTAAAACGGCATATTCGTCGGCAGTGCGGGACTTGTCCGATGACAATCGCGCCATGAACAGGGCTTTTCCTTCTTCCATGACAGCAAAAACCACGCTTGTATTATTTATATCTACCGTAAGTATCATATAGTGACCTCGTTTGTAGTTTTGTTGCTCTATATCTCCAATACTTTATCAAAATTTGTCGTTTATGTCAAACGTCAAAAAAGCGTGAAAAATAGGTTACAAATACAAGATGTCGTTCCCAAAAAAAGGCTTGCAAATACATATATTATATGGTAGTATATCATTGTTAGTGTGGCAGTGGAAATGATGAGTGGGTTTCTCCCACTCTTTTTGTTGATTAAAAAATAAATGTAAGAATATGGAAATTGGTGTTATATGAATAAAATTCTCGGTATAGTTACAGAGCTTGCGCGTCCGATAGTTGAACAGGCAGGCTGCGAGCTTTGGGATGTTGAGTATGTTTCCGAGGGCGGTCAGTGGTATCTTAGAATATACATTGACAAAGAGGGCGGAATAGCGATTAACGATTGCGAAACGGTAAGCCGTGCGCTCGATCCAATCCTTGACGAGAAGGATTTAATCGCAACAAGCTACACTTTCGAGGTGTCTTCGGCTGGGCTGGAAAGAACATTAAAACAAGCTGTGCATTTTCAACGGTTTTTGGGTGAAAATGTTGAGGTTAAGCTATATAAACAATTGAACGGCTCAAAGGTATATGCAGGAATCCTGTCCGCCTATGAAAACGGCGGCGTAACAATCGACTTCGGTGGAGAGCCACTGACCTTTACAAAAGAACAAATTGCAAGCGTACGTCTCAGATTGGCTTGAATTCGGGAGGAAATGACATATGAACGCTGATTTTTTTACGGCAATAGAAGATATTGAACGTGAAAAGGGTATACCCAAGACCTATATGATGGACAAGATCACACAGGCTTTGCAGGCTGCCTATAAAAAAGACAATCCGGCTTGTGCTGATAATGTTGTTATCAACATGGACGACGAAAAGAAGCGCATCGAAATGTATCTGCGTATGGAAGTCGTCGAAGAAGTCGAAAACCCTGCAACGCAAATGCTTCTTGATGCGGCTCTCAGCCACTCAAAGCGTGCAAAGGTTGGAAGCTTTGTCGAAGTTCCCATCGAAACCAAGAAGTTTGGACGCATTGCGGCTCAGGCAGCAAAGCAGGTCATCATTCAGGGTATAAGAGAAGCCGAGCGCGGCATTATATTTGATGAGTTTACTTCAAAGGAACAGGAAATCCTGACCGGCATCGTTTCCAGAATCGAACCGCGTACAGGTAGTGTTTCCATCAAGATAAGCTCTAATTCCGAATATACCGAAGCCATGCTTTCACCCAATGAGCAGATCAAAAACGAAAAGCTCGTTGAGGGCCAGATGGTCAAGGTCTATGTGGTAGAAGTCAGAAAGTCTACAAGAGGACCGCAGGTTCTCATCTCCCGCACGCATCCGGGACTTGTTAAGCGCCTGTTTGAAATCGAGGTTCCCGAAATTTATGAAGGCATTGTCGAGATAAAGAGCATTGCCAGAGAAGCGGGAAGCCGCACTAAAATTGCGGTTTGGTCAAACGACCCTGATGTCGACCCCATCGGCGCTTGCGTCGGACCTAAGGGTGGACGTGTCGCAGGTATCGTTGACGAGCTTCGCGGAGAAAAAATCGACATTATAAAGTACAGCGAGCGGCCGGAAGAATTCATTTCTGAGGCACTTTCTCCTGCAAACGCGGTTTCAGTTACGATGCTGGAAGAAGGCAAAAGCTGCCGCGTAATTGTTCCGGACAGCCAGCTTTCACTTGCAATTGGCAAGGAAGGGCAGAACGTCCGTCTTGCTGCAAAGCTTACGGGCTTCAAAATTGACATTAAGCCTGAATCGGAAGCAAATAGTTAAGTAGTATTATCGGTTTAGTCGACGAAAGGGGTGGCCGTAGTGCCCAAAAAAATTCCAATGCGACAGTGTACCGGCTGCCGCGAAATGAAACCAAAGCGCGAGCTTATCCGAGTTGTGAGATCGCCCGAAAACGATATTGCTCTTGATTTCAAGGGTAAGGCTCCGGGCAGAGGCGCTTATGTGTGCCATAGTCAGGAGTGCTTGAAAAGGGCAATCAAGAGCAAAGCTCTTGAAAAATCGCTTGAGGTATCCATTCCCGATGATATTTATTTACAGCTGAAAGAGCAGATGGAGGTCGGGGATGCATAAAGCGCTCAATTATATCGGGCTAGCAAAAAAAGCAGGATCAATTGAGGTCGGCGAAACCAATACGGGAGCGATAATCCGTGCGGGCAAGGGAAAAGTACTTGTCCTTGCGTCCGATGCTTCAGATAACGCAAGACGCCGGGCAGAAAATTTCGTTTCAGGTACGCAGATACCGTTTGTTACGTTGCCGTTTTCAAAGGCAGAGATTTCTCAGGTTACGGGTACCCCGGGCTGCTCAATGGCGGCGTTTACAGATGTCGGACTTGCTGCTGTTTTCATGGCGGCGCTTGCCGAAAATGAGCCAACCTATCAGGAAACAGCCGAGCTTTTGGCTCAAAAGAACCAAAAGGCGCTTATGCGAAAGCGAGAGGCTTTGGCTCACGAGAAGAAAATGAAAACAGGCATGGCGGCAAAACCCGCCGCGACGGGTAAGAGGAGGAAAAACATATGAGTACACTTATTAAGTACAGAGTTCACGAGGTGGCAAAGGATTTCAAAATGAACTCCAAGGATATTGCACAGATTTTGACGGACTATGCTACAGCCCCCAAGAACCATATGCAGGTTTTGGAGGATAACGAGCTGGATCTTATTTTTGAATATCTTACCCAGCACAATCAGGTCGAGGATATTGCAGAGGTCTTTGCCGTTCCCGAAAAGCCCGCAATACAGGCTGAACCCGAGACTGCAAAGGCACCTGAAGCTCCAAAGGCTGCAATCGAAGGTGGTGCGCCTGTTCAGAGAACTGAGCAAGTTCAGGAAACAAGACCTGTGCAGCAGCAGCCTCAGAAGCCTGCGGATAACAGACCTCATGTGCCTAAAGCCGTTCCCGAAAAGCGCGTTATTGATACCAGCGGCGTAACCGTGAACATCGATAAATATGATGACAGGCTTGCAAATCTTGTCCCTGAAAAGGCCGAGAATATGCAGGGTAAGGAAAAGTTTGTCAACAAAAATAAGAATCGCCAGACGAACGTCAGTACGAAACGTAAGCAGGAAGAAAAAGACAAGCTTCAGAAGCTCCAATTTGAAATCGCCAAGAAAGCTCCGGTTAAAGTTTCTATTCCTGATGAAATCAGTGTTGGAGACCTTGCAACTCGAATGAAGAAAACAGGCGCAGAGGTCGTTCGCCAGCTAATAAAGCTCGGCACGATGGCCTCACTGTCTGACACTATAGACTATGAAACAGCGGCTCTTGTTGCAATGGAAATGGGCTGTAAGGTCGAAAAAGAAGTCGTCGTAACCGTTCAAGACAGGCTTATTGACGACAGCCAAGACAGAGCTGAAGACCTTGTTCCCCGCGCACCTGTTGTTGTTGTCATGGGTCACGTTGACCACGGCAAAACCTCGCTGCTTGACCGCATCCGCGAAGCGAATGTTGCAAGCGGTGAAGCAGGCGGCATAACGCAGCATATCGGTGCATACCGCATCGAAATTAACGGAAGCCCAATAACCTTCCTTGATACACCGGGACACGAAGCATTTACCTCAATGCGTGCCCGTGGCGCTATGGTAACCGATATCGCCATCCTTGTTGTTGCGGCGGATGATGGCATTATGCCACAAACCGTTGAATCTATAAATCACGCTAAGGCTGCCGGAATTCCTATTATTGTCGCTATAAACAAGATGGATAAGCCCGCAGCAAATCCCGACAGAATTAAGCAGGAGCTTACCCAGTATGAACTGGTCAGCGAGGAATGGGGCGGCGATACAATTATCTGTCCGATTTCCGCAAAAACCGGAATGGGCATTGAAAATCTGCTTCAAATGGTTGCGCTGACTGCCGAAATGCGCGAACTGAGAGCAAACCCGACCCGTGCCGCAAAGGGTACCGTAATCGAAGCAAGACTCGACAAAGGCCGCGGCCCAATTATGACCGTTCTTGTCCAGAATGGTACACTTAAGCAGGGCGATATAATTATAGCTGGCACGTCAGTCGGCCATGTTCGCGTAATGACAAACCATAAGGGCGAGCGAGTAACCGAAGCAGGACCCTCTGTTCCTGTTGAAATCTCGGGACTTTCCGAGGTTCCGTTAGCCGGAGACACATTTAACTCAGTTGCCGATGAGCGTATGGCTCGTGAGCTTGTTTCGCAGAGAAAACAGCAGAACAAGGACTCACTTGTCTGCGCACCCAAAAAAGTTTCCCTTGAGGATTTGTTTGCGCAGATTCAGCAGGGCGAAATCAAGGACTTCAATATTATCGTCAAGGCGGACGTTCAGGGAAGCGCCGAGGCTGTCAAAGCATCGTTGGAAAAGCTCGGAAACGAAGAGGTTCGTGTTCGCGTAATCCACTCTGCCGTCGGTGCGATAAGCGAGTCGGACGTTATGCTGGCAGATACCAGCGGAGCAGTCATCGTTGCATTCAACGTACGTCCCGACAATGCAGCACGCGATTATGCCGCAAGAGCAAACGTGGACATGAGAATGTACCGCGTAATCTACGACTGCATAAACGAAATCGAAGCCGCGATGAAGGGTATGCTTAAGCCTAAGTTTAAGGAAGTTATCACTGGCCACGCTGAGGTTCGTCAGGTCATTAAAATTTCGAAAATCGGCACTGTCTGCGGAAGCTATGTTACAGACGGCAAGATTGTCAGAAACAGCAGTGTCCGCGTAATTCGAGACAGCGTTGTTGTCCATGAAGGAATGCTCTCCGGACTGCGTCGTTTCAAGGATGATGTTAAGGAAGTTGCTACAAACTACGAGTGCGGTATCAGCATCGAAAAGTTTAGTGACGTTAGGGAAGGCGACATTGTTGAATCCTTCATTATGGAACGTGTAATCGACTAATAAATACATGGCCGCCTCTTAATTGCGGCGGCCTTAAGCAATGCTGCCGAATTACGGCAGTCGTATAATGAGGTGAAACTATGGCAGGTTATAGGATAGACAGAACTAATGACGACATTCAGCTCGTGCTTAGCGAGCTTTTACGTTCGATAAAAGACCCACGTGTAAATCAGGGCATGATCAGCGTTACGAGGACAGAAACAACTGGAGATTTGCGTTACTGCACTGTTTATCTCAGTGTGTTTGGGCTCAAAGACGAAAAGGAATTAAAAAAGGGACTAAAATCGGCCTCCGGCTGGTTAAGACGCGAATTGTCCCAAAAGCTTAGCATTAGATATACTCCTGAGCTTATATTCGAGCTTGATAATTCCATTGAGCACGGTGCTTATATAAATTCGATTATCAACAAACCCGGATTTTTGGGTAGTGAGAATTCGGAGAATAAGTCGGAGGAAACAAAGAATGACAATTAGTGAAACGCTGGAATTACTGCGTGAAAATGATAATTTTATTATTATCACGCACATTAGACCGGACGGCGACACGATTGGAAGTGCTTCCGCTCTCTGCTACGCACTGAGAAAGATTGGAAAAACCGCCTATTTATTCAATAATCCTCAATTTGAGGACAGCTATCTCTGGCTTGCGGAACCTTATATTGCTCCTGATGGCTTTACACCTTCGTATATCGTTTCGGTTGATATTGCGGATCAACTTCTTTTCCCGAAAGGCTTTGAGGGCAGCGTCGATCTTGCCATCGACCATCATCCTTCAAACACTTTCTACGCAAGAGAAACAATAGTATGGGCAGACAAAGCCTCCTGCGGTGAAATAGTCATGGAGCTTGTCAAAGAGCTTTGCGGACTTGATTCTTCTGTCGCGGATCTCTTGTATGTCGCTGTTTCTACCGATACAGGTTGCTTCGTATACGGCAACACGACAGGGGACACCCTGCGTGCGGCCTCGGAGCTTTGCTATGCCGGAGCCAGAAACACCTTTCTGAATAAGCTGATTTTCCGCACAAGCTCAAAGGCTAGACTTGCGCTTGAAGCGTTGATATTTGAATCATTGCGCTACTTTCACGACGGTAAAACCGTCATTGCCATAGTAACAAAGGAAATGCTTGAAAAAGCCGGAGCAATGGAAATCGATTGTCAGGACATTGCGTCTTTGCCCGGAAGGGCAGAGGGGGCGTTTACAAGCGCTATGATAAAAGAAATTGACGAGAATCATTGCAAGGTATCGCTTCGTACTAATGGTGTTGTTGATGCGAACAGGGTATGCGCTAATTTTGGCGGCGGCGGACACAAAATGGCATCCGGCTGTGCGATAGACAAAAGCTGCGCTGAAGCGGCGGAACTTTTGGCGAATATTATCGCGGTTGAATACAAATGAACGGAATTATTCTTGTAGATAAGCCTCAGGGCTTCACAAGCCATGACGTTGTCGCAAAGCTGCGAGGAATTCTGCATGAGCGTCGCATAGGTCATTCGGGAACACTCGACCCGATGGCAACCGGGCTTCTCGTAGTTTTCGTCGGCAGGGCGACGAGGGCTGTTGAGTTTGCGGAAAGCCACGAAAAGGAATACATAGCAGGACTTCGTACCGGTGTCGTTACAGATACGCAGGACATCACGGGAACAGTGCTGAGAACCAGTGCTAAAACTGTTTCAAAGATTGAACTTTTGGAAGTTCTTCCGGAGTTCACCGGTGATATTATGCAGGTTCCGCCGATGTATTCAGCTATCAAGGTTCAGGGGCAAAAGCTATATGACCTTGCAAGAAACGGCGTGGAAATCGAGAGAAGCAGTCGCACGGTTACAATTAAGAAGCTTGAAATAATCGGCGAAGAAGCCGGAGATTTTGTTCTTCGCGTCGTCTGCTCAAAAGGAACATATATTCGCACGTTATGCCACGATATTGGAGAGTGCCTTGGAACAGGAGCGGCACTTTCTTCGCTTCGAAGGATCGTCGCGGGTATTTTTTCCATAGAAAACGCCCATACCATTGATGAAATTCGCGAACTTGTTGAAAAAGGTGAACTCGATAAGGCAATTATGCCTGTGGATACTCTTTTCGGCGAATATCCGACCTTTACAGTTTCCGAATTCCAGTTAAAAAAATGCCTTTGCGGCAATAGCTTTGAAACAACCGAAGCCGACGGCAAGTACCGCGTTTACGACGCCAATGGCGGATTTTTGATGCTTGGAAATGTCGAAAAAGGCATTATGAGGACAATAAAGAGCTTTTTTGAAGTGTGATTTATACCATCAAAAAAGAACCTTTAACAAATGTTTATGCGGCGCAAGGTTTAGACTTTAGCCGCTTGGAGGCAATTATGTCGGCAAATGCTGAAAACAAATCTGTAATCGCGCTCGGCTTTTTTGACGGAGTTCACAGAGGCCATGCGGAACTTATCAAGATGGCAAAGCGCCGCGCTGAGGAAATTGACGCATCACCGGCAGTGCTTTCCTTTGATGTTAGCCCTGAATCGGTTATTACTGGTCACAGCGTTCCATTGATTGGAAGTATTAAAACGCGAGCTGACTTGGTAACACGCTTGTTCGACATTGCAAATGTGATTATCTACCATTTCGATAAAAACACAATGGAGACGCCGTGGCAGAACTTCATCGACTCGCTAATCGAGAAATATTCTGCCGTGCATCTTGTCATAGGACACGATTTTCACTGTGGCTATAAGGGGGAGGGAACCCCCAACAAGATTTTCGAATACTGTGCAAAAATCGGCATAGGCTGCGACATTATTTCGAAGTTCACTCTGGACGGGGTAACGGTTAGCTCGACATATATCCGCGAACTAATTTCACAGGGAGATATCGAAAAAGCTAATTACTTTTTGGGGCACCCGTTTGTTTATGCAGGCACCGTGAGGGACGGTCGCAAAGTTGGCAGACGGCTGGGTACGCCTACTATTAACCTTGAAGGCGATGACGAAAGCCTTGTTCTTCCGAAAAGAGGGGTTTATGCGACGAAGGTTTTCCTGGATGATGAGGAAAAGCTTGCGGTAACCAACATCGGCGTGAGACCAACTTTTGGCGAAAACGAGAAGCTTTCGGTTGAAACCTATATTCTTGATTACAACGGCGATTTATACAGTAAATATGTCCGAATCGAATTCTATAAGTTTCTTCGTGCTGAGAAAAAATTTGAAAGCACTGGAGAACTCAGCTCGCAAATTTCACGTGACATTCAGGCCACAAGAGAGGCCTTTTAGAAAAAGCAACACTACGATATTATGTAAACCCAACAGGTCACGAAACAACCCTCTGCAGATATTGCAGAGGGTTGTTTCGGCAAATATAAAGCTTTGGATATTAATCTCTCTTGTTTTGAAATATAGATTTGAAACATCTTGTCCAAAAAGTATCAACGTCATATCCTTTTGATTCGCGAAAAGCACGCCTTGCTTCTTTTGCCCTTTTTAATGCCTTCTTTTCACCGTTACTCCTAAAAGAAGAAGGAGTATTTGCTTCTGTTTTTGCAAGTTTTGTATCCATATCACTCCGAATAAAACTATTAGGCTGCATAATGAAACCTCCTATAACATTCCGAATTAAACAGTACAAACAACTATATTGTACACTGTTTAATTGTAAAAATAAAGAATTAATAGCAAAGTTATTCAGCTTAAAATTAACCTTGTCGTCGAATAAACAAAACTATGTATACACTTGCGACATGTTATGTTAACCAGATTGAGAAAATAAATTCGTCTGCAATAGGGCACGAGATATTTTGACTGTTTTTCTTAAAAGTTGTGTGGTATAATTGCCCTAATATACCAATCTATGTTATATGTTGTTAATTTATAATTTGTGAGGAGAAATACAATGGCACTTATTAAATGTCCCGGTTGCGGAAATGATGTCTCAACTGATTCATTTGAGTGTCTAAAATGCGGCGAACTAAATCACTATCAAGCCCCAGTTGTGAATGAGCGATCGCGTCTAAAAAAAGATACGATTAGCTATTTGATAGCAATAGCAATCTTATCAACCATTTCAATTGTTTTTGCAATTGTAGGTACTATTATTACGGAAAGTAGAATCTTTTATTTCTCATTTCCAAATTTTCTAATTTTAGTTTATTCAATTAAGTTGCTTATTGGATGGAAAAATGATGATTAGGACTAACTATTTATCGACTTTGTAGCAAGCAAACATTAGCCATGTTATTCTACTTCAAACTGCTCTGAATAAAATAAACTTTTATACTTTTGCAAATTGATATGTAAATCAATTTCTATAAATCGAACGCCCGCTGCTGATAGTATAGTGGGGATTCTCAAGTTGTTTCAGAATTAATTTGCAGAAATTTCATGGAGGTTAATATTAAGGACTATCCCAGAGCAGAAATGGAACAATTATCTGAGATATATTATCCTAACAAAGTACTAAAAATAAGTAGGTATGCTCATATGTACGTTGCTTGTTTAGATAATAATGTCGTAGGGTGCGGAGCAATTTCAAGTTATTGGGGTAAGCAAGATGAAAGTGTTCTCTTAACTATATTTGTATTGGCAGAATTACATGGTAAAGGGATCGGCAAATCTATAATCGAAGCCTTAGAAAAAGATGAATACTTCAGAAGAGCAAGAAGAACAGAAATTCCTTCATCCATTACGGGATGTGAATTCTATAGAAAATTAGGATATGACTATAAAGATGGTGTTAAAGTATTGGATGATGAAGGACATTACAGATTAGAAAAATTCAGAGTCTAGAATGCTCATCGACCAGTTATTGGAGACTATCCCGAATTTTGTGTAAACCTTCAAGATGGTGTAAAATAGAAACACTATCTTGAAGGTTTTAGTTATGGCAGCAAGAAAAATCACACCCGACCGCAGAGCAACGGAAAAAATTATTGGAACTGTTACAAGACGCAGGAATCAAGGAAGTAGCTAGCGTGAAGGACTTGTTCAAAGAGATGGTCGGCACGGTGCTGTAGAATGGACTTTATGGTGAACTAGAGAGTGAGCTGGGCTCTGGCAAGTACGACTACGGCAATAAGGACACTGACAACAGCCGCAACGGATATAGCGAAAAAACGCTGAAACCCAGTTATGGCGATATGGAAATCTCTGTTCCGCGAGACCGCAAAGGCGAATTCGAACCGCAACTTGTGGAAAAGAATCAGACGAGCCTGAGTGGCGACATATAGGATAAAATACTCTCGAGTACGCAAAAGGAATGACAACCTCGGATATAGAGGAGCATATTCGCGAAACTTACGGCATTAACGTATCTGACAGTACCATCAGCCGCGTGACAGATAAGATACTTCCGATAGTGAAGGAGTGGCAAATGCGCCCTCTCTCGAACGTATATGCGGTCGTGTTCATGGACGCGATGCACTTCCATGTCAGCAGCGAAGGTCAAATAGTCAAGAAGGCCGTATATATTGCAATCGGCATCCAAATGGACGGGATCAAGGACGATTTAGGCATGTGGGTTGGAGAAAATGAAAGCGCTAAATTCTGGCTTAGCGTTTTTGAACGGACTGAGAAACCGCGGTGTTCAGGACATACTGATCGCCTGCGTTGACGGACTTACAGGCTTTCCAAACGCTATTTTGGGGGTGTTCCCCAAAACCGAAATCCAGCAGTGCATCATCCATCAGATTCGGAATACCACACGCTATGTTTCCTATAAGGACATCAAGATACTTAGCTCAGACTTAAAGCGCGTTTACGCTGCCGTAGACGAGGAAACAGCTCGCTATGAACTTGACTGTTTCGAAGAGAAGTGGAAACCGAAATATCCGAAAATAGCTCAGTCCTGGCGGGATAACTGGCCAAATCTCAGTACTTATTTCAAGTATCCGCAGGAGGTCAGAACGCTCATTCATACGACTAACGCTATTGAGAACTTTAACCTCCAGCTCCGCAAGGTGACGAAGGCCAAGGCCGTTTTTCCGACCGACGGCAGCCTTCTGAAGATTCTCTATCTGGCCCCATGATAGACGTCACTAAGAAGTGGACCGGCCGACGAAAGGACTGGGGCATTATCCACTCACAGCTTGAGATTTGTTTTGCTGACCGTCTCAGCGAACTTGACATTGACTGATTTTCCTGTATTATGTACGCGAACGTGCGGTCGGTTTTGCCGCCGGCCACTCGTTAGAAATTATATATTCTATTTTGCACTTTTTGAAGTGTAAGTTTGAAAATTAATTATTATGCATGTCTCCTTAAAAAGTTGGTAAATACAAAGGATTCAACGCATCAGACCACATTCAAATTCTAATTGTTCTTCAAATTTGTTTGAAGTTTAATAATAATATAAGTATCATCTGAAATTAAATTATAACAAATGTAGGGCATAATGGAAAAGGGTAGACCTTATGTTGACAGTTCCACATTTCTGCGTTGTCTATGTGCCGGCAACCATGATGCTTACATAAAAACAAGCACTAACACTCCTGATTAATTAGGTGCGCTAGTGCTTTGCTGCTATACTGTTGCTAAACTAAGAGAAAAACGTTTGGGCTATTCTTTGCCCAAACCGGGTGGTGCACTTGATTTACTGTTTGTAAGTTGGTGATTCATGAACTTTTTTGTGGAATCGCTCATTCCTTTATCTGCTAAAATGAGTTTTGTATCCGTTCTAACTTGGCGAAACATTTTCCCAAAGTTTTTCACGGACTTTCTCAATTAACGAATCGTCTTCTAATAAGCCTATGTTTGAATCCTCCACAAGAAAATATGCGATATCTTTGCAGTTCACGTTGTCTTTGATTTCGACCATTGCTTCGAAAAATGCTATCTTTTCATAATCATTTACTTTCTGAAAAAGAAATTGGACAAAATCTAAGGTTTGTTTTCCCTAATAAAGCGGTCGCAATAGAGTTAAATCATTTGATGGCTCAAATTTCTCATATTCTTTTGTTTCAATTAAATAATCTGCAAAGTCAATGCTTTCAGCTACTTCTTAAACAGGAAATTTACGGCTTTTAATTCGGTTTACATATCCCCTGAATTAAATAAAATTTTTTATGCTTATGCAATTTGATATGTAAACCATTAAGGTTGAATAAATATAACTCCCATCATTCCGAGATTGATAGGAGTTTTATATTACTAAGAAATTTTCATGAACAATATTTAAGTGTTAGGTAATAGCGGAGCTTCTATTAACGTAGTAAATGCAAACTCATGGACATGCCCATCATTAAGGGTTGTAATTCCATTTACAAAATGAACATGCTTTCCATGGCCAACATCTTTCACAGGTTCGGTTTCAACTGCAACTTCATGAAGATGACCAAAAAAGTCAGTTCGTGTATATATAACGTGTTTATGATTTCCTCCAGGCAGGGGTATGACCTCACTAGTAACTCCTGCAAATCTGTGGTTGTGTCTGTCGTCACCCTCTTCGGCTAGTTTAGTGCTTGATTCAAATTCATGCGTATGGGTTTGTTGTGGCGGCTCTGGTGGATTTGGACAAGGCCTACAACGCATCGCCTCAGTACTTATATATTCAGATGTATCTTTGTCCAAAGATTTATTTTGCTCATCTATTATTTTCCGATAACTATCCATACTTCACCTCCTGTCGTTAGTAATACATTCTATGAAAGGTATTGATACTTTGCTATAATCAAAAACTTAGTTGTTATGGTTATACCTCCCTTCTAATAAACAAAATTTTTTATACTTATGCAATTTGATATGTAAACCGAATACTTGAATTCATGACTTGAATAAGCAACAAAAGAGTTACAAAATTCGCACGTGCAAAATCTTTATACTTCTTTACTTCTCTAAAACTTCTTCAACAGTAATAAAAAATCCCTCTACTTCATTGAGTAAAGGGATTGATTTATTTAATTACCACTTGCAAAGGGGATTCGTTCCTTGTCTGCAACCTTTTCAGCCCATTCGGATATGATACCGATTGCATCGTCCATGTCTCTCATGCGCTCCTTTATATCGGCAATATCTTCTTTTATGGGTTTTAGCTCTTCTTTCATTATAAGCCTTATGGCTTCAAGCTCTTCTTTAGTTAGCATTCCTTTTACCTCCGTGCTCTTGTGTACATAGTTTACGGTCTTGTTCTCAATTTGTCAATCTCATTTTTTACCCCTCTACCTAACGGTGGAGGGGTTTGTTGTTGCTTATGCCACTCTTCATCTTGAACACATCGTTTCTCCCCCTTGAAGGGGGTCGGCTGGAACAGCCGAGGGGAGAGGGTGTGTTATTTAGCAGTAGCGGACAGCGGATGAAAAGTGATACAAAGCTTATATTTGAGTATGTAGGACTATTCAGCCTTCGCTGGAAAGCACGGTATATCAGCTGTTATTTCTAATATAGGTTTTCAATGCTTGAATTAAAACTATCAAGGCATAAATAGCAACGACAGTAAGAGCAACATTTAAAGCCGGTAATGCAAATGCAATAAATGGCATAAGAGTCTCCTTTCGTAGTAGTTAATAACATTTGAATAATTTGTCCCTGCGCCTGTGCCCTGTTACTGAGTAGTAGCGGACAGCGGAGCGAAAACGCTCTCAAGCTGTAACTTAAGTGATTCTGGCTCAACACTCCTAATATGTAATACTTTATATCCGCAATTAAGCAGAACCGTGTCCACGAAGTTGTCGCGTTCTTCTCGTGGCTGTGTGTCATGCGAAGCATCATCAAGTTCGATAATCACTCTTGCTACGAGCTTCTTATCGCATATAACAAAGTCTACGTGCTTCGATTGGATTTTTCCTTGATGTCCTAATTTGTTCTCAATCCCTTGCTTTGGCTCTAAGAGGTCAAACAACCTGACCTTTGCAAAAAGGTAAAGTCCAATACTATCGGTGATTTCTTTAATCTTGTAGAAAGCTTCTTTTTCATGGTTACTGAAAAGCCATCTTGATTTGTACCCTTTGGTGTAGTCTACGTTTTTATTTGTTTTGTTGTCTTTCTTTTTTAGCCGGCTATTTAGGAATGCAATAACAATGCAGAACGCTCCGAAAATAAGTAAGTATTTGATTAATTCTTCTGTCATTTTGTCACCTCGGCCATTTTAAATTATTGGGTAGCCCTAGAATATAATCGGAGGAAACGCCGTAGTAAAGGCTCAGTGTGCTAAGGTGTTTTATTGGTAGGGGTACTTTTCCTAATTCATATTTGCTGTAATATTCTTGGTTTACTTGAAGGATGCTTGCTATTTGCGCTTGTGTTACATCTCTGTCTATTCTTAATTCTTTTAGTCTATCGTAGTAATACTTCACTGAATTATCCTCCATTCTTTGTGATAATATTATAATTTTATCATAGGTGTTAAAATACCTATTGACTTTAGGATATATATATCCTGTTCTTAATTTATCATAGGTTATATATGACCTATTATAATTGAAAAAGGAGAATGAAAAAAGTAGACTTCACTCCCAAAGGTGAACAGCCGATAAAGGGTTACAAGGTGTTTTGCACTCTCTTGGATGAACATGCTACTGGAACTGCTTGCGATAGCTTTTTTGTTTCTGATGCAAGGGCAAATGGATGGGTTCCCGAAGTCGGCAGGGAAGTAGACCTTGTTTATAACAAGATCGGTAAAATCGACAGGGTAGTGGCAGCTTAATGCCGGAGCGGATTGAGGTCGAAGTGTTCTTGCAGAA